>JBAWZW010000012.1:0-41720 GCA_037142835.1 Verrucomicrobiota bacterium
TGAGGGCGGAGCTTCAAGGGTTGCTAATCGCCCGAGAGAAGGAAGCCTCTGGGGTGGAGGCATCGATGAGTGCGAAGGTTTCCGATAATCAAGTAGTCAATGACAAAATAAGGGCGCTGGGGCGGAGCGCGGTCGTCGCCTCTGGGTTGTCTGTTCCTTTGGGGGTAAAAGATGTCCAATCGCGCTACTCCTACGAGCCCCAGGTTAACTACCCATTGAAGACCCTTAAACCACTGGGCGAATCGCTTTTGGGAGCCGACCCCACGGATCTTCCGGCAGTTTTTAGGCAAATCGACGAATTGAGTAAAGAGGCGAAGCGTTTATCTCCGTCCAATAAAGGCGGAACAGAATTTGAGAATATTCGATTGGGCGTCAATAAAATCCTCATGGATTGCATGGTGGTAAAAAGTGCTGTTGCTGGATTAGCCCCGAGTTCGGTGAATCAAATTGGCACCTTGCAAAAAAAGGAATATCTCCTGAAAATTGCTGATGAAATCACCCGTTTGAAATCTTTGCCGTTGATGAATAGGCAACTGCCTGCGGGAGACTACCAATTGTGCATCAAGCCGCCGCTGAGTTGGAGCACATCGGGGTGGGGGCTGGTTCCCGTGAAGACTTTGAAAGTTCCTTAATATTATGAGTGTTTCCGCTACTAAACTGGTTCGAGAAATTCGGGAAGCCCTCGGGGTGGAGGGGGTGAATTGGCCGGTGGAAAGTTTGGCCGCGGATTACGCGCAGCTCTGTCAGGCGGCGTGTCAGCGATTGGACTCCTGTGCGGTGATGCTGGGGAAGGGGAGCGATTACCAGGCGTTGCAGTTGGCGGAGGCGGAGCCGGGGTTGCTCGATTTGCTGGCGACTTTGAGTTTTGCGGAAGTGCCGGGGTGGGTGGCGTTTTGCGAAGGCCGGCAGTTGCCGCTGCCGCCAAAATTTGATCCGAAAGCGGTCCAGACTTTGGATCAATTATACGCCAAGGGGATCACGGCGAATCATCCGCTTTATAAGGATTATCGGGGGGCGGTGACCTCGCGGGACGATGGGCAAGCGATCCAGATCATTCGTTCGATTGTCCGTTTGAATCCTGAAGATACCAACGCGAAGGCGGAGTTGGCGCGCTTAGAAAACAAGCTTTTTCAGCTGAAGCTCCAAGAGTTGCGTCCTGCCTTGGAGGCGGGAGATGAGGGGGCGATTGTGGCGGCGGTGAGTGAATTAGAGGGGTTGGCGAGTGCCGAGCGTTTGGCGGAAGTCCCTGAGTATGCGGCGGGCCGGGAAGTTCGGCGGCTGGGGGCAAGACGGGAGGCGATGTCGGTGGCTGATCGGCTGGTGGAATCGCTGGAGGAGGAACAGCGGGCGGGGGCTTGGCGAATGGTGGCGGACTTGCTTTCTCGGTTGCGGGTGCTGCAGGCGGAGCATGGATTTGTGCTTGGGGCATCGGCCGCGGCGAAGTGCGCTCAGTTGGAGCAAATTTTAGAAAACCAAAGGCTGGAGGCCGCGGAAACTGCGCGTTTTCAAGCGGCGATGGCCGCTTTAGACAGGTTAGCTGGAGAGTTTGACTCGCGGGTGTTGACTCGTTCGAGCCTCACTTTAAATGATGCGGAAAGTCTTTTGGCGAATTTCAGCCGATGCTGGAAGGAGGTGGAGAAGTTTCAGCGACCGGTTTCGGAAGGATTCGTGGCTCGGGTGCGGGCCAGTGCGGCGGGGTTACAGGCGGAGCTGGAGCGGATTCAGCGTCAAAGGCGGGGGAAGCTGATTGCGACGGTCGTGGTGGTGGCAGTGGGGTTGGTGGTGGCGGGTTGGTGGGTGATTGGGTCGATGCGGGCCAGCGATTACGCTGGGCAGCTCGCGAAATTACAAAGTGGCGGTCAGGTGGAGCCGGCGGAGAAGATGGTTTTGGAAGTGAGAAAAGAGCACGGATCATTGGCAAAAAAGCCCAAGCTGAGTGGGCGCCTCAATGAGGTGGAGCGGTGGACGCGGGATGAGCGGGGGAAATTAACGGAAGCGGAACGGCGTCTTAGTGAGTTGGAAGCGATTGCCTTGCAGGGGATGGGGAACGCGGATCCGATGGATTTGGCGACGAAGATGAGTTCGGCGAGTCAGTTGACTTCGGGAGTGGCACTGGGGATTCGGGCGGCGCCCGCGGGACGGTTGCTGATTTTGCAGAATCAATTTGAGGCGAACTTGGTGGGGATTCGGGAAAAGTTGGTGGCGAAGGCGGAGCTGGAGCTGACGGAACTCGAGCGCTTCGTGGAGACGAAGTTGGCTTATGATCAGACAAAGAGTGGGATTAGCGAGTCATTGGGGGTGATTGATCCGAGACTGAAATCGCTGGAAATGCAGGTCAGTCCCGTGGTGGTGGCGTTGGCGTTGCCACCGGCGCAAGCGGCGAGGATTAGCGAAGTGCGGAAGCGGGTGGACACGTTTCATGAAGAGATGGTGGGGTTAGGGAAAGTGGGGGAAGCGGTTTTGCAGGCGACCACTTTGGAGAGTTATGTGGAGGCGCTTGCGGGGTATAAGAATTCGCAACTGGCGCAAACCCCTGAGGTGAGTGAAGCGCGGAAGGTGCTTGCGGCGCTTCCGAAGGGGGACGAGCTGTTGGCGGGTCTATTGATGCCGGGAGATCCGGTGGGTTGGAGTGCCGCGAAGAAGGATACTTCAGGGGGGCCGCAGATTCCTGACGGCGCTTTGCCTTTGGAGGTTAGCAAGTTGTCGGCGCTTCGTGGGGATGTCTTTCTCAATGAAATTTCCGAGGTGACCTTGACCGATCTTCGTCAGAAAGGGGTGAAGCGTGATCTTTATGTTCGGGGCACTTTGACGAAAGACGGTCCGAGAGGGATTGGGGATGAGACGCTTACGACCAAATGGAAGGGGGCGATCTGTGATCCGATGTTGAAAACGGAGAGGCCCGCCTTTATTTCGCGAGAGATCAGCTGGGTTCACGCGAAGTCTGGTGATAGTGGGGACGGGGAATTGGGGGAGCCGCGTTTGACCGCTGTATCCGAGTGTTTGCAGCGAATGGAGTTGAACCGGATGACCGATGAGGAAGGACTGAAATTTATGCGACCTTTCCTTCGGCTTTTTGATGAGTTGGTCCAGGAAAGATCGAGTAATCCGCTGGCGAAAGCCTATGTGATGCAACAGCTTGCCAACATTATCAATATTCGACCTTATGCGTGGGGGCTTGAGTATTGTCCAAGTTTACGGAAGGATTTAGCGGAGCTGGATCGCCTCTGCGGGGGTGACGGATTGCTTGGTTCTGACTGGCTCTCCTCACGGAAACGGGGGGCTTTAGACGGGGTGCTGACTCCCTTCTTTGCCGAACTCCAAACTCGTAAATATGTTGGGGAGGCGCAAGTCGTTAGGGAGGTCGTGCAGGCGGTTTTGAAGGCGGGTTTACAGTTTGGGGGGTTCATCGATAGTTCGGGGAAGGCGCATCTTCTTGGCGAAGCTCGCCATGCAAAAACCCTCTGGGCATTGAATCTGGAGGGCACAAAACTGACTCGATTTCACGAGGCGACCGACCAAAAAGTTCGTCCTTCGGTGGCCCTCTTTTCTCCGATATTTTTTGTGTCACTTGATCGCGGGGAGCTCCTTGAGCAGATCAAGGGTCGGATGACCGACCCCAAAGCGAAGGAGATGAAATTGCCAGCGATGCCGTGGTTGGAGACTTTATGAGTACGTTATGAGTACACCGCCTGAAAAAGAGTTTTTACTCCTCTGGAAAGGAAAGCAATCGGGGCCTTTTCCTGTGAACACCATCCGTGAAAAGCTAAACTCGGGCGAGATTAGTCGGATGCATCAGGTAAAGTATCAAGACCGCTGGGTGGTGCTCGATGAGTTTTTAGAAAAGCACGCTGGGGGTGACCCCGAGGGGAAACGTCGAGCCGAAGCGGAACAGCGAGAAGGACTCATCCGTCAAACCTACGAGGCACAACTGCAAGCGGAGCGTGCTCAGCAAAATATTCTTGAGGTGGCGCTGAGACAAAGCCAAGCGCCAAGATCATTAGTGAGCCTTTCTGGCGAAGTGAGGAGCCCTGGGCAACCGATCACCGCGTCCCCCCCACGACCGCCACAATTTTCACCACCAGCCCCGCCCCATTTTACACCCCCAATGGAGGCGGCTTTTCCAGTGAATCCGTTGTTTGCTCCGCCGCCTCCGCTCTTGGACGAGTGCCCGCCCAACTATTTAACGCAAGCCATTCTGGCGACGATTTTCTGTTTCTTTCCGCTGGGGATCGTGGCGATTGTTTACGCCAATCAAGTGGAGACTAAGCACTATGCTGGAGACGCCCAAGGCGCGCTGGATGCCTCTGCCAATGCCAGAACTTGGTGCCAAGCTTCTGTGGCGGTCGCGGTGGTGGTAATTATTTTTGTAATTTTTATTTATAGCCACAAACCCGGGTAAAAATGTTTTTATGACACCGAATCAGACTCCTACCGTGCCACCATTGTCACCATTGCCACCGAACTCTCCGACTAGCCCGCAGGTTACGCCCGTCGAGGACTTGGGCGGCTTGCCTCCACCGCTCCAGTCGGGCGCGCCTCTTCTGCAAAATCCCTTTGTCATCGAGGAGTTTCGACTGAATTGGTCCAAAAGGGATATCGAGCAACGTCTCGGCTTTCGTGGTGGGCGTTTTACCAGTGTGAATAAGGGACTGAGCTTGCTGATCGGCTTTCTCGTGACCGTGCTTTTTTATTCAATCCTCATTTTTGGTCTGCAGAAGATTCCCGATGCCCGGTGGTTTACGGCGATGTTTTTGGAGCGTGGAGCCGCCCCTTATCCGACGATGCTGCTTTTCTTTTGGGCGATGACGATTCTTTTCATCAAATCGCGAAAGTTGAAGCTCCAAGAAGAGGCTTTAACGCTCTCCGCCGTGCCCCAGCAACCAGACTTTTTGCTGAATCGGGAAAGTGCCCGGGCGGTCTTGAGTCGGGTCCATTCTTTAGTCGATAACGCCAGCAACTTTGTTTTGCTCAATCGGATTGAGCGGGCGCTTTCTAATTTGCAAAATATCGGGCAGGTCGGCGATGTGGCAATGATCTTACGGAATCAAGCGGACTATGATGAGGAGCAGATCGCCTCCAGTTATAGTTTGGTCCATAGCTTTCTTTGGGCGATTCCCGTCTTGGGATTTATTGGGACGGTGATTGGGTTGCGGGCGGCCATCGGGGCGCTCGGGGTTACCTTGCGGGCGGGCGGCGATATTAACTCCATTCGAGAGGGACTGCAGGCGGTGACGGCGGGTCTTTCGACTAAATTTGAGACGACGCTGGTTGCTTTGATTTGCGCGGTGATCGTGCAACTCCTTTTGTCATTTATGCAGAGTAAAGAGGGGGAATTTTTGGATGCCTGCAACGACTATTGCCATGCTCATGTGGCTTCGAAACTCAAGCTGATCTGACTCCAATGAGCTAAGTAAGGAGAAAATGTGAACGGTCGATTTCAACGCGGTCGGGTGGGTGGGATCAGCCCATTTTTCGCCTTTCAAGATATCATTACCTCGGCGATGGCGGTGATTATTACGATCGTGATGCTCCTTGCCTTGGACATTGGAGAGCCAAGTCAAGCGCCTTCTGGAGAGGCAGATAGGGGAGATCTCGCCGCGCAATTGGCAAAGGTTTTGGCTGAGTTGAGCCAAGCAAACGTCGATTTGCGGACGCTTCAGGAGACGAGTCGGGGAACGAAGGTCGATCCCGCACTACTTCGCGGGCAGATTGTCGCTCTCCGGGGAGATTTGGCGACACTCCAGCAGGGGGCCATTGCTAGTGGAAAGCAATTGAGCGGGGTGAAGCAAGGTGGCGGGACCACGGTGGTGGCGAGTGAGTTGGCGAATGCAAAAGCTCAAATTGCGGCGGCGAACAAGGCGTTGGCGATCAGCGAGGCGGAGGTCGCCCGGACTTTAGCGGAGATGAAAAATGCCGAGAATTCTTTAAGGGCGAAAGAGGGGCAGTTGCTGTCTGAGCAGGCAAAAAAGAATGAACTCTGGCTGATTCCAGATCGATCGAAGACGAGTAAAGAGCCAGTATTGGCGGTGGTTTCTGCGAACGCCATCGCCTTGCAGCGGCTTGATCAACCAGAGAGCTCGGAGATTCGCGGGCGGGATCTTCCGGGGAAGTTTGAGGAAGCGATCAAGGTATTCTCGAAGCTCGATCAATACATTGTCTTTTATTTTAAGCCTTCAGGGGTAGACCTTTTTCAAAAGCTCACCGACGCGGCGAAGGATGCGGGGTTCGAGATTGGTTACGACGCCGTGAGCGAGGAGTCAGCAATTCACTTTAATCCATCTAAATGAGAAAACTTGGCCGGAGCAGTGGAGACAGTTTGGAGCTTTTGCTCGATACGGTCTGTAGTATGTTTGGGGCGATCCTGCTGATTGCCATTTTGGTGGCCTTGATGGCTCAGACCACGGAGGTGGTGACGACGAGTGATCAAGCGAGTGCCGAGATGATGAAGAGGAAGATTGCCACGGCGGAGGCTGACTTGGCGGAAACGCGGCGGCTGGCCAGTGCGTTGGCGACGCCTGCGGAGCATTCGAGTGAAGCATTGATCGAAGAAAAGCAGCAGTTGGAGCTGGCTGTGGCGGCGGCTCGGGAGCAGCGGGATCAGATTGGGGCAGAGATTCGTGGTCAAGTGGCAGACCAGACTATCGACTTTAGTAGTGAGTGGAAAAAGCTGGCTGGAGATTTACGGGCGCTTCAAGCGAGGCAAGAGGAGGCGGCCAATGCGATCAAGGCTCAGCTACAGAATACGGCCCGCCTCAATGGGCGAGTGGCAGATATTGAAAAGATGATTCAGAAAGAAAAAAGTGGGCGGGTTGTCACCCTGCGGTTTCCTCGGGAGCGGGCCAAAACGAAAGGAGCATGGCCAGTGATTTGCAAATTTGGGAAGATGTATTCTCTCAAAAACGCTGGTGGAGGGCGGAATGAAACGACGATTAATTGGAGAGAGAAGCGGCCTGGCTCCGATGTATCAAAGCCCATTGAGTCCCTCGGGTGGACGATTGCCGACCATCGGGAAGCGATCAACAAACTCCAGCGAAGCATTCCAAAGAGGGAGGCTTATGTGGCATACTATGTTTATCCTGATTCCTTCGAGATCTTTCATTGGCTCCGCGATGAAGCGATTTCTCAAGGACTGGAGTTTGGGGTGGAGCTGGAACCTGCTGGCGTAGAACTGAGTTGGGGAACTGAGGGCACAAGTCCACCACCGCTTTGATGATCGTTTAGCGGTGCGGGCTGCGGGTGCACTGCGGGCGATTTTAGAGGAACCGCCAAGGAGCCGTTCGGGGATGCCGCAAACACGGCAGTCCTCGGTTATCCACCTTTAAACAGAAGACGCGCGGCGCTGAATATGGAGGCGGGAGCGCTGGATAAACTCGAAGTCACCGGCGCGATCGCGGAAGTATTCGTCAACGGCGTCACGACAACCTGACCATGCGCCATAGTCGTCGATGACTAAGACACCGCCGGGAGAAAGGTGGGGCACGATCCGTTGGAGGCAAACCGTCACGGATTCATACCAATCGCCGTCGACATGGGCGAGGGCGACCGGTTGATTGATTTCCAAGGTATCTTGAAAAAGACCCTTGATGAGGTGGACATGATGGGCATCCACGGGGACGCCGTGACGGGCAAAGCTTTCGGTGACTTTGGCGTAAAGGTTTTCCTCGTAGCCGTAATATTTTTGGCCGTCGATCCCGATGGATTCGCCTTTGGTGATGACTTGGTAACGATCGAGCACATCCTGTCCGTCGCGGTCGGAGGGTGGAGGAATGACCCCGAAGACATCATAGACGTTGAGTTGTCGGAGTTGGGACTTGGCTGTGGCCATGACGATCGCCGATCCGCCTAAGGCGCAACCCGCTTCGATGAGGATTCCCGGGACAGATTGTTCTTCGATGCGCCGAACTAAGGAGTGAAGATCCTCGAGGGCGGCTTCCTCTAAGTAGGTGAGGGCATCGGCGATGACGGCGTTGATTTCGGGGAATTGGCTCATGATTTTAGTTCTTGAAGGCAATTTTCGAGGAAGGCCAAGTATCCGTTGCGGAAAGGGTCAGAGTTGACCACGGGAGGCTTTGCTAGGGCCTGTGCGGCGTCTTCCTGAACTTCTTTGGTGGCAATTTTCACTCCAATGCCGTCGAAAATACTCACGCGATCGTCTTCCTCATTTAAGACGCCGACATAAATTACCGGCGTTCCGAAGGCGATGCAGGGGAGCGTTGCGTGCACGCGGGTGGTGATGACGAGTTCTGCGGTGCGGTAGCGCATCAGCAGTCCGTAGGCTTTTCGATATTGCTCGACGATATCCTCATCGGTGACTTCTTCGGGAGCGAAAGGCTTGAGGTCATGGGAAAGGCAAACGGCTTCTGGGTAGAGGCTTGCCACTTTTTCATGAATCTCCGGTTGGAGGTCTACGCTGTAGACGCCTTCGCGTTTACCGTGGTAGGTGGGAAAAGTCAGGGTCGCACATCGGGTCAGATGCGTGGGAATCCCGCTTTCGGAAAGAAACTTTTGAGTGATGGTGTCGCGGCAACCGATGATCCCGCAGGGCTTTAAGGTTTCGAGCATTTCTGGGGTGCGGACGTGGGGGGCCAGGTGGATGCCCACATGCTTGACGCCACGGAACTCACTGGGTTGGGCGAACCGACCGGAAGTGAGCCATCCGTTGGAGACTAGGGCGAGGTCGGGATGGGGAGTTAAGCGGTCACGCTTGAGGAGGGTTTGTGGTCGAAAGTGTTGGAGGAGAGCGAGGGTTTGGATGTGATCGCCCAAATTATCGCAATAGTAAGTGTATGCGGCATAGGGAGATGACGGAGAGAGCGACATCAATTCTTCGAAGCTTTTCATCGGGTTATGAGGGTTTTCTGTTTGCAATGTGTTTAGTTTTTAATGGCTAGGAATTGAGGTTTTTCGACTCTGACTATCGCTGGGCTCTTTTGCCAGAGGTTCTAGGGAAGTTTCTCAGGTGGTTACTTGCTGGGAAGGCGTTTTTTGGGGATCTGGAAATGGCATGAGATGGATGCCCAGTCGCTTGGCGGCGGCCTTTACTGCGGGATCGGTTAAGGTGGCCAGTTCTTGAATCCGCTCTTCGCGATACATGGTTGAAAGATCGGCCTTGGATGCGGGATGGCATCCAAATTCCGTCAGTCCTAGGGGGAGGTTTTCGAGGAGTGCGATCAGCGCCGCTGGTTGGATGGCCTCTGGAACTGGCCATCCCTCGGCACTTTGGCCATAAAAAGCCCCGCAGTAGCACGCGGGACTGGCCACTGATCGGACTGGCACCCCGAGGCGGGCGGCTTCTTCAAGGACAATGGTCCGAACAGGTTCGCGAAGGTGGACGTGCTGGTGGGAGTCGATGTGAGTCGGTCCATGGCCGACGAGTTCGCAAAAGCGGTCACATTGGGATCGCACTTCCGCGGATACGAGATCGGGATTATCGAGTGGCACGACTTCGTAGACAGGCACCCAAGAAAACTCCATGGAATCGTAGCGCCATTCGCCGAGGTCGAGATGCAAGCCGAGGCTGAATCCCTGTCGACCGCGCGCCCAAAGGACCGCCTCGGAGACTGCTGGCCAGCGGACCATCATGCTTGCACTGGTTACAATGCCGTTCGTGTGTGCAATGGCCACGCCTTGGTTGACCCCGTGACTCTGGCCAAAATCATCGGCGTTCACAATCAATGACCGTCCAGAACCATAGTCGACAGAAGACTTCATAAACCCAAGTCTTTGAGTAACTTCGCCAAAACTTTCTCGGCATCGAAGTATTCCTCGGCGATCGCGCGGGCCGCCCGGCTATGCTTGGGGTAGTCCGATTCCACGGCTTCGAAAGCGGCCACGATTTCGTCGAGCGTATCAAAGGCAAAGAGTCCTTCCCCGGTTGGGAGGGTTCGACCAAACCCCGTATTTTGGGTGATTACTGGTCGACCTGCGGCCAAGTAGCAGGCACTCCGCTCGCTAAACCATCCACTTCTTAGTCGGACGTTTTGATCCTTGGCCACCGTCCACTCCCCGCGGGATGCGCAGACATAGTCATGATATTGGAAAGGATCGGTGGTGAAGGAGGCGGCGTCAGCAAGGGTGAAGCCGCGGGTCGCGAGCATCGCGCGAGTCTCTGGATCGATGGCCGCCAGATTAAACCCGAGTTCGATGGGGGGGCTCACTCGTTGCGGGAGATCGAGAAACTTTTGGAACTCGTGGTGCTTGCTCCAAAAGTAGGTGTCGCCATTGAAAACGAGATCTTTGCCATTCTGTTTCCAATTCCCAACCGTCGTCCAGTGGGGTCTTGGTGAGGTCTCCGTCTGCCAATAGTCGAGGAGGATTGGTTGCCGAGTGTGCGCCAGTAAGCGTGGCAACGGAGGAATGGCGCATTCTGGGGTGCCGATGTTTTCGCCATAAGTCACGCAGGCATCATGTTCGTTGACGATATCGCGAGCGATGAGGTCGCCGTTTGCGTAGCCAAGTTCATGGATCACGGGATCAGTGCCGAAATAGATGAGGCGTTTGGCGTTTAGATAGTCGGTAGCTAAGCGAGTTGAACCGCCAACATTGAGCACGGCATCGGACTCGACCAAGAGAGACTCACCCCGGGAACCAACTGGACCGAGCCACGCCCGATCGGAATAGCTTCTTCGGCACGCCCAGCGGTCGCCGAGGCCAAAGCGCTCAGCGACGCGAGCCAAATAGGGCAGGACATAATCGGAGTCATCAACGCAACTTTTCCTAACGGGATCGTACGGCCAAACGGACGATGTCTCGAGGTAGTAAACATCGTGACCGAGACGGAGCAGGCCAGCGGCAATCTGCATGTGCATCCAAGCCATTCCTGCGTAAGGATCAGCGGCCATCGTGCCGAGAACCACGATACGTCGACGAGAAAATGCCATTAGCTCGGAAAATCCTTTCTTCTTTTCATGATCCTAGGAATGCAGCCGATATGGGTAACTGTGAGAAGTGGTTGAAATTGAGAGAGGTCAAAACTGACGAGTTGGGAAAAGCGACTTGGGCTTGTTGAATACATTCCAGAGAAGATCAACCGCGAGCAGAAACTGATTCTTTACCGAAGTTTCTCGCCGAGGTGTGCAGAGTGGTAGAGTTCCGCATAGCGACCGCCCCGCGCGACTAATTCTGGCCCCTTTCCCTCCTCAAGCAAAACACCCTCACCAAGAACGACGATCTTGTCCATGTGATGAACGGTGGCAATCCGGTGGGTGATAATCAGGGTCGTTCGGCCGCGCATTAACTCATCCAATGTGCTCATGATGGCGGCCTCGGTCGTGGGATCGAGAGCACTTGTGGGTTCGTCGAGAATGAGGATCGGGGCATTCTTCAGGAAGGCGCGGGCAATGCCAATGCGCTGTCGCTGTCCTACGCTGAGGTGCCCACCCCGTTCACCGACTAAGTTCGAATAGCCATCAGGCATCGCCATAATGAATTCGTGGGCTTGGGCACGTTTCGCGGCTTCGATGATCTCCTCTTCCGTGGCGTCTGGCCGACTGTAAGCGATGTTCTCCCTGACGCTGGATGAAAACAGCAAGGTGTCTTGAAGAACGATACTGATGCAATTACGCAGGGACTTCTTGGTGAGATCGCGCAAGTCATGGCCGTCGAGTAAAACGCGTCCGGCCGAGGGATCGTAAAACCGGGGGACAAGAGCGAGAAGGGTGCTCTTTCCGGCGCCTGTTCCGCCGACAAATGCCACGGTTTGTCCTGGTTCGATGGTGGCGCTGACTTGCTGTAAAATGAGACGATCGGCGGTGTAACCAAAAGCGATCTTTTCGAAAGTGAGTTCGCCGCGAGTCTCTGCCAAGTCCTTGGCGTTTGGAGAATCCGGCACATCATTCTGACGATCAAGCACTTCAAAGCAACGTTGGACGCCGGTTGAGGCGCTTTGGAGTGTCCAGGCGATATAGGTAAGGCCTTCGAGAGGCTGATAGAGCATGATCAACAGCGTGGAAAGATACCAGATTTGTCCGACAGTGAGTCGGCCTTCCATGACGTGTTGGGCGCCGACATAGAACATCACCGCAGAACTAATCGCGACGATCGTGCCGACGAGAAGAGAGCTCTTCATGGACGTCGCATTGTATTGCAGACTGGCTTCGAGACTGCTCCGGGCTTTCGCCTTGAATTGACCTACTTCGTGATCCTCACGTCCAAATGCTTGAACCATTCTGATCGAACTCAGACCCTCTTGGGCGACGCTGAGGACCACGCTTTCTTTTTCAGCGATCTGGGTGGACTGATCACGGATCCTCTTTGCGTAGATATAGATGCAGAGGACTAGGAACGGAATGATCAGGAGTGAAAGCAGGGCGATTTCACGATCAAAAGCCCACATCGTGCCGAACGTACCGACTAACCCAATCACTGATTTAAAAAGGAAAAACCAATTGCTGTAGATCGTTTGGAGCTTTTGAGAATCATAGGCTACACGGAAACTGCTGTCGGAACTCCGGCGTTGATCATGAAATTTCAGAGGCAACGAATGGAGAAACGCGTAGAGTTCCGTCCGCAATCCAAGAACGACTTGTAACCCGACCCGGATTGTCGTGATCCCGACTAAATAGCCAACGCCCCCAGCGAGGAGGTGAAAAACCACCATGAGTGCACAGACCGCCGTCAAGATGGTCATCAGACTAAAATTGCCGAGGTTATAACCCCATAGCGTCAAGGCGGTTCCGTTTCCTGAAGACGCTGGAAGCAACTTGTCGACAATGAACGCGAGTGGCCAAGGTCGGAGAATATTGAAAACGCTTCCGAGAACCGTGAGGAGCATCGCCACGGCGGTCGCGCGGTGATGGGGACGAAAGTAGGCGAGGGCTCTAGCTTGCACGGTCATTCATTTAGATAGACCATAAATGCGGTCACTTTGGCAATTGAAGAGCGGTCCGACCGACCGACACGATGAGGGCCATCGAAAAAGTGTTCGAAAACGCTTCGTGGATTGATAGTTTGAAGCGTCAATTTTCTGGCAAGTCCGTGTCTTCGCGAGAAATATCCTTGCACGTAGCTTCGACAAAACTAGCCCAACATTCGTCAGCAACCGCAAGGATCCGGAGCCAATTTGTAAAAACTATCACCATGAAAAAATTGCACCCATCCTCTGATGAAAATAACCACAACCGCCAAGGTTGACCACTTCGCAGGCTTCGATGGGATTCGCCTCGTCGCGGCGATTTTCGTTATTCTCTCGCATGCGTTTGTCGTTGCTGGTGGCTCGAACGAGCAGGGCTTTTTCATTGAGATGGTGGGTGGAAGGAAAGCCCTCGGCGTTCTGGGTGATTATGGGGTGAACACCTTTTTCATCATTAGCGGATTCTTACTCGCGCGCTCTCTTTCCTTCAACGCCAGCTTTGTCACCTATTCCGTCAACCGGGCGTTACGGATCATCCCAGCATTCGCTGCCTGTGCTCTGGTATCGGCCTTCGTGATCGGTCCAATCTGTACGAGTGTCTCCTTGCGAGAATACTTCTCCTCATCCGAAACTTGGGCGTTTAGCGGATATGCGGTGAATGGGTTCACCGACTGGTCGTTGCCTGGAGTTTTTGCGTATGACGGAGAACTTTCAAAACAGGTCAACGGATCGCTGTGGTCGCTTCGCTACGAGGCTTTGAGCTATGTGTTTCTTTTACTGGTCTGGACTGTCAGTCGGAGGTCGACCACCCTCGCGACGGGGCTGGTTATCGCCGTTGCAGTTGGCACTTTGGTGTCACCCTTGGTGACGGCGAGCTTCCTTGGCATCGCTTACACGCTCCCTTACTTTGCGGGTGGCGTTTTGATGCAGTGGGTCCACTCCCGTTACGGAACGAGCACCATCTTAGCCACGGCAAGTGCCGTCTTGTTGGTGTTGGCTGGGACATTCCATGTTCGGGAAAAAGCATTCGCCTTGCTCGGTGCCTATCTCGTGGTTTTTTTAGGCGAGCGAAGGAATCCTGGATCGGCACTCGCTGAGAAAATCGGAGACTGCTCCTACGGTCTCTACTTATACGGTTGGCCCGTGGAACAACTCACCCGGCAGTTCACGGGAATCACTCAGCCGCTTCTTCTCTTCGCCGTAGCGCTCCCGATTACTTGGGTGTTGGCGTTTTTGTCCTGCCATATTGTCGAACGACCAGCCATGCAGCATCGTCGGGCGGTTGCGAATTGGATCCGTTGGCTATTCGCTAAGCTATTCAAGGGCAACCTCATTCCGGCAACCACGGGAGCAAAGTGGGGTTTTGTGGTGGGCGCTACTTATTTGCTCACGAAAGGGCAGTGGTGGCTAGTCATCCAAAGCATTGGGGAACTGGTCGTCGTGATGTTGCTCGGCGCTTTCCTTGCCACTTTGGTGAACCATCCTCGTTGGGCGTCCCGACAACCTCTTCGCTAAACGGCCTAATGAAGAATGTGGACAAATCCACCGCGCATGACTGCCATCCGTGGATCGTTAAAGAGACGCGAGGTTCAATGGGGGTGAGAATCGGAAGCAATGGGATAGGACTGTTGGAGTTTTTGCGGCGCAGTCGTTTCGCGGTCTGACTTGCCGAAGACGGTTCTGGCGACTAAGAAAGCCCCTTTTCTTTTCATGTCCGACGCCATTGCACCCATTCCGACCGCAGATCTTTTTGCCCCTCCGCTCCTGCCGATTCGGGTTCAAGCGAAGTTTTTTTTCGAAGGTGAAAATAAGTGGTTCATTAAAGGGGTAACTTACGGACCGTTCGCTCCCGATGCTGCGGGGGACTTTGTGGGCGACCCCGAGAAGGCGCACCGCGATTTTACTTTGATGAGTGCGGTGGGAATTAATCTTTTGCGGATTTATCATGTTCCCCCTAAGTGGTTTCTGGACCTTGCCAGAAAGTTTCGGTTGCGCGTCTTAATCTCCATTCCGTGGGCGGAGCACATCGAGTTTCTCAATAACCGAAAAATTCAAAAGCAGGTGGAGGAGACGATCCTTGCTGGGGTGGCGAAAAATGCCGGACACGACGCCATCTTAGGCTACTACGTTGGGAACGAAATTCCTTTTGCAATCGTCCGCTGGTTGGGCGCTCAACGGGTGATTGAGTTTGTGGAAAAACTCATACGAATTGCCCGCGAGGCCGATCCTCGGGCCTTATTTAGTTACGCCAGTTATCCGCCGACGGAATATCTCCTGCCCAGCAATGTCGATTTCGTTTCCTATAATGTCTATCTGGAGCGTCAGCGGGATTTTGAAAAGTATCTCTCTCGCTTGCAGAATCTTGCAGAAGATAAGCCTTTAATTTTCGGTGAGTTTGGCATGGACACGATTCGGAAAGGTGAAGAGGAGCAGGCCAGTGTGCTCGCTTGGCATCTCGAGAGTGTCGTCCGCGGTGGTGCGGCAGGAACGATCTTCTTTGCATGGACAGACGAGTGGTTTACGGGTGGTCACGACATTACAGATTGGGCGTTTGGACTGGTGACTCGAGATCGCCAACCGAAAAAAGCCTTTCAGACGTTGTCGGCGTATTTACTTGGAGAAAGCTCTATGACCCAGCGGGTTGCATTGCCGAGCTACCCAAAGGTCAGCGTGATTGTCTGTAGCTATAATGGTGGAAAAACGCTCTTAGATTGTCTTCGATCCCTCGATCAAGTGACTTATCCCGACTTTGAAATCGTCCTCGTCGACGATGGATCGAAAGATGATTCGAGGGAGATTGTGGAAGGCTGGTTGACGGCGCGACGCTTAAAGAACCCCCTGCTCGTTGAGGAGGTCGATCCGATGATTCAAGGCCAACATCATGCGGCAAGTTGGCGGGTCTATGGTGGGGGAAATCTTCCTGGGTTCATCCACATCGTTCAGCCGAATATGGGCCTCAGCTACGCTCGGAACGCTGGTGCCCATGCGTCGCGTGGAGATATTTTTGCTTATACGGACAGCGATTGTATGGCGGATCCTGATTGGCTTTATTTTTTGGTCGGCACGCTTCTTAGTGGCGACTTTGTGGGAGTTGGTGGGCCAAACATTTCGCCTCCGGCGGTCAACTGGATTCAGGCGGCGGTTTGCGCAGCCCCCGGCGGGCCAAGCCATGTCTTGCTCACCGATGTGGTGGCGGAGCACATCCCAGGTTGCAATATGGCTTTTCATCGAGCGGCCTTTTTTAGCGTGGTGGGTTTTGATACCGAGTATCGCAAGGCTGGCGATGATGTGGATTTCTGTTGGCGACTGCAGACGAACGGGGGGGTGATCGCTTTTTCTCCGAGCGCGATTGTTTGGCATTATCGGCGGTTTACTCTGAAGGCATTTCGGACCCAACAGGAAGGCTACGGGGAAGCGGAATCGATGCTTCGCTTCAAACATTTGATTTTCTTTGGTCCTACAGGCACCGCCAAATGGAAGGGGCAAATCTATGGGACGCCCCGATTCACTTGGCTGTTTAACAAGCCAATTATCTATCACGGGGTCTTTGGTCAGGGGTTATTTCAGTCGATTTATCCGACTCCCCAGAGCGAGTTGGCGGCTTATCTGAGCAGTATCGAATGGGTGGTTTTGACAGGATTTATTGCGGTCTTGGGTTGGCCATTGGAAAAGATTCGCATGGTACCGCTCTTGATGTTTCTGGGTACGTTCTTGGTGGCCCTCAGCTATATGATTCACGCGCGCATCGAGCCAAAATTTGACAGCGTGAGGGCGCGTTTACTGGTCGCGTTTCTCGCTTTTATGCAACCACTGGGAAGAGGCTGGGCGCGCTACTTTACTTGGATGCGCTATAAGCAAACCCCCCGTTCGGTGATCGCCAAACCCGAGCTGGATGTGCCCGCGAATCGTCCCCAAGGAGGTTGCTCGAAAATCGATCTCTGGAACGAGACTGGCCAAGGTCGAGAGCAACTGCTCACGGCGATTTTTCAGCTTCTAGAAGATGAAGGGTGGCGTTACTCCGCGGATACGGGCTGGAAAGATTGGGATTTACAAATTTATGGCAATCGCTGGTGGAGCATTACCCTCGCTACCGTGACTGAATACCATGGTGGACCGAAATGCTTGACTCGAGTTCGGTTGAAGTATCAAGCGGTCGCCGCGACGATTTTAGTCAACGTCGTGCTCCTTTCTGGTTTGCTTTATCGAGTCGCGTTCACCTCCAATCAAGACTACTTTTGGTGGGCAATTTATGGACTGATTGTTTGCTGGCTCTACTTGAGGGCACGACGATTGAAGCGCCGGGTCGCTGATCTGGTAACGGCGGCGGCTCTGCGCTGTGATCTCCTCCGGGTCTTTGGTTCCGCAAGTAAACCCGCCCCAAAAGCGTGAGCCTGCGAACCACAGATTACGACTACACCCTTCCAGATGAACTGATCGCAAGGTTTCCTCCGACCGCTCGCGATGGGGCGAGGATGCTGGTTCTTCATCGTGAGGAGCGGCGGATAGAGCATTGCCTTTTTAGTGATTTTGAGAGGTTTCTTTTGCCGGGGGACATTGTCGTCCTCAATGACACTCGAGTCATTCCCGCCCGAGTCTTTTCAGACGACGGGCGGATTGAGTTGCTTTTTTTGGAAAACTTTAGCGAGGGCGGCTTGCAGCGAAGCGAGAATGGAGTAGGGCAGGGGAGTGAGACAAGTGATTCTAGGGGAGAACAATGGAAGTGCTTGGTTAAGCCGGGGAGAAAAATGCGGGTTGGGGCGGTGGTCACGATCTGTGGGGTGAAAGGTGTGGTGGTGGGAATTGAGCCCGATGGAGAGCGGATCATTCATTTTGAGCAACCGATCGACCTTGATCAGGCAGGGGAGTTGCCCATCCCTCCTTACTTCAATCGACCTGTGGACTTGGCCGACGGGGAGCGTTATCAGACCGTCTTTGCCAGTCAGCGCGGCGCGGTGGCGGCTCCCACCGCCGGCCTTCATTTTACCCCAGAACTGCTCCAAAGAATTCCCCATGCCTTTCTGACCTTGCATGTGGGTGTGGGAACCTTTCGATCGGTTTTAACTGAAGATTTAAGCGCCCATCGGATGCACGCCGAACGCTTTCGAATCTCCGAGAAAAGCGCCGTCGCCATCAATGCTGCCAAGCGAATCGTCGCTGTAGGAACAACCAGCGCTCGGGTCTTGGAGACGAGTGGATTGCCGGTGTGTGCGTCTTCGGGGAGCACAGAAATCTTCATTCACCCACCTTACCAACCACGAGCGGTGGGGGCCCTTTTAACGAATTTTCATCTCCCCAAAAGCACTTTGATTATGCTCGTGAGTGCCTTGGCTGGTCGGGAGTTTGTCTTAGAAGCTTACGCGGAAGCGATCCGGGAGAGATACCGATTTTATAGTTACGGCGACTGTATGCTTATTCTATAAATCTAAGCAAATCAGTTGCTTGGGTGTCGATAAAGAGTCTGAATATCTTAAAGAAGTGATACCCAGGGCTCGACGTTGGAGTAATCGACGGAGAGTGGGCCGACGATTTTTCCGGGGGTGAGGATGGCGAGAAACTCGCAAGGGGTGGCCTGTTCATTTTTGCACCCATGAATGACTCCACGGGGGATATAAAGAGAATCACCAGCTCGAAGAATCCGGCTTTCTGTTTCGAGCCACTGACGCATTTCCCCAGAAAGAACATAAATGATCTCATCCATCTCCGGGTGGTTGTGAAAGGGATGCCCTCCACCTTCGGCGAGGCAACCCCGGACAAGGGCGAGGTTTTCGGCGTCGCCGAGTCCGTCTTTAAAGTACCAGCGGTTAAGTTGACCTGGGAACTCTTCGACTTCGGTTTCGGTGGCGGCGACAAAACGGCGGAGCATAGATTTTAATGTTTAGGATTTCGGGACGACCATTCAAAGTCAGGGTAACGATCTCCGCAAATCTTAAATTGAAAATCTCTCCTTACTTATGAGCACAATTGCAATCCTTGGAACAATGGACACAAAGGGGCACGAACACGCCTTTGTCGCCGATCAAATTCGCGCTCGTGGTCATCAGACATTGATCGTCGACCTTGGGACGGATGGCCCGCCGCAGATTATTCCCGACGTTTCCCGCGAAGAGGTGGCTCGCTTAGCAGGACTTGATTTGGCGGGTATCGTGGCTCGGCATGATCGTGGCGAAGCGGTGACGGCGATGTCGCAGGCAGCCCCGCTGATCCTCGCATCGTTGTTGGCTGAGGGAAAAATTGATGGGGTGATTTCTCTCGGGGGAGGGGGGGGGACGGCGATCGCTACTGCAGGTATGCGGGCTCTCCCACTGGGTTTTCCAAAGTTAATGGTTTCGACTCTGGCGAGCGGGAATACCGCCCACTATGTGGGAGTCAAAGATATCGTGATGATGCCAAGCATTGTGGATGTGGCGGGGCTCAATCGAATTTCCCGAGCTGTGCTCACTCGGGCAGCTGGCGCAATTTGCGGCATGGTGGAGAGTGTCGCGAAAGACGAGCCAGACTTAGTTGTGGATAAGCCAATCATCGTGGCGTCGATGTTTGGCAATACCACCGAGTGCGTGCAAAAAGCCAAAAGTCTCCTCGAAGATTTGGGCTACGAGGTTTTGGTATTTCACGCCACGGGAACTGGCGGAAAGACGATGGAATCGCTGATCGAAAGTGGCCTGGTGGCTGGGGTGCTCGATGTGACGACTACGGAATGGGCAGATCAATTTTGTGGCGGGGTTCTGGGTGCGGGTCCGACGCGATTGGAGGCCGCCGCTCGCTCAGGAGTGCCGGCGATCGTTGTGCCTGGTTGTCTTGATATGGTCAATTTTCATGGTCCAGAAACCGTTCCCGCAAAGTATAGTGGGCGAACATTGTACCATCATAATCCTCAAGTCACGCTCATGCGGACGAACGCCGAAGAGTCTGACGCGATTGGAAAAATCTTTGCGGAAAAAATCAATATGTCGATTGGACCGGTGACGGTGCTTTTGCCCATGCAGGCGATCAGTGTGATCAGTGCGCCTGATCAACCTTTCTTTGATCCAGTGGCCGACGCCGCCCTCTTTGGAGCGATCAAAGCAGGTCTGAGAAAAGATCTTCAGGTGCTGGAAATCGATGCCAAGATCAACGATGAATCCTTTGCTCGAGCCTGTGTTCAGGCACTGGTTGCGCTCATGCCAAGCCTCGCCTAAGGGATTGCGGAGATCAACTGGTCAAGGTGATCTACACAAGTTTGGGACCACGACTCCATGGACTCGCGGGAGGAAGCGAGACCAGCACGATCAAGGAATTGCAAATGAGTGATCATGGCCTCGCCTTTTTCTACGGCGTCCGTTTCTAGTTGAAAAATATGAACCACGCCGAGGTGGACCTTGCCGACCTCGTTGGAGTCGTCGTTGAGGAGTGCGACGGCGTGGTTCGTGTATGGGGATCGAAGATTTAATTCTTCCCCGACTTCTCGTTGGACGGCAGCGTCATAGGCGGCGCGATCCAGGGTGAAAAGCCCTTCGTCTTCGTCGTTGATATGACCACCAATACCGATCGATCCTTTGGAGAGGAGTCGTTGCTCGCCGGTTTTTTTTCCACGAACATAGTGGAGGACGCGACCCTGATGGATGAGGAGAACGTAAGGGATGATTTGTTTAAGGGAGGGATCAACTTCGGCTGATGGCCGAGCGGTGAAGAAGTTGTTCTCTCGGGCTAGGAGAGCGGGCAGGTAGTGGCTAACATTAAAGTTCAAACCTTGAAACGCGCCGAGTTCCTCGAAAAGTGACCTGCGTATGACTAAAATCATTTCATCTTTCATCAAGATGATCATGAAGAAGTAAAAAGGTTTTAGCAACTGACTCGGGAAGATTTTCAAACAAGGGGGGTGATCGATCCACTGGAGGAGAACCGGTGTTTGGGATGATCTCAGGGTGGTCAAATTTAAAAATCTCGCTAAGATTTTTCATCCAATGACCGTTCGACTTTTTAATACCTACTCTCGTCAAATTGAAGATTTTGTCCCCATCGATCTTCATGGCAAGTCGGTGAAGATGTATACCTGTGGTCCAACGGTTTATAATCACGCTCATATCGGCAATTTTCGGGCGTATGTGTTTGAAGACATCCTCCAGCGACACTTAGAAGCGCAGGGATATGCGGTGGAGCGGGTGATGAATTTGACCGATGTGGATGACAAAACCATTCGCGGGGCGAGGGCTTCGGGCCGCCGTCTGGCGGACTTCACGCAGATCTATAAAGACGGATTTTTTCGAGATTTGGAGACGCTTCGAATCAAACCCGCCACTCACTTTCCGGCCGCTACGGAGCCCCGTTACGTTCAGCGAATGATCGCGATGATCGGGGAGTTGGAGGCGAAGGGGATTGCCTATCAAGCAGAGGATCGGAGTGTTTACTTTCGGTTAGCGAAGTTTGCGGACTATGGAAAGTTGGCACATTTGAATCTCGAGGAGCTCCGCCCTAGTGGACGGGTTCGCCATGACGAATATGAGAAAGAAAGCATCGGTGACTTTGCTCTTTGGAAGGCTTGGAATGAAGCGGACGGCGATGTTGGCTGGGAGTCTCCTTGGGGATTAGGGCGGCCAGGGTGGCATATCGAGTGTAGTGCGATGGCGATGGAAATCCTTGGGCCGGAACTTGATATCCATTGTGGCGGGGTCGATAATATCTTTCCTCACCACGAAGCCGAGATTGCCCAGAGCGAATGTTGTACGGGAAAACAATTTGTTCGGTACTGGCTGCACTGTGCTCACCTGATGGTGGATGGCCAAAAAATGGCGAAGTCGCTGGGAAATTTTTATACTCTGCGTGACCTTCTTGACAAAGGGTACACGGGCCGAGAGATCCGCTACATTTTACTGACGGTTCACTATCGACTGCCCCTGAACTTCACCTTATCTGGGCTGGAGGCGAGTCGTTCCGCTTTGGCGCGGATCGACCAGTGGGTGAAGCGTCTCTCGGAGTTCAAGTTGCATAATCCCGCGAGGGGTGAAATTGAGGAAGGAACTGGTTTGGCTTGGGACGAGTCACACGAGACACTTGGGGCGCGAAAGAAAGGTTTTTTTGCCGCTCTCGACGATGATCTGAATATTTCTGGAGCGATGGGGCAAGTGTTTGACCTCATTCGTGAGAGTAACGCGGCCATGGATCGGGGAAATTGTCCGACTGAACAAATTGATCGGCTCCTCGGCGATTGGGAATCGATCAATCAGGTGCTTTGCCTTCAAGCGGAGGAAAGAGAGGTGCCTGATGAAGTTTCGGCACTCGTTGAACAGCGTGAGGTGGCTCGTGCGGCGAAAGATTGGCAAGGAAGCGATGACATTCGTGCGAAAATTATGGCCTTGGGATGGTCCGTGAAAGACACCAAGACTGGTCCAGAGGTTGGATGCCTGATCAAATGAGCTGGATTGTTCGGGGTTGGATGTTGGCGATCTTTTTGGCGATTTTGAGTGGGTGCGGAGCGCTTCTAAAAAATGCGAAGCGAAAGACTTCCGCAACGGTGGCACCGATTTCTGCGCTCTTTGTCGGGACGATTAGTTTGGTCGATGAGGATCGACAATTTGTCCTTATTGAAAGTGGATTGTCTCCGAGTCCGCTTCCTGATTTGCCTTTAGAAGCCCGTGGGCCAAGTGGAATCTCAGAGTTAAAGGCGGGAACGATTCGGCGACGTTCTTTAACGGTGGCCGATATCATTAAAGGAAAACCTCATCAGGGTGATGAGGTGTTTCAGCTCCCGCGCTAAAACCTAGGAGGTTGGCGAAATCTTGGCTTCTGGCGGTAGGGAGGCGTCGGAACGATCCCAGTAAGCGAGATTCACTAAGCGGTCGCTGGTTAGCCGAAACCGCCGGCACATTTCTGTCATCATCGCGGAGACTACTTTGTAACCCGTATCAGGGTGTTCTTTCCAGTAAGCGCGGAGACTGTCGTAGGGAACAGAAGCGATCGTACTGGGTTTCATCGCGTAGATGCTCGCGGTGGCCAAGCCTGGATCGAAGAGATTGATTTCACCGAAGAACCCTCCGGGGCCGAGTCGACCGAGGAGCATTTCGCGCTTTTGGGCGAGGCGCCGAATGTGCACTACGCCCGTGCAGATGATGGATAAAGCAACCACTGGAGTCCCTTCCTCGGTGAGTCGTTGACGTGGCTTAACCTCATTGAGGGTGAGCAACGAGGAGAAGGACTCGAGTTCTGTGGTGTTTAACTGGCGAAGAATCGAAACGGTACGAAGAAATTCTGCATCCATAATCGCTTTTAAATAGAGGGGGATTTCCAAGAATTCAAGCGTGGAAAGTGGTTGTGGTTGCGCAAAGAAAGAGGGTGGGAAGCTTGGTGCTTCCCACCCTCCGGTTTGATTGGGCTATCGATGTGGGCTTATTGCGGTGTCGTTGCCGCGGGTTTTTCGGTAGAGGGCTTGTCGCCTCTGGGCTTGTCGCCACCGGGGCGCCGGTTCCCTCGTTCTGCGCGGGCCTTTTCAAGCTTGGCTTTTTGATCGGGCGTTAGGATGGCGGCAACCTCGTCTTGCTGGGTCTTCATTCCTTCACGGAGTTTGGTTTTTTCTTCGTCGGTAAGGTTCTGGTAGCCCTTCTCGCGGATTAGTTTCAGGGCGTCGGCATTTTTGGCGAAGATTGCTTTGATTTTGTCTTGTTGCTCTTGGGATAGCCCTAATTGTTCGGTCATCATCTTGATCCGCTCCTCTGGGGTGCTGAGGAAACCTCGGCGATCGCCAGGCCGAGCGGAACCCGGGGGTTTTTCGGCGGGCGAAGCGTCTTCGGCAAAGATGAATGTGGGGGCGGCGAGCAACGCAAAAGCGCTGACGATAAGGATGGATGGTTTCATGTGGTCAGGTTAAACTCCACCTTTTGGACTGAGTTGCGTGAAGAAACCAGTTTTTGAGGGTTTAGAAGTGGGGAGATGTTTTCTGGGAAAACTTTGAGTTGGGAGAAACGCGCTTGGCAAGCGGTTCGTAGAGTCATTACTTTAAATGAACCGCTATGCGTATCCTTCGTCACTCTGACGCTGACTTTTCCAAACAAATTTCCGATCTTCAACGATTTGCTGAGGCCGATCCCGTTGTTCAGGCAACGGTGACTGAGATTCTCCAAGGGGTTCGTATACAAGGCGATCGGGCTCTGCTCGATTACAACGAGCGCTTCGGCGGCCCTCGGTTAAAGCCTTCTGAACTACGGGTGACGGAGCAGGGGAATTCCCCGGCGGCGACGAGGGATGCGATCGCCATCGCCCGGGCGAATGTTTTGGCATTTGCACGCCAAAGTCTGCGCGAGAGTTGGACGATGAAAAATGCCCAAGGTGGAACGGTGGGCGAACGTTTTGACCCTTTTCAGCGGGTGGGGATTTATGTGCCTGGGGGAACGGCTCCGCTCGTCTCGACAGCGGTGATGACGGTGACTCTTGCGGCGGCCGCCGGCGTGCCGGAAATCGTCGTGACAACGCCCAGCGATGCTTTTGGGCAGATCAATAGTGACCTTCTTTTTGCCCTGCAATTCTGTGGTGCGACGGAGGTTTATCGGGTTGGCGGGGCTCAAGCGGTGGCGGCTTTGGCCTACGGTACGCCGAGTATTGCTCCGGTTCGAAAGATTTTCGGTCCCGGCAATGCCTTTGTGGTGGAGGCGAAGCGCCAAGTCTTTGGTCGGGTAGCCATTGATCTGCTTCCAGGCCCGAGCGAAATTCTTGTGATTGGTGACGCCAGTGCGGACGCGGCTTGGATTGCCGCTGATCTCCTCGCGCAAGCGGAGCACGGGAAGGGCAGTGGAATTTTATTTCTGACCAATTCCAGTAAACTTCTCAAGGCGGTGGAAAAGCAAATCCTTGAGCAACTTGAAACCCTGTCCCGAAGGGCGCATCTCCTTGGGGTCTTGGAAGCGAGTTGCACATTGATCTTGGTGAAAACGCTACGGGATGCCGTCAGGCTGGCAAATGACTTCGCTCCTGAACACGTTTCAGTCGTCACCCGAGAAAACGAAGCAATCGCCGCTCAACTTCAAACCTCAGGGGCGATCTTTCTTGGTGGCCATTCTCCGGTCGCCGCGGGGGATTTCCTTGCTGGCCCTAGTCATACCTTGCCGACTGGTGGAGCGGGTCGAAGCTTTGCTGGACTAACGGTGGAGATGTTTCAAAGGCGGACGAGTGTTGTCCAACTCGACCCGCAATCATTAAGGAAGTCACTTCCCACGATTCAAAAATTTAGTGAAATTGAGGGGCTTGATGCCCATGGTCGTAGTGCATCGATTCGCTTTGAGTAGGTGATGACTTTTGCAAGACGTCGAAACCTTTGATCAATAAAATCGAGGTGATGATGATTTCGGGGAATGCCCGATCTTTTTCAGCCGAATAAACTCGAAAAAAATCTTGCAATCTTCGGAAGAGTTCGGCAATTTCTTCCTCTCGCAAACGGGGTCTTAGCTCAGTTGGTAGAGCGCCGCAATGGCATTGCGGAGGTCAAGGGTTCGATCCCCTTAGGCTCCATTTTTTGCTTATCTACCTCATGGGAAGATTGCTTCCATTGGGGGCTTTGAAAGGAGAATTGGGAAAATCAGGGCGATATAAATGAGCAGGGGAAGAAAGACGCAAATGATCACCGAAGCGGCGACGTAGCTCAGTCCAAATCGCCGAAAGAAGAAAAGAAACCTGACGGATTGGTCGAAAAGTTTTTCGGCAAATGACTCGAAATTTTTGATCCGCAAGAAAGCGAGAGAAGTGGCGATGACGAAGCTGATCCGAAGTGCCCGAGTATGGAGAATCACATCCAGCATCCATGCGTAACTAAAGGGGATGAGGATGAAGTAGACGACGATATTGGCGGCACGATAACTGAGGGAAGTTTTTCGTCCCATCCAGTGGAGCCAGCCCTCCACTAAACTAAAAATCTTTTGCATCTTTGGCGGCGCTGAGGCGAGAGCGAGAGACTCGTCCGTTGCTCATTGATGGGATGTGCATCTAGATTCTCAAATGATGACGACTCGGCTAAAATAAACGTCGAAAACTAAATTGTCGACTGCTCTGGCGATGGAGAAAGCCGATGACACTCAGTATCAAAAGGCTGAGGCTGCTGGGTTCGGGGACGGTGGCAACCCCCTTGCTGCTTCCGACTGCGACACTCCCAAAATTGCTGGAAAATGTTACGAGCGCGCCTTCCCCGATGCTTAAGGAGGCGAGATTCTGACTGACGCCACCGAAGCGCAGTTGGGTGGGGATTCCCAGCGGGGTATCGTTGACAATCACCGCTGTTGAACCTGAGCCGAGAACGCCGTTCACGTTGAGGGTTCCATCGCTGACGGTGAGGGCATTGTAGTTTTGATTGCCAGCAAGGGTGAGGGATCCAGATCCGGTTTTGATCACGCCGATGGATTGAGAGCCGCCCCCGATGTTTCCAGTGAATGACTCAGGAGTGGCATCGATGAAAAAAGTCAAGCTATTGGCTGTGAGTCCGTTATTGGTGATTGATCCGTCGCCACTGATGGAATCGATGACAATATCGACGCCATTGGTATCAAGGGTCGCACCGGTATCAATATGAGAGGATGCCCCAGTGAAGTGGACGCTTTGGGCATTTGCGACGACTAGAGTAGTGCCACCGCCGAGGATCGAGAGGTTTCCCAAGGTATGAGCTTGGCTATGGTCGCCAAGATTGATTTGTGAGGTAGCGGTGACGGAAATATTGGAGTTTGGCAACTGAATGGACCCACCACTCACCACTACGGAGAGAGGATAGGCGTTGGCAGACCCGCCACTGCCAAAAGAGGCGTAGTTGGCAGGGTTTACTCCAGCCCAAGTGTAGGTCGAAGTTGGACCAGATTGAGCGGTTGCTGATCGGTCGTCGATCGTCGTCCAAGTGGTTCCGTTAGAACTCCCTTCGACCTTCCATTTGGTTGGATTGCGACTGGGGGCGCTGTCGTTGGCGGTTGCCCAGTTATAGGCACTTAAAGATCGACTGGATCCGAAGTCATAAGTCAGAGCCCAAGCGTAAGAAGCTGTAGCCGTGTATTTGGTGTCTTGATTGTTATCATTGGTGTTGAAGGCTTTATGTTCATCCGCTGAATCTGGGGAACCCGAGTAGGTGGCCGTGGCCGGAATCCAAACGCCGTTGCTATAATAGTGAAGCTCAGAGAGTTGAAGAAGATCGCTGGCGTTGACTTCGCTGACACTGAATCGGTAGTGCCGATAGGTTGGGGCGCTCGCCGTTTGAATGGAAAAGGAGAGAGTTCCGCCAGCGAGAGCAAGGGTCCGGGGGGCGGAGTTGTCGGCGACGTCATTTCCTTGTAGAGAAAATGTCGTGGATCCACCTCCCGCGGTGTAATTTAAGCGAATGGAATCTCGGAGTTGCGCTTGGACGGCGACGGATAGCGGGGTGGTGCTTGCGTTGGCAATTCCACCAAGCGAAGAAAAGTCCGCGCGACCAACCGTCGCCACGCCTGGGGCGGTGATCATTGAGCCACTCGTTAAGGTCAAGGTGCTTCCGCTTGTTAAGCGCCCAGCGTGGTGGAACTCCCCACCGCTCACCACGATATTTCCAGTTATGATGCTACTCGGTCCGACCTCGAGAATGCTACCCGTCGCCACGCGGATCGAATTAGTCCCGGTGATTGCCCCATTGACTTCGAGAGTTCCGCTATTAATGAGGATCGACCCCGATGGGTTGTTGTTTTGCCCATTTAAAATCAGGCGACCGGTTCCTTCCTTGGTCCAAGCAATCCCCACTCCACTGAGGTTTCCGTCGATGGTTAGAACGCTTGATCCACCGATCGACCAAGTCTGATTGAGCGCGAGAACCACCGAGGAAAGGATTTGGTGATTGGCCGAATCCGCGCTGACAATGAGTCCACCCGCACCGAGGTTGATGGATGATGCTCCGCTCCCTGAGATGGTTACTGGAGTGGTCGCGGCGCTCGTGAAATTAAGGCTTTTGATTGAAAAAACCCCATCAAGGGTGGTGTTGATCTCGCTGGCCGTACTGGAGACGAACGAGACATCCGTGGTGGCCCCTGGAAGGAGGGAAACCGCCGTCAGGCCACTACTAGAGGTTGCCCAATTGGCGACGCTATTCCAAGTGGCGGTGCTGGTACTGTTCCAGAAAGCGGCCGCTGGTGCTGAGGGCGGAGCGCCTGCCAGTTGCCATTCGGTGAGTCCTACTCCATCCCCTTGGGTCACAGAAAATACTTCGAGCCGAATTCGTGAATAGGCCGCTGGGGTAGCGAAGTCCACCCCTCCACCGATAAATTTTACGGCAGTATTATTTGGGGGACTAGATCCGTAAGTAGCAGTGCCCCAAGGATTGGAAGATCCATTTGAAGCATTATTATCGTAGCGGTAGATGACATCCCAAGTGGCTCCACCATTGTTGGACCCGCGGAGTTGAAACTGGTCGGGAGTTCGGTCATAGGCGTGGTCGGCGGTGCAAAGGACAAAGTTGCTGATGACCACAGAATTTGAGAAGTGCGCATCAAACCATTTCCAGCCCGAGGTTGCCGTGGGGTTGGTGGCCCCGATGAGTCCACCCATGGGGACGGAAGTTGGGTTGCTCAAACCGCCTGAGAAATATTTATTTCCACCGAAGGTGCCATCGAAAAGAGCGACAGGACCGCCATCGCCGTCTTGAATTAAATAAGTGACTCCAGCAGGACTACTGACACTACCCGTTCCTGGGGTGGCAATCCCTCCCGGAGAACCATTGTTTAAGGTCGTCAGCTTGAAGAGATCTGCCCCATTGTAGGGCGTGGTGATGATTGTGGAAGCTTCGGTGAAACTGGCTCCATAGATCATGAAAACTGGGGCGATCCAGTGAGTGATTCGTTTTCTTTTCCGTGCGGTGAATAAAACGCTAAAGAACTTTCTACAGCATTTCCTGCGTTGAGACGTCGGAAGACAGAATGTTGGAATTGCAACTGGGGTGAATGGGGAAAGAAAATTTGCTTGGGGATTTCTCATAAGCGTTACGGATTAAATATTTTTCATTTTATCCAGTGAATTAGCAACCTCACCGATGGTAATCGGCAAGATTTTAATTTTCAGAATCCTAAATTTCAGAAAAATTTAAGGGGTTGGACCCGAAGGAGATGCTAAAGAAAATCGAAGTCCGCCGGGGGAGTTTCGAGATTCTCAGGGTGGTTGAAGGGTGACGGGCAGATTTAGACAACCGCAGGAGGTGCAAAACCGGCGCGATAGGTCCGTCGAACAATCGTCTTCGTCGCCTCTGGACTGTTCGTAAAAGTGAGCTTTGATTTATCCCAGAGGAGTTCTTGCTCGGGAAATCGGGTGGCTTTGACCGATAAAAGGACCGCCTCGGTGATCCTCACCGCGTCTTTGAATGGAGTGCGGAGCTCGGTTTTTTTCCCGAGGCAATTATCTACCCAAGCGTGCCAGTGATTGATGGCAGGGAATTCCGGCAACCCTGGCATGGTCAGTCCATCCACCGATTTGCCGTCTCGCCAAATTTTTAGTCCGCCGCTGGCGCCGAGAACGAGCGTTCCATTTTCGCAGACGACCACGGTCATATTTCCGCTGGTCACCTCTTCAGGAATGCGCATCTGTTCTTTGGTGGGGTTCTGCCCAGAATCAGAGTAGTAAATCGGAAATGTTTTGTTGGCAAATTTTGGGGAGTTGACGGCGTAGGTGATTGTCGATTTGCAAGGATTGACATGAAAAACCTTTCCCGCTGGCTCCGCACAGTCTGTCTTTACGGAAACGGGCGAAAGCAGTTCATCGTAGCCAAAGAAGATCACGTCGAGAATATGGCATCCCCAATCGCCGAGCCCATTGGTGCCAAAATCCCACCAAGAACGCCATTGGGTGTGGGCGAGGTGATCGTAGTAAGGCATTTGAGCGCAAGGACCTAACCAAAGATCGTAGTTGAGGCTTGCAGGGATCTGGGGATTTTCTTTGAAGATTTTTTTCCCATTAAAGTAAGCACTCGCATCGGGGGCACTCGTCCAGGCGTAGGCTTCGATCGCTTTCCCAAGTTGACCTTGGCGAAGGATTTCTACGGCGGCTCGTCGACCTGGGACGGCCATCCGTTGATTGCCAAGCTGGGTGACGAGAGTCGGGCGGGCCTTAAGTGCCTGCTCAACCATGGTCAATTCTTCGAGCTGATGGACAAGAGGCTTTTGACCATAGACATGTTTGTGCTGATCCATGGCGGTCAGAAGGATCGGGGCGTGCGAGTGATCTGGCACGGAGACAATGACGGCGTCGAACTGATCGCCATACTTTGCGAAGGCCTCCCGATAATCCTGGCAGGTGAAGGCGTGAGGATGATCTTTGGCAGCTTGGGCGAGGTAATTGGAATCGAGGTCGCAGAGACCGACGATTTCGGCGAGGGGATGACTGGCGACTTGGGTGCGGTCGAGCCCGCCAACCGTGCCGACCACGCCAATGGAGAGCACGCGGAGTTTGCCGTTTTGCGAGAGGGCGTGGGCGCGAGGGAGACCTGCCGCCGTCAGGCTGAGACTTGCAGCGACAGTGGAGCGGAGGAAGTTTCGACGGGTGATTTGGGAGTTCATGGTGGTTTGGGTTGAAAGGTTTGGGATGAGGTGGGCGATTAGCAACAAACAAAATTTTCGCCACAGTGAGTATGATATTATCTCTGGAGGAAGCGAATACGAGACAATCCTGCGAATTTTTCGGTTGCTTGAATGACCAATTAAATCATAGATGCCCAATCGATTTATGCGTTACTTCACCCCGATCTCTATTTTTTTGCTCCTCTTCACCTGCAACGTCATGGTTGACGGGCAACAACCTGGATTGCCAGCCGACCTAGCCGCGGGAGCGGCTAAGGCGACTGGGGAACTGCGGGCGAATGCAAACAAGGGCGATGCTTTTTCGCAGTGGAATATGGGCTTCATGTGTGGCAAAGGGCAGGGTATGCCGAAGAGCGAAGTCGAGGCGGCGAAGTGGTTTCGCAAAGCGGCAGATCAAGGATACGCCCCCGCTCAATACAATCTGGGGTTGCTCTATTTGAGTGGTCAAGGCGTTGCGCAAAGTAATCTCGAAGCTTACAAGTGCTTTCTTATTGGGGCGCGCCTGAACAACGCGTCCGCCCAGTCGCAGGTCAATCAACTTGAGCCGAAGCTGACTCCCGCGGAGCTCGCTGAAGGTCAGCGATGCGCTCGGTTATTTAAGGTCAAGTAGGGCCTCGATCCTTACTTGAAACGGAGATTCCTCGCAGTTTTGGATCGATTGATTCTTTCGTTTTCTCAGTAAATTTTGTCTTCGAATTGGGGTGGGGTTCGTAAGGTATTGCAGTCGAAGCCTTGGACAATCCGAGTGGGTGTTCCTAAGGTTCGGACCTCGGAGAGATCAAACGCTCATCTGGGAATTCTCGATTTCAAAAAGTAAGATTTGGGTTTCAAATTTGGTCTTGTCACTATACTGAATTTACCCCTCCAACGGCTGAGCGGGCAGTTTTTGGGGGAGATTGTATCCGCAAAAACTAAACTATCATTCCTCTGATTTATGTCGGCCAAACTTTTTATACCAGGTCCTGTTCACGTCTCCGCGAAGACTTACGCAGCTTTTACTCAACCGATGATCGGACATCGGAGCGGCAGTTTTAAAGACCTTTACGCATCGATTCATCCTCGTCTCCAAGAACTCTTTGGAACCACCCAACCGGTTTTTCTTTCGACGTCCAGCGCTTGGGGCGTGATGGAAGGAGCCGTGCGAAACTTGGTTGGCACGGGCAAGGTGCTTAACTGTCTTTGTGGTGCATTTTCTGATAAGTGGCTTGATGTCTCCAAAAGGTGTGGAAAAGACGCTGTGCCCCTCCAAGTCGATTGGGGACAACCCATTCGAGGCAGTCAGATTCGTGAAAAACTTCAAGCTGGTGGTTTTGAAGCGGTGACGGTCATTCATAATGAAACATCGACGGGGGTGATGAGCGACATCTCGGAAATCGCCGCGGTTGTTCGTGAATTTCCTGAAGTTTGTTTGATCGTCGATAGCGTCTCTTCGTTTAGTGTGGTGCCGTTGCCGATGGATGCATTGGGCATCGATGTTCTCCTCACTGGCTCTCAAAAGGCCTTAGCGATGCCCCCCGGACTTGCGCTATTTTCTGCGAGTCAAAAAGCCATGGATCGGGCCGTGACCGTTCCTGGGCGTGGCTATTACTTTGACTTTGTGGAGTTCGCCAAAAACCAAGCGGAGAACATGACTCCAAGCACTCCGAGCATTTCTCACATTTACGGACTTCAGTCGAAACTCGAGGACATTTTCACCGAGGGCGTAGCGGCTCGGCATGCCCGTCATGCGGAATTAAATGCGATGGTCGGAGAGTGGGTCAATCGTCGGGGGTTAGGCTTTTTTGCCCCAGAAGGATACCGATCAAAGTCTCTCACTTGCGTGGCCAACACCCGAGGGATTGATGTGCCTGAGCTCCTCGTGAAAATGAAATCTCGTCACAAGATGATTATCGACGGTGGCTACGGGAAACTCAAAAGCAAAACATTTCGGCTCTCCAACATGGGTGATGAGACCAAAGAAAGTATCGGTGAGTTGATTGCCGCGCTTGATCAGTCACTCGACAACTAAGTTGCTGTGAACGATACCATCGCCGCCATCTCCACGCCCCTCGGCGAGGGAGCAATTGCGGTGCTCCGAATGAGCGGTCCCTGCGCATTGACGATTGCTGATGGGATTTTTCGCGGGAAGGTTTCGCTAAGGGAAGCAACCGCTCGGCTCCAGTATTATGGGAGTATTTACGATGGCGATCGCAAGCTGGACGAAGTCTTGATGACGGTCTTTCGTGGTCCGCACAGCTACACTGGAGAGGATGTGATCGAGATTGCTGGGCATGGAGGCGTCTTGATTGCGCGGCGCCTGCTGGAGTTGATCCTTAAATCTGGGGCTCGATCAGCGGAGCCTGGTGAGTTTACGAAGCGAGCTTATTTCGCTGGCAAAATGGACCTCACGCAAGCGGAGGCAGTCATGGATTTAATCACTGCCCAAACAGACATTGCTTTGCGATCTGCGACGGAGCAACTGGAAGGTCGGCTTGGGCAATCGATTCGAGAATTGAGGGAAAAATTTCTCGAATTGTTGGCTCACGTGGAAGCGTGGATTGATTTTCCTGACGAAGACATCGACCCCGATAGCGTGGATGTTCTTCGAACGAAGTTGCGTCATGCCACCACAGAAATGGATGGATTGCTTCACACTGCGAGGCTTGGTCGGGTTCTTCGGGAGGGGTATCGTACGGTGATTTACGGGTCTCCCAATGTGGGGAAGTCTTCATTGATGAATCTTCTCCTCGGTCAGGAGCGGGCGATTGTCAGTTCCCGGCCTGGCACGACCCGCGATGTCATTGAAGAGGTGATTCATTTAGGTGGATATCCGCTTCGGTTGATTGATACTGCGGGAGTTCGAGAGAGCGATGACGATATCGAAGTGGAAGGAATCAACCGAACTTTGAAGCAAGTGGATCGAGCCGATTTGGTTCTGCAGCTCCTCGACGGAAGTGCCGAAAGAGTTCCCGTCAGTGCGGGGCATTTACTCGTCCTAAATAAGTCTGATCTCGGCATTCATCCAACTTGGGATGGGGTCGACGCGGTCCGGATATCCTGCTTAAACAAACAGGGTTTGGAAGATCTTGAGGTGGCTATTTTGAAAAAAATTACTTCTGGGCAAGTGAGAGAAAGAGACTGCGCGGTGGCGATCAATGCTCGTCATCAATCCTGTTTGGTTGAGGCGTTGGAGTTTGGGGCGGCCGCTGAGCGTCTTCTTCTTGCCAATCAGCCTCCCGAGTTGGTCGCCGAAGAACTGCGGGGTGCCCTTTCTTGGATTGGTCAAGTAGTGGGAGAGATAGACAATGAGGAAGTCCTCGGGAAAATCTTTGGAACATTTTGTATCGGCAAATAATCCAAGCCCGCGAATGATTGGATTCAATTAATGAGTTTTTATAAATCAATTGTCAGACCGCTCCTCTTTCTCTCTGACGCGGAGACCATCCACCATCGAGCCATCCGTGTTTTAGAGTTGATGGGGCCGATGTGGGCTCGATTTAGTCCACCGGCTGATCCGCGACTTGCTCGAAGAGTTTTTGGATTAAATTTTCCTAATCCTATCGGACTGGCGGCAGGGTTCGACAAAAACGCCGTGGCTTTACCTGCTTGGGAGGCCTTGGGATTTGGATTTGCAGAAGTCGGCACCGTTACCTCGAGAGCCCAACCTGGAAACCCTCAGCCTCGAATCTTTCGAATTCCTGAGTGTGGCGGTTTGATCAACCGTCTGGGCTTTAATAACCAAGGGTGTGATGCGGTGGCGTCGCGTTTACAGCGACTCCGTGACTCTGGAAAGTGGCCGAAAATTCCCGTAGGGATCAACTTGGGAAAGTCGAAAGTCACTCCACTTCAAGAGGCTACGGAAGACTATCTGCTGTCTTTTGAACGCTTAAAAAATCTCGGTGATTATTTTGTGCTCAATGTGAGTTCGCCGAATACCCCGGGACTGCGCCAATTGCAGGATCGGGCCGCCCTTCACGAGTTGCTTGGCACAATTCAGGGTCGCAATCAGAGCGGTCGCCCCGTTTTACTGAAAATCGCTCCCGATCTTGATTGGGCGGCTATCGGGGAGATTTTACAACTCGTCGAAGATCATCGGCTCGCGGGGATCATTGCGACAAACACCACAATCGACCATTCGAGTGTCCCGATCCAACAGCGGGAACAGGGCGGATTAAGTGGCCGCCCACTTCGGGAGAGATCCACGGCCATCGTCCGATTTATTGCGGAACGATCAAAAATTCCCATCATTGCGGTTGGAGGGATCGACGATTTGGCCTCGGCCAAGGAAAAGTTCGATGCGGGGGCATCGCTCGTGCAAATCTACACGGGATTTATTTACGAAGGTCCGAATGTCGTGCGGAAAATTTGTGGCGGATTACTCCGAGATTTGAACCCCGATGTCTCTTAATCTGCGACGAACGATCGTGAAAATTTTGTCGATTTTTTCCGTCAAAGTTGCCGAGTGAATCGTTGGATAGATAAGAATACATTATGGCTACAACTCTTGAAAACATCAGCATCGATAAAGTGCTCGCTGGTGAGCGCATTGACCAAGACGACGCTCGGGCACTTTACGCTTTACCTTTGGTGGAACTTGGCGAGCTGGCCAATCGTCGACGAGTGATCGCTAAGCGCGCTGCTTATCGTGGAAGAGGGGAGCAGATCGTGACTTACATCATCGATCGAAACATCAACTACACGAACGTTTGCAATGTCTATTGCAAGTTTTGTGCGTTTTACAGGACAGAAAAAGACCATGATCACTATGTTTTGACCCACGAGCAACTGGATCAAAAGCTTGGGGAGCTCCGGGCAATCGGCGGGGTGCAAATTCTCCTTCAAGGAGGGCATCACCCCAGTCTGAATATTGACTGGTACCTTTCGATGCTCAACTACATCCGTGAGAAGTATCCTGAGATTAATATTCACGGATTCTCTCCGCCGGAGTTTAACCACTTCTCTGAGGTTTTTAAAATGCCCCTGCGTGAGGTGATCGTGCAGTTTAAGAACGCTGGATTGGGGTCGATTCCTGGGGGGGGTGGGGAAATTCTCGTGGATGCCGTGCGCAATCGGATCGCGCCATTGAAGTGTAATAGCGATCAATGGTTGAAGGTGATGGAGATCGCCCATGAACTCGGATTAAAGTCGAGTGCGACGATGATGTTTGGACATGTGGAGACGTTGGATGATCGAATTGAACATCTGGAAAGAATTCGGGCGCAACAGGATGCGACTGGTGGCTTTACTGCTTTCATTTGTTGGACATTTCAAGCCGAGCACACAAAGCTGCGGGCGGAAGTCGTTGGAAGTGGTGAATACTTGCGGATGCAGGCGCTCTCCCGAATTTATTTAGATAACATCGAGAATCTGCAAAGTTCGTGGGTGACCCAAGGACCCAAAATTGGACAAATTGCTTTAAAATATGGGGCGAACGATTTTGGGTCGGTGATGATGGAAGAAAATGTGGTGAGCAGTGCGGGAACGAGCTTTCGGCTGGCGAAAGAACAGATCGAAGAGTTGATCGCGGACGCTGGTTACGAGCCTCATCGGCGGAACAATTGGTACGAATTAATCGATTGATTCGAAGGAATCTACCGAGTCTGACTTAATTGGGAGTCCACGACCATCTACACGAAAACTCGATCTATTGATCGCTCACTTGCTTAAATCTATGTCACCGAAGCTTTCTCGCTTGATCAGCGGCGTTTTTCTGCAGTTTCTTTTAGTGTGTGGTGTGGCTGATGAATCACCCAAACCGCCCGATCCACTTTACGAGACCCGAGCTCCGCATGATCGAAATGGGATTGGGAAGTTTTTTTTGGGAAGGGAGATTGCTCTGGTGATGGGGCATCAGGCTGCGGATTGGCTTGAACGCCCAGAACGTGAAGCGGAGGAGCGGACAGATTTACTCGTCGACTCCTTAAAACTTCGCGAAGGGGAAGTGGTCGCCGATATCGGTTGCGGTTCAGGGTATATCAGCCGAAAAATTTCTAAAAAAATCGGGGCGACTGGAACAGTCTATGGCGTGGAGATTCAGCAAGAAATGCTCGACGTTCTCATGAAAAGAATGGCGATGTTTCGAATCGATAATGTCCGACCAGTGCTTGGAACGATCACCGATCCAAAACTTCCTGCAAGTTCCTGCGATACCATGATCATGGTCGATGTCTACCACGAGTTCGACTTCCCTTATGAAATGATCGAAAACATGATCAAAGGGCTAAAGTCAGGCGGGAGAATCGTCTTTGTCGAGTATCGTAAAGAAGACCCTCTGGTGCCGATCAAAGAGGTTCATAAAATGAGTGAGGAGCAGGTTAAAAAGGAAATGGGTACGCACCCTGCCCTAGAATTTTCGGAAACGATTATCTCACTCCCACGACAGCACATCATCATTTTCAAAAAGAAGTTGTAAGCTGTTCCCGGGGGGTGCCGGGTGGCTATCTGTTCACTATGGATCGGAGGATAAGTCTCAGTTCCCCGAATCTTCGGTCTCTGGAGATTTTTTATAGCGTTCGACAAAGGCTTTCCGAAACTCAGGAAAGCGTTCTTCCTCAATGGATTGGCGAATCTGAGCCATTAAATTGAGGTAGAAGTGGAGGTTGTGCTGAGTGATGAGCCGGAGCCCGAGAATCTCTTCCGATTTGACGAGATGGCGGAGATAGCCCCGAGAAAACCCTTGGCAAGCCACGCAGGTACAACCTTCTTCGATCGGGCATTGATCAAAAGTGAAGGTCGCATTCTTTAGGTTAATCGTTCCTTGAGTGGTGTAGGCGGTTCCATTGCGAGCCAGTCGGGTGGGGAGAACGCAGTCGAAAAGATCAATTCCGCGGGCGACCATTTCGACTAGCTGTGGGGGGGTTCCTAATCCCATGGCGTAGCGGGGCTTCTCGTGAGGAAGAAACGGCACACTCATTTCCACGGCGCGAAACATTTCCGATTCTGGCTCGCCAACGCTCACCCCGCCGACGGCATATCCATCGAAGCCCATTGCCACTAAAGACTCCGCGCTGTGGCGGCGTAAATCTTCGTAGCTAGAGCCCTGAACAATTCCAAACTTTAGGCCGGGAGTTTCGACTTCGCGGCAACGAATGGCCCACCGGAGAGTGCGTTCTAGGCTCTCTTTGGCTTGTTCGTATTCGCAGGGAAAGGGGGGGCATTCATCGAAAAGCATCGCGATATCGCTTCCGAGGGTTGCCTGAATTTCCATGGCTTCGCGGGGACCGAGAAAGCAGGGGGCGCCATCGAGATGATTTTGAAAGTGCACACCATCCTCGGTGATTTTTCGCAATTTGGCTAAGGAGAAGACTTGAAAGCCACCCGAATCGGTCAGAATCGGGCCGTCCCAATTCATAAAACGATGCAGTCCACCAAAGCGTTTAATCACCTCCATGCCTGGCCGAACAAAAAGGTGATAAGTATTGCCAAGAATGATTTGGGCTCCCACTTCGCGGAGTTCTGCGGGAGCCATCGCTTTTACGGTGCCTTGCGTGCCTACAGGCATGAAAATCGGAGTTTGAATCACTCCGTGGTTGGTGGTGAGCTCGCCGCGGCGTGCATGGGACTTCTGATCGATCTGGAGCAACTTAAACATTAGGGGTAGAGACCATAGCGGGTGGCTTTTTCTCTGCAACTCCTTGATCTCGCATCAAAAAAAATCTGTATTTCGTCGCAATTCTCCGAGCAATAATCCTTTCTTTAGGTCTTTATGCTTACTCTAGAAAAATTCTCTTTGGGTGTTGGTGATCGATTCGCGCGCCAAGCGATGGCACAGCTCCGCGCTTGCCAACTTGCCGATGAAGCTGGTGCCGAAGTGATCCCCGTTTGGAATAAGTCAAACCGGGAGCACACTCTGATTGGATCTGAGCCAGCGAGCGTTTGGACTGCTGCGAAAGAAGCCGTTAGCGAGAGTGGATGGGCCAAAGGCTGGCATATTGATGCCGATCATATTCGACTCGAAACCGTGGACCGTTTCCTCGCTCACGCCGACTTTTTTACGATTGATGTTGCCGATTCTATTGGGCAACCGGCACCAGCCGCAGATGTGGAGGCCTTTGTGAATAGGCACCCTGAACTGATCGGATCGATAGTGATTCCAAAAATCGCCACGCCTCTCCTGACGACTCGTGAAGAAATTGTCCGAATCGCCAGTAAGTTTTTGTTGGCAGTGCAAGATGCAGGAAAAATTTATCGCCACATCGCGGCGTCCAATGGGGAGGGGAAATTCATCGCGGAAATCTCGATGGATGAAACGGATTCGCCCCAGACTCCGCCTGAATTATTGGTCATTCTGGCGGCGATCGCCGACGAAAATATCCGTATTCAAACGATTGCCCCAAAGTTTACGGGGCGGTTTAATAAGGGGGTGGATTACGTCGGTGACCTGCAATCTTTTGAACAAGAGTTTCATGATGATCTGGCGGTAATCGCCTTTGCAGTGAGTCGTTATGGTTTGCCAGCGAATCTTAAACTCAGTGTCCACTCTGGCAGTGATAAGTTTTCTCTTTACCCGACGATTCGGCGACTGCTTCTTCAATTTGATGCGGGATTGCATTTGAAGACGGCTGGAACGACTTGGTTGGAGGAGTTGATTGGATTAGCGGAGGCAGGCGGGCGAGCGTTGCAGTTCACTAAGGAAATTTACGCGAGTGCGCTTAGCCAGATTGACGAACTTTGTGCCCCCTACGCCTCGGTGATCGACATTGACTACGCAAAACTCCCCTCGGTTGCTGAAGTGGAAGGGTGGACGAGCATTCAATTTCAGGGAGCACTGCGCCACGATCAAAAGAACCCGCTCTTCAATGCAAGTCTTCGACAGCTTCTTCATGTATCGTTCAAACTCGCCGCCAAGAAGGGTGACCGTTACCTCGATTTACTGGAGGTTCACGCCGAAATTGTGGGAAAAAATGTCACGGAAAACCTTTTCGAACGGCATTTGAAACCGCTCTTTATTCAATAAGCACTAAAACAGATAGATTGATTCTAAGTCCATGGCTTCGAAGGTATTGGAGCGATTTCCTGACTCAATTTTATGTTCTCTCCAAAGATTCTCGATTTTAAAACTGACTCTATGAAGCTGCGTTCTGCGATTACGGTTTCTTTGGTTCCTGAGGCATCTGGTGGGCCTTTTGTTTTTTGGAGCGGTTTAGCGGACGCCTGTTGCACGGCCTCTAGGTTAGGATTCGATGCCATCGAGATATTTCCGCCGAACGCAGATGCCCTTGATTTGGTGGAACTTCGGCGATTGCTTTGCGAGTTTAGACTGGGAGTTGCGGCGATTGGGAGTGGGGGAGGGTGGGTGATTCATCGATGGACACTTACTCACGCAAATCCAGCCATACGGGTGGCTGCCCGTGAGTTTATTCGGGGAATCATTGATCTGGCGGCGTCCTTGGGCGCACCAGCGATTCTTGGCTCTATGCAGGGGAAGGCTGAAGGCGATATCTCTCGAGATCAGGCGCTTCGCTGGTTGGGAGAAGCTCTCGAGGATCTTGGCGAGCACGCGGGCAAGCTCGGGCAAGTATTTCTTTATGAACCACTCAACCGCTATGAGACTAACTTGCTCAATCGTCTGGGCCAAACAGCTGAATGGTTGGGAACTTTGCGAACGAGCAATATTCGAATTCTCGCCGATCTGTTTCATATGAATATTGAGGAGTCGGATAGTGCGCTGGCGATTCGGCAGATTGGATCGATGCTTGGTCACCTGCACTTTGCTGACTCCAACCGTCAGGCGATTGGCTTTGGCCAAACCGATGCGGAAAAAATTTACGCTGAACTGGACAGAGTGGGTTATTCGGGGTTTTTATCCGCGGAAATTCTTCCATTGCCCAATTCACTGGCAGCGGCGGAGCAAACAATCGACGCCTTCAAAAATCTCACGAGCCCAAGACCCGATGCTTAAACATCAACTGATCCATTCGAAAATTAATCAAATCCTCGGCGAAGCTGGGCATCATTCGAAAATTCTGATTGCGGATGGCAACTACCCCGCATCGACGAAGCGAGGGCCGAATTCCCAGCTGGTGTGTATGAATCTTTCACCTGGTCTAATTACTGTAGCACAAGCTCTTCGGGCTTTACTGAGTGCGGTGCCGATCGATCATATTCAGACGATGGGGATTCCTTCTGACGATCCTTATGCCCAATCTGGGGAACCGCCGGTTTGGCAAGAGTACCGAGAGGTTCTTGCGGAAAGTGGTTGTTTGGTAGAACTGGAGCCGATTTTGAAGTGGGATTTCTACAAAGCGGTAGAATCTCCAGACCATGTGTTGACCATTCAGACGGGTGACCAAGCACTCTGGGGAAATCTTCTTCTGACGATGGGGTGCCGGCAACGGTGAATTAAAAATTTAGTGTTCCTGACTGATCGGCAAACTGAAATTTCCTAAAGGCTTTTTAAAATTATGATACCGACTCGTCAACTTGGCAGGACTGATCTTCATCTGCCTATTCTCAGTTTTGGAGCATCTTCCTTGGGAGCGGAGTTTCGCCAAGTCACGATCGATGAAGCACTTCGCAGTGTTCACGTTGCTCTGGATTGTGGTTTAAACTTTATTGACACCTCCCCGTTCTATGGTCGCGGGATGAGCGAAGTGCTTCTTGGCATTGCCTTGAAAGGGGTGGCGCGCGATCGTTATACGCTTTGCTCGAAGCTAGGGCGTTATGATTTGACCCACTTTGATTTCTCTGCTCGTCGGGTGGCTGAAAGTGTGGATGTTTCACTTCACCGACTGGGTACTGATCATCTGGATATCCTTCTTTGTCACGATATCGAATTTGTTCCGATGCAACAGATTGTTGACGAAACCATTCCTGCGCTTCGACAGGCCCAGAAGTCTGGTAAAGTACGTTACCTTGGGTTTTCTGGGTATCCGATGAAGATTTTTCGATTTATTTGCGAGCAAATCGATGTCGACTGTGTGTTGAGCTACAATCAATACACCTTGCAAAACACCCGGTTCGTGGACGAGGTGGTTCCTTATTTAAAGGAGAAAGGCGTAGGCGTGATGAACGCGGGACCATTTTCTGCGCGACTTCTGACGAACGCCCCCTTGCCTGTTTGGCTGAAGGAACCTGAGTTGGTGAAGCAGGCCGCCCGCGCGGCGGCGGCTCATTGTGCCAGTAAAGGAATCGATATTGCTAAACTGGCTTTGCAATTCGCCATTGCACACCCTGACATTACCACGACGATTTCTGGGAGTGCGAATCCCCTAAATATTCAGAATTGGGCGAAGTGGGCAGAGGAACCACTGGATGAAGAGTTGCTTCGAGAGGTGGAGGCAATTTTTGCTCCGGTGAAGAATCTTGGTCACATGGAGGGGTTGGCGGAGAACAACTAGCAGAGAAAGTTTGATTGAAGGCAGTGCTTA
>JBAWZW010000013.1:0-40613 GCA_037142835.1 Verrucomicrobiota bacterium
GCCCACGCTCCCCCGCCGACTCCCCCCTAATACCCGTTCCCACTCACCTTGATCTTCCTCGGCGCAGGGGCCACCCCAGGCTTCGCATAATCTTTCACCAATGGTCGGTTCGACGTCGGCACAATCCGCTTCGCCCCCTTGGCATTATTCCGCCACCCGTTCGGATCCGCATACTCCTCGCCACTATGGGTCAACCCCGTCACCTGATCCTCCAATCCCGTCCCATACCCCTGCTCAATAATCGTCGGCGTCACAAAAATTAAAAGGTTCCGCTTCGATCGCGTGTTCAGCTTCTCCTGAAAAAAGTAGCCCAACAACGGCACATCCCCCAAAAATGGCACCTTATTCTGCCGCTTCAATTGCTCGTCCTGAAGCAACCCGCCAATCGCCAGCGTCTCCCCACTGTGAATCAAGACATTCGAATCCAAACTCCGCTTGTCGATAATCGGACTCGTCACCGTCGCCCCCCCAAACACAAACACCGCGTCCCCCACCTTATTGCTAATCTCTGGCTTCACACTCATCGAAATGTACCCGTCCTTGTTAATCGATGGCGTCACTTTCAGCTTATTCCCAAACTCTTTATCCTGAAATCCGCTGAAAACCGCTTGGGCCGTCTGCTCGTTAAAGTTCAGCGTCGGAATCGGTTGCGCCCGCGTAATCTCAATCTTCGCTTCCAAATTATTCGCCGTCACCACTCTCGGATGCGCTAAAAATTCCGCGTCCGCATCCTCATTCAATAACCGCATCGTCACCGACATCGCCGGCACACTCAGAATCGCAAACTGCCCCGCCAACGCATCCCCAAACGCCCCTCGCGTCGCCCCATTCATCAAAAAATCCTGACCTTGCAGATTCCCCAACGGCCCGACTTTCGCCGCCGCCGCCGCATCGGGCGTGGTCAAGGTCGATCCCCCATACCGAACAGTTTGGGGAGTCGACGCCCCACCCACCACCCCAGCCCAATTAATCCCGTAACTCTGATTCGGGTTCGCCGTCACCTCCACCAACCGAGCCTCAATCATCACCTGCTTCGTCGGCCGATCCACACTCGCCAAAAATAGCTGGATCTTCGCCAAATTCGAACGGCTTTCCCGATAGTAAATCGTGTTCGTCCGCGGATCCGCTTGCGGCACCACGCCACTCTGCAATTGCCCCTTCAATAAATCCACCGTCTTCTCCGCCGTCGCATAGCTAAACGTATAACTGTCGCTCTCCGTCGGCTCCGCCTTTTTCTCCTCCGCCGTCTTAATAAAATACACCCCCTTCTGCTCATCCATAATCAATCCCTTCGAAATAATCAGCGTCTCAATCGCCTCCTTCGGCGTCTTATCCTCAATCCGCATCGTCACCGTATTCCCCGCCACGGTCACCTTGTCGCTAATCACAATGTTGATCTTCGCCTGCCGCGCCAGCGTCCGCAAAACCAGCCCAATCTCCTCCCCCTGAAACTCCAAGGTCCTCACCCCATTCGGCGGCACGGGCGGAGGAATCGACGCCGGGATCGCCGGATCCAACCCAGGAATCGCCCGCTGCTCAATCGGCGGCGGAATCACCGCAGGCCCAGTACTTTCCGCTTTCTGCCCAGGCAACCTCGCAGGATCAATCGGCGGGGGAACCATCCCCGGATGATCCACCTTCGACCCTTCCCCTACCCCCGTCGGCGGAGCGATCACCGCCGGCGTTGCCACCACCACCGTAGGTCGAGCTGGCACAATTTCCGCCCGAAGTGTCTCCACTCCCAGCACCATTCCAACAAGAAGAAATGAGGTGATTTTATCCATGGAATGACAGTTTCAAATTGAAGATTTAACCTTCAACCCAGCAACTCCCAGACCAATACCCGCCCTTTTATTCCCCCAGTTCCTCCACCCGTCGCCCCACAAACGCCGCCACCTCTCTCACCCCCTCACACCCTACCCGACCTCCCACTTTCTCCACGTCTTTCATTTGAAATAACTCTCCACCCTTCCACACCCATGCCTCCGCTTGATAAGGCCCCACCAAACGCGGATCACTCCACGTATGAATCGATAACACCTTCGCCGTCAACGCCGCCGCCAGATGCATCGGCCCACTATCCACACTCACCACCCATTGCGCCCGACGAATCAGCCAGATCAACTCCAGAAGGGTCGTTCGATTGAGCAAATTCTCCACTTTTCCCCACCGCTCCACCCCACTCAACTCACCCGGAAAACGCCCCACCAAGACGACTCTCCGCGGGGTCATCCCCCCACAAAATGCCTCCACTTCACTCCGTGTCAATGACTTGCCCACCCCTCGCGAAAACGGATGAAGCAAAACATAAGGCGACTCCCCATCAAATCCCTCCGGCGCCGAACCCTCTGGCAATCGCCAAGTCAACGGTCCCCCCAACTCCATCCCCAACCCCTCCACCAAACGAAGTGAACGCTCCACCGCATGCACTCTTCCCAACAACGGAACTGTCCGATTGTAAAAAAATCGGGCCCCTTCTCTAGATCCCTCTAACCCCACCAACTCCCCGCCCGCAACCATCCTCCCCACCAAAGCACTCCGCAATAACCCCTGAAAATCCACGACCAAATCCGCTCGCCGACCCGCCATCTCCTTCACCCATCGCGGAATTTTTAACCATCCTCGCACTCCCCGAAATTGATGGCGCGGAAAATCAATCACCTCATCCACTAACCCAGTCCCCTCAAGGATCGGCGCCCACTCAGGATTGCTCAACCAAGCAATCCTCGCTTCTGGCCACCGCCGACGAATCAGCATCGCCGCGGGAAGCGTGTGGACGATATCGCCCAACGAACTCGGCTTGATAATCAGGATCGACGAAGGAGCAGGATCGCGCAAATTCAAATCACCTTGGATTGATCGCTCCCCTCACCACACGCCACTGCGCCCCAGAGAATTTCCCCATCTCACTCACTTTCCTAACGCCAATCGGTCGGCCAATCGCTTCGGTAATCCCGCTTCCAAAATCTTCGCTTGCGCGGTCGCAATGTCGTATTCCACTCGCCGCAACTCCACCGTTTGATGCTCAGGCGAATACAACACATAAGCCGCCCGCCAATCCCCATCCCTCGGCTGACCCACACTCCCACAATTGATAAAATACTTTTTCGCTGGCTCAATCTGCAGCCGATCCAAAAATGCCCCCTTCATCGAACCGTCCCGACTGTAGACCCGAGGCGCATGGGTGTGCCCGTAAAAACACAAGGCGGTGTGCTGATAGTTGAAACTCGCCGCCGCATCCAACTGGTTGAAAACATAACCCCAGTTGTGCGGCGTATCGAGGGTCGCATGCACAATCGTAAAATCTCGCACCTGCCTCACCATCTTCAATTCCCGCAACCACCGTTTGTCCTCCTCGTTTAATTGATTCCGCGTCCAATTAATCGCCTCCTCCGCTAAAGGATTGAACCCCACCAATTCATCCGATGCAGAAACATGCTCGTCGTGATTTCCTTTCACCACCGGACACCCCAGCTGCCGCACAATTTGCAAACACTCCACAGGATTCGCGTTGTACCCCACCACATCGCCAAGACACACGTAGTCAGTCACTTGATGGGCTTCCGCATCCGCAAGGACGGCGTTCAAAGCTTCGAGGTTGGCGTGGATATCTCCGAAAATAGCAAATCGCATGTCAGGGGTTTTTCTTAGGAATAGCAACTTTATCACCGGGTGGAACATTCAATTTTTCCTCCAATTCACCCAGATGACGCAAAAGGGTGGGCAAATGCTCAGACTCACCCTTCCGATAAAATCCCAAAAGCTTCTCATACGCCTCTCGCTCATGCCCAGGACAACGCGCCAGCTCGTAGGCCGCAAACCGATGCAAATACACCGGAGCACCAGGCAAAAGTGACCCCCGAAGATACACTTTCGCTGCCTCCTCGTGATTCTGTAAGCGATCCCGGTACAGTGTCCCCAAACTCGTGTAAAGACCCGGGTTCTCAGGATTGTTCGCGATCCCATGCAACAAGTAATCCTCCCCCAATTTCCAATACTCTCGCTGCGCCTTCAGCCGCAACGCCGCCCGAGGCTGCTTCCGGTCCTCAAACGCCGCCACACTCGCGTTCGCATACATATGCCAAGCCGCCGTATCCCAAAACATCACGCACCGAGGCTGCAGGGTGGTCACAATGTCAAAGTCCAACTTCATCGCCGCCCAATCCACCCGCTCCCAAACCATACTCGCATGAATCCAAAATCCGTCCGCCACCACCGCCCGAAATCCACTCAACGCCGCCACAAATCCCATCTGCCCAATCTTATCGAAAACCCCCAAATCCAATACCACCCCATGCAAGCGCTCCGCCTTCGCCTTCTTTTCCAATCCCAACTCCAACGGCAACCGCACCACGCCAAAAACCAACAACCCCAAAATCGCCCACATCTGACGCCGATTCATAACTCTTTACCCGCAAAAATAAAGTAGGCCACCAGAAAGTAGATCGAAATATACAGCGCCCCCAAACCTGCAGTTTCCAGAAACAACGACTGCGAGATCCCCACCGACAAATCATCAAGTAAATCAAAGGCCCGAAGATCCGGAATCAGTAAGGCCACCAACGCCAGAAAGACTTTCGCAAACGCCGAAGCCCCCTTTTCCGTTAACCAATACTCCCGCGCGATCGGCTGCACATGACCAATAATAAACACCACCACCGAGACGATAATCGTGAAAATCGACGACGACGCAAAGGTGGACAACAACAAAGTCAAACTCGCGCAAACCACTGATTTCAAATAGATAATCGTAATCCCTGGCACCAAACTCTTCGTAAATGTCGACGCCCGAACTAACGCCTGCGCCGCATCCAATTCCATCCCCGGTGGCATGACCCGAATGTTCTCCGCCAACGCCACCTGCTCCTGCGTGTAGAGCACCGCGCAAAACATCACCACCATAATCCCCAAAGCAATCGCCAGTAACCCGCAGACCCCCAACAACCTCCCCAACAAATACTCAAACCGCGGCACCGGTTTCGCCAAAATCGTGTAAAGCGTCCGGTCCTCAATGTCCTTCGGCAAAAGCATCGCCGTCGATAACACCGCCAACAACCACGTGAAAATCGACATCGCCCCCAATGCCATATGCTTGAGCACCTGAAATTGCTCCTGAAAGGTCATCTTCACCGTGATCAATGAGCACCCAATCCCCAACAAAGCAAAAAGCAGCAGAAAGTAGAAAACCTTCAGACGCACCAGCTCCAATAAGGTGTTCGAAGCAATCGCCCGCACTCGGTAGATCGCAAAAACTTGATGAGGTGTTGCCTCCAGATGCTTCGTCATGGTCAGTTCAATTCAAAAATACTCCCTCGCAAAAAATAAAACATTGAACCAGAATCACTTGCCCCCCTTAGTCACCTCAAGAAAATATCGCTCCAAGGTCGTTTGAGGCTTCCTCTCCTCAATCATTCGCCCCTTCGAACGCTCCACCGCCGCCCGAATATCCGCCAATAACTCGGGACTGGCATTCTCCAAAATCAACTCCGTCTGGCTCTCAATCGAAATCAAATCCGCCAATCGCCCCTCCCGCACCATCAACCCTTCATGCAAAATTCCAATCCGATCGCAAATCTCCTGCACCTGTCCCAGTAAATGCGAACACAACAAAACCGTGATCCCTCGCTTTTTAAAATCGAGAATCAAATTGCGAATCTCATACGATCCCGCAGGGTCCACCCCCGCCGTCGGCTCATCCAGCACCAACAACCGCGGCTCCTGGATCATCGCTTGCGCTAACCCAATCCGCTGCAACATCCCCTTCGAATATCCCCCAAGTCGACGATCCGCCGCCGCCTCCAACCCCACTAAAGCCAACAACTCCTTCCCACGATTCCGAAGCTTTGCCCCTCGTAACCCACACAGCCTCCCGTAAAAAGCCAAGGTTTCCGCTCCCGTCAAATACTTGTAAAAATAAGGGTTCTCCGGCAGAAATCCCACGTCCTCCCGGCTCTCCACGGTCCGCGAATCCCGCCCAAATACCTCGGTCCGACCAGAACTCGGCGCCACCAATCCCAATACAATTTTCATGGTCGTCGATTTCCCCGACCCATTCGGCCCCAGTAACCCGTAAACTTGCCCAGCCTCCACCGCCAAAGACAGGTTCCTCACTGCCGTCACTTGCTCCCGCTTAAACGGAATCGGATAGACCTTCGTCAGATTTTCAATGGAAATCGCCGGCGTAGACATCAGGAAATAATCTCGAATCGTTTCACTCCCTCGAGCAAGGGAATCTCTTCCACGATCACGCTTTTAATATGGCTCTCTAATTCGCTTTCCCTCACCGCCTCAAGCAACCCCTCCACCTCCTCTCGCTCCCCACTACACTGCATCTCCACCCGCCCATCCGCCAAGTTCCTCACCCATCCCACGACCTCAAATCCACAGGCCAATTGCTTGACCAAAAAGCGAAACCCCACCCCCTGCACCCGACCCTCATAAAATACCCCACGCGCAATAATCATTTCTTTAAAAATTTCCTCAGATTTTTGTCCTTCAATGATCCACATTTACTTCTCCGTCATCCAGTTTCAAGCCCTCTCTTTCACCCCAAATACCCCAGCCATCGCCCCACCCAGTCCCCCTCGCTTCAATCTTCCCCTTTCCCAAATCCTCAAGCACTCTCCCCCCTCTATGCTCGATCACGATGAAAAATCTCCTCCCCCTTGTTCTTCTCACTCCATCGACTCCGCCCTCGCCATCCTCAGAACTCACGGTCTCCGCGTCACCGAACCTCGCAAAGCCATCCTCCAAACTCTCCTCAACGAACACGGCCCCTACAGTGCCGACGAAATCCACAAACGATTGGGCCAGTCAGGATGCGATGTCGTCACCGTCTATCGCTCCCTTCAAGCAATGGAAGAAATCGGCACCCTCCGCCGCTGCGACTTCGGCGACGGTGTCTACCGCTACGAATTTAACCACGGCGAACACCATCACCATCATATCATTTGTCGCTCCTGCCGCTCCGTCGAGACCATCGACCTCTGCGTCGCCGATAGCCTCGAACGCATCGCTCGCCTCAAAGGCTACCAAAAAGTCACCCACACTCTCGAGGTCTTCGGCATCTGCCTAACTTGCTCCACAAAAACCTCCCCCACCCTCAAACCTCATCCAACTCCTCCCCGCCGCTCAACTCCTCAAACTCCGCAAAATGCTCAGGGCGTAGCTCTTCCGTAAATCGATACTCCTCACCAAACCACTTCCCCAGATCAATCATCTGACAGCGCCTTGAGCAAAATGGCCCGCTCCGCTTGAGTTCGTCTTTCACCAGTCGCTCACAAATCGGACAGATGTTTTCCCCATGAGAACTCATCGCCTCCACCCCTAAAGCGCCCACACAGTTTCCCCTCCAACCATCGTTCTCACCGCTCGACCCTTTAATTCCCAGCGGTCAAATGGGGTGTTCCGACTCCTCGAATAACTCTCCTCCGCTTCGACCGTCCACTCCATTCCAACGTCAATCAACGTCACATCCGCCACCGCTCCCACACTCAAGGTTCCCCGATCCAATCGCAACAACCGCGCCGGTTCCACAGTCAACATCTCAATCAAGCGCCCCACCGAAATCGCCTTCTTTTTGTGAACGAGAATGTCCAAAAATAACCCAAGCTCCGTCTCCAATCCCAAAATCCCAAACGGCGCCAAATCAAATTCCACCTCCTTCTCATAGGCACAATGCGGCGCGTGATCGCTCGCCAATATGGTCAGCGTTCCGTCCGCCACCCCCGCAATCAACAACTCAATATCTCGCTCAGTTCGCAACGGCGGATTCATTTTATATCGGGTGTCAAAACCCCGAACCGCTTCGTCCGTCAACGCAATGTGATGCGGACAAATCTCCCCACTCAACGGAATCCCCCGCCTCCGAGCCGCCCGAATAATCTCCACACTCCCCCCACTGCTCATGTGCTGACAGTGAATCGGCGTGCCCGTCAAACCCGCCAGCAATGCGTTCCGTTGCACAATCATCTCCTCCCCCACCGATGGCCAACCAGGCAACCCCAATGCCGTGCTCACTTTCCCCTCATGCATCACCCCTTTGCCCACCAAATCATAGTCCTGACAATGATCCATCACCGTCAAACCAAACATCCCCGCATACTCCAACGCCCGACGCATAATCTCGTGGTTCTGCACACACCGACCATCATCCGTCAAAGCCACAATCCCCGCCTTATACATCGATCCAATCGGCGCTAACTCCTCACCAGCCAACCCTTTAGTAATCGCTCCCGTCGGATACACATTGACCACCGCCTCCGCTTTCGCCTTCTCCAAAACCCAAGTCACCACACTCGGATGATCAATGCTCGGCGAGGTGTTCGGCATACAAACCACACTCGTAAATCCCCCCGCCGCCGCCGCCCGCGTTCCACTAGCAATCGTCTCCTTCGCCCCTTGCCCAGGCTCCCTCAAATGGACATGCAAATCAATCAACCCAGGCGCAATCACCAATCCCCGACACTCAATCTCCCGAGGCGCATTCTCCATCCCCTTCAACTCCGACAAATTCGCAATCCGCCCACCCACGATCAGCAGATCACCCACTTCATCCCGCTGATTTGCAGGATCAATAATCCGCCCATTCTTCAATAACGTCGGCCCACCGCTCCCCGACAAATCTTTCCCAAAAAAATTACCGTTCATTCGTTAAATTACTTTCTAATTCAAGTCGTCATCCTGCTCATTTCGTCCACCGAACAACCCCACTCCGACATCCCCAATCGCCATCTTCACATGCCGCTTCATCGCCCCCTCGAATTCCCCACCCCCGCACACAAAAAAAGGACCGCCATCCGTACCGCTAGCCCGTTCGTCACCTGATCCAAAATCACCGAGCGATGGCTGTCCGCAAGCTCACTATCAATTTCCACCCCACGATTAATCGGCCCAGGATGCATAATCAATGCCTCCGGTTTCAACCTCTCCGCACGCGCTTTCGTCAGCCCAAAGAGCCCCGTATATTCTCCAATCGATGGAAAATATTCCTTCCGTTGCCGCTCATGCTGGATTCGAAGCAAGTTGACCACATCCACATCCGGTAGCACCGCATCCAAATCGTTCGAAACCGCCACCCCCAAATCCTCAAAGTCTCTCGGCACCAATGTCCTCGGCCCCACCAAAGTCACCCTCGCCCCCAATTTCGTCAGCGCATGAATGTTCGAACGCGCCACCCGACTAAACAAAATGTCCCCGACAATCGCCACATGAACCCCCTCAATCCGCCCCAGCTTTTCGCGAATCGTCAACACATCCAGCAACGCCTGCGTCGGGTGCTCGTGCGCCCCATCTCCCGCATTAATAATACTCGCCTCCAAACGCTCCCCCAAAAACTGCGCCGCCCCCGCCGAACTATGCCGAATCACAATCACATCCGCATGCAACGCCTGTAAATTCAACGCCGTATCCTTCAATGTCTCCCCCTTAGTGATCGATGACGATGACGCCGAAACATTCACAACATCCGCACTCAACCGAAGCGCCGCTAACTCAAAAGAAACCCTCGTCCGCGTGCTCGGCTCCAGAAAAAAATTCACCATCGTTTGCCCCCGCAAAGCCGGCACTTTCTTGATCTCCCGCGTTCCCACGGTCTTAAATGCCGCCGCCGTATCCAAAAGGGTTTTTAATTCCTCCCCACTTAATCCCTCAATCCCCGTCAAATCTTTCCGAGTCCAATGCACGGCGTCCATTGATGTCATCGCCCTCCTTTTGTTCGACTCAGCCAAACCGCATCTTCCCCACAACCGTTGACCGCAAACCGCACGTCAATCCGCTCGTCCATTCGTGTCGGATAGTTTTGTCCCACATAATCTGCCCGAATCGGTAACTCCCGATGCCCCCGATCCACCAAGACCGCATACTGAATCCGCGCCGGTCGCCCAAAACTCGAAATCGAATCCATCGCCGCCCGACAAGTCCGCCCAGAAAATAAGACGTCATCCGTCAATATAATCGTCTGCTCTTCCAACCGATCAGGCAAAATCGTCCGCTCCACCCGAGGAGGAATCCGATGCAATCTCAAGTCGTCCCGATGCATCGCCACATCCACCACCCCAGAAAAAATCTCCACCCCACTAAACTGCCCAATCAATCCCGCCAACCGCCCCGCCACCTCCACCCCTCGCGAAGGAATCCCAATCAAGGACACCCTCCCCAAATCAGGATGATTCTCGATGATCTCATGGGCAATTCTTCGCAAAACCCGATCCATCCCCCCAGCATCCAAAACCACCTGAGCATCAAACACCTCTACCGGAGTATCTAATTTAGTCATTCCATTGTGGCCCTCACAGAATCCTTTAACGGAAACAAATCGCCCACCCCCGTCAAGCCACAGGACTCTTCTGACGCAGCTGCCGCCAAGTCGATCGATGCTTGACAACCCAATCCAAGAGGGCCTTTTCAAAACCCACATCGTGCCCCGCCTTCTCACTTTCAATCCACTTATGACGGAGGATCTCCTCCCGCTCCGCCAGAAACTCCTTATAAAGTGCTGACTCTTTAACGATATCAGGATTGTCGTCCGCTTTGGTAATCATAGTTGTATCAATTGAAAAGTTTCCCCGGCGTCAAACCTTTGAACCCAAACCTCACCGATCCACTGGTCTAGCCAATTGATCGGCGAGAATTCCCGCAATCTTTAAAAATTCCTTGGCCACCGGACTCTCCACCGCCACCGCGGTAATCGGCAAACCACGGTCCCCAGCCTCCCGAGTAGCGATATCAATCGGAATCTGCCCCAACAAAGGCACCCGAATCCGCGCCGCCTCCCGCGCCCCTCCACCCGTACCAAAAATATCATAACGAACCCCATCACTCGGACTCAGAAAGTAACTCATGTTTTCAATCAACCCGAGCACCGGCACATTCACCTTCGCAAACATCGTCGACGCCTTCCTCGCATCAATCAACGCCACCTCCTGCGGCGTGGTCACAATCACCACCCCAGCCAATGCCACCGTCTGCACGATAGTCAACTGAATGTCCCCCGTCCCCGGCGGCAAATCCAAAATCAAGTAATCCAATTCCCCCCACTCCACCTGCCGAAGAAATTGCTGGGTATACTTCGTCACCATCGGCCCACGCAAAATCGCCGGTGCCGCGTCATCCAACAAAAATCCCATCGACATTAACTTCAAATCCGCTCGCTCAATCGGAATAATCCGATTCTCTTCCGTCGCCATCGGACGCTCACTCGTCCCAAACATCAACCCAATGCTCGGCCCATAAAGGTCGCAATCACACAGCCCAACCCGCGCCCCGCTTTTCTGCAAAGCCACCGCCAAATTGGCCGCCACCGTCGATTTCCCAACCCCACCCTTCCCGCTCGCCACCGCAATCACCTGACGAATTCCCGGAATCGCCGAAGTCGCCATCGGCGCCCCACCAGCACTCGGCGCTTGGTTCGGGGCCGCTTGAATATCAATCTTCACACTCACCGCACCCACCCCAGAAATCCCCCCAATCGCCAACTCCGATTCCGCTTTGATCGCCTGCGGAACCTTCGGATCATTCGTCGCCAATGTCATCTGCACGAGCACATCGCTCCCCGTCACTCGGACCTCTTTCACCAGTCCAAAGGAAACAATGTCCCGCGTAAATCCAGGGTATTTAATCGAGGAAAGTTTTTCGCGAACCAACGCTTCGGTAATGACGGACATACGCTGTCACTTATCCGATCAACTCCCGCGATTGAAAGCCCAAACCACCACGGCTCTCCGAGATTTTTTCCCAACCACCCCCTCCCTCTTCTCCCCTCACCCCTCCGCCCCAACCCCAATCAACTTCTTCTTCCTTCCAGTCTGGCAAATTTCCCGCTCCAACCTACTCTTCCACCTCATCTTCCAGCCCGCTTCACCCTTTCCAGCCGCCATCACGCCTCTCGCCACATGCTTCACCTCACCCCACTCCAGTGGACCCTCGCCATCATCGCCGCCTTCGGCGTCGGCCTCTCCAAAAGTGGCCTCGCGGGGATCGGCCTCCTCCACGTCCTCATCTTCGCCCACCTCTTCGGTGCTCGCCCATCCACGGGCGTGGTCCTCCCCATGCTCATCTGCGCCGATCTCCTCGCCGTTTATACTTTCCGCCACCACTCCCGCTGGGATTTCGTCCGACGCCTCCTTCCCGCCACCGCCGTCGGCGTGGTCATCGGCGCCTGGTTGATCTATGAAATCGGCGACGCCAATTACCAACCCCTTATCGGAGCCATCATCCTCGCCCTCTCCTCCTTCCAACTCCTCCGCCTCTTCAAACCCACCCTCCTCGAAAATCTCCCCCACTCCACATGGTTCGCTACATCCATCGGTCTCCTCGCAGGAATCACCACCATGCTCGCCAACGCCGCCGGCCCCATCGCCACTCTCTACCTCCTCGCGGTCTCCATTCCCAAACTCCAATTCGCCGGCACCAGCGCCTGCCTTTTTCTCATCATCAACTGCTTCAAAGTCCCCTTCAGCGTGTCCCTCGACCTCATTCATCTCGATACACTTACCCTCAACGCCGTCCTCTTCCCCGCAATCGCCCTCGGCCTCTTCTCAGGACGCTGGATCGTCCAACGCATCCCCCAACGCACGTTCGACACCGTCCTCCTCGCCCTGACCTTTCTCGCCGCCCTCCACCTCACCGGCCTTTTTTAATCCTCGCCCCCATCCCCTCCTTCCCCTTATCCACTCGCAATGCTCCTTAAATTCCTCGGAAAATATCGCGACGCAGGCCTCCTCTTCATTCGCCTCGGCCTCGGTTCCACCTTCATCGCCCATGGTCTTCCCAAGCTGACCGCCGGCCCCAAACTGTGGAAAATTCTCGGCACCAAAATGCAACTCCTCGGCATCGATTTCCTCCCCGAGTTCTGGGGCTTTCTCGCCACCTTCGCCGAAGGCATCGGTGGAGTCCTCCTCGTTCTCGGTGCCTTTTATCGCCCCATCTGCCTCCTCCTCACCTTCACCATGTTCATCGCCACCCTCAGCCTCATCTCCCCCATTGATCAAGGCTTCGATAAATATGCCAATCCCCTCAAACTCGCCGTGGTCTTCTTCGGCCTCGCCATCATCGGCCCCGGAAAATTCTCCGTCGATAAAGACTGAATTTCTTAAAATAATTCTTGCGTCCCTTCATCATCCTGCTAATTCTAAATCCCTAACGAATCGCGGGGTGGAGCAGCCTGGTAGCTCGTCAGGCTCATAACCTGAAGGTCGTAGGTTCAAATCCTACCCCCGCAACCAATTTAAACGGCTCGCAAACAACAGTTTGCGAGCCGTTTCTCTTTCCCCCTCATCCGGGGGCGAAATCCCTCTGAAATGGCGGTTTATGCACCGAAATTTGCCAGGGAAGTTGCCGGGGTAATTTCGGCCTAAATCCCCAGAGGAAGCACGGGTGCGGAGCTGAAATCTTGGAACCCAGGCAAATCCACATTTGCCGGGGTAGGCCGCTGGCGACCGTCTTCGTAGCGTGAATCAGTATGCGCAGATCAATCCACGTTTGAATTACGGCGAAGGATTCAAACAAACCGGAGGAGAGGTAACCGCTCATTTCACCGGAGATTTAGCCCGGCGTAAAACTCGCGCACTCGCTCAAATTGGTGCGCGATGTCCGGGTCGGTGCCGCACTCCGCCGCCATTGTCCCGAAGGTCGGTCCCCAGAAATCAGGCGGCGGCTCCAGCGCGAGCGGCAGTGCGTGAGTCGCACGATGAGCAAACGTGTCCGCCACATCGCGCTTCAGCCGCTCGTGATCCATCCCGCCGTGCTCGATCAGCAACACGAGATCCACGAGATCTTTCACCCGCGTGTTCGGGCGATCCGTGCGCGGGAAGGTGTAGGCGTGGAGTTTCTGCGCGAAGTGCTCCTCGGTGGCGATGGATCGGAAGACGGGAGCCGCGATGCCCGCGAAACCAAGCCAGTCGCGGGCCTGCACAGGTTCGACCGGCTCGCGCTGCACGTCGCCCGCCGCGACATCGAGTTGAAACTTCGCGAACGTGCGGCCATCAAGGAGCGCCTCCACGGGATACCGCGCTCCGCTGTAAGGCGCGGCGTCGAGTTCCTGCGTCGGCTCGCCGATGAGGAAGGTGAAAAAGTCTCCGAGATCGACCGCCGCCTTCTCCTGCAAAACTGCGAGCAAAGCGACGGCCCGTTCGTCCCACTGGTCACCCGATCCCGGCAGCCGGTCGAGGCCGAGATCAATGTCTTTGGTGGTGCGCGCTGTCACGAGTTTCAGTTCGAGTGCGTAGCCACCTTTCAGCATCCACGGCGGATTTTCTTCGGCAAATAGGCGGCCCAGCAGGCGATCAAACGCCACGTGCCGTCGGATGCGCTGCAAATCCACGCCCTCAGCTTTCGCCACGGCGGCAAGTCGATCTTCCAAGGCTCGCCGGAAAGCCGTCGCGGTCGCGTAGGTCTTGGGCTTCACGCGGCGTCCTCCAGGAGACGCCGGAGCCAGCTCGGCAGATCACCGCGTGCGCTGGCCGCTGTGATTTGCTTCCGCGTAATGAGACCGCGGCTCTGCCCTTCGCGGAGCGCCTGCTTGATGATGTCGCGATCCGCTTCTCCCGACGTGGCGAGGTCCACAAGGGCCCGAATCGGCGTCGTCACCGAATAGCCGCGCTCGCGGATGATTTCGTCCGGTGCCAGCTTCGCCTTGTGCAGCACGAGTATCGAGGGCACGACGCTGTTTCGGCGAAAGCCGGGCGGCACGGTCATGTGCAGCCGCGACGGATTCGCGTCCGAGAGGTCTTTAATCCGTAGTGCCGTCAGATGCGAATACACGCCTTCCGGCTCACCTTCGCGATCCCGCGACCAGAGCGACCACAGCACGAACTGGCCGTCGTCGCTCCGCGGATAACGCCGCAGCCGGTAAATGCCGCGGTGTTCCCGCACCCAGTTTCCAGCCTCCACATGGTAGCTGTGCGTGCTCCGAGCGTAACCCGCCTCGCCCGCCTGCCCGGCCGTAAAATAGCCCAGTTGCGCTTCGGCGATCTCGAAGAGTTCCTCGGAATTAGGCTTGGCAAATGCTGCACACATATTCAGTAATCCTGAATATATAAGCAAACAACGCGGACTTTGAAAGTGCGGATTTCGTCCCCCTCTATGGCTGGCACGGGAAACTTAGGTGAAGGTGGCTTCCGCCTCCTCGACATGCGCCTTGAAAAGCCAAGTGACGATACTGCGCAATGTCGAGTCCGTGTTCGCCAGTTCGACGTTTTTCGTCGCCATGAAGGCTTCAGGATCGCCGCAGGTCTTGAACTTTTTCCGCCCGTGCCGGCCATCGGCTTCACGCCAGACTTGCACTAGGAAGTTTGACCATGATTAGCCGGCTTGCGATTCGGTGGTTTGTCGTAGCACAAGGTTGCCGACCGGTTCACCAGCGGCGCGACGAGGGGCGCGAAGCGGGCTGGTCTTGTGGGGAAGGGTGTTGGTTTTTATCCCCCTGCCTTACTGCTTCCTCTCATGCGTGGGAGGAAGCAAAACTCGCACGGATAGTTGCACGGGTGCCTTCCATTGATAGCATTTAAGCCGATGGTCGTAGGTTCAAATCCTCCCCCCGCAACCAATTTAAACGGCTCGCAAACAACAGTTTGCGAGCCGTTTCTCTTTCCCCCCTCCAACGCTGGCCATTCATCCACCAAATAAGCAAAGCCCCCAGCGGGTTCGCTCATCAGCAATCGGCACAGCGGTCTCGGCTTAACGCCAAAACACCGCCCACTCGGCTCACATCTCATTTCGACACTCGAAGTGCGCGACCATCTCCTTCGGAAAATCGACCCTTCGCTGGCCCAACAAAAGAGCACCGCCAAAGCAATTCGGAACTTTAATTCCATCCACTTTTTTGGGGGATGCGGACATTCAAGAGCAAGCAAATGAACTTCTCTGAATATCCTCACTTGATCAGTCGCTCTCTCGCTGTTAGATACCTTCACTTTTTCGAATCTGCAAACTTATGAGCACCACGACCCAAAGTAGCGAAGCCACCACAAAAATCTCTTCACCCGAGCGAGGTCCCACCATGAGCGGAGCCGAGATCCTCGTGGAATGCTTGATCAGGGAAGGGGTTGACACGATTTTTGCCTATCCGGGTGGAGCCTCCATGCACATGCACCAAGCGCTCACCAAACGGGAAGACGTTTTGCGAACCTATCTGCCTCGGCACGAACAAGGTGGAGTGTTTGCCGCCGAAGGCTACGCTCGCGCAACCGGTAAAGCCGGCGTGGTCATGGCAACGAGCGGCCCCGGGGCGACCAATTTAGTCACAGGGATCGCCGATGCCTATTTAGACTCGACTCCCTTAGTCGCGATCACCGGGCAAGTACCGCAAGCAATGATCGGCAAGGGGGCGTTTCAAGAGACCGATGTTTTCAGCGTCACCGCTCAAATCGTCAAACACAATTACCTCGTGATGGATGTGAACGACATCCCGCGCATTGTCAAAGAGGCCTTTCACATCGCCCAAAGCGGCCGCCCCGGTCCCGTGCTCATCGATGTTCCCAAAAATATCCAGTTGGCGACGACCCAGCCAATTTTCCCCACCGAGGTGAACCTGCGCGGCTACGCCCCGATTCCCCAAGCCGACGACCTCGCGCTCAATGAAGTGGTCGGCCTTATTCAATCCGCAAAGTGTCCCATGATCTACTGCGGTGGAGGGATCATTTCTGGAGAAGCGTCTGCGGAACTCCGGGAGTTTGTAGAACGCACCGGCATCCCTGTGGCAACCACCCTCATGGGCATTGGATGCTTCCCCGAGACCCACGAACTCTCCCTGAAATGGTTGGGAATGCATGGAACGGTTTATGCAAACAACGCGGTCAACGAAGCCGACCTCTTGCTGGCGATCGGGGTCCGATTTGACGACCGCGTCACCGGAAAAATTAGCGAGTTTGCCAAGCACGGAACGATTGTTCACATCGACATCGACAACTCGGAGATCAACAAGAACAAGGTCGTTAAACTCCCCATTCTGAGTGATATCAAATACGCGTTGAGCCGGTTGAACACCCTCCTCAGCCAAGCGGGAAAAGAACGAACCAAAACAGGTTTCACGGCGTTTCCCGAATGGTATGTCAAGATCAACGCTTGGCGTGAATCCTTCCCTTTCACCTTCAACGATACGCCCGATATTATTCAGCCCCAGTATGCGATCCGCTTGCTCTACGAGTTGACCAAAGGCGAGGCGATCATCACCACCGGGGTGGGGCAACACCAGATGTGGGCCGCTCAATATTATGACTTCACCGAACCTCGCACCCTTCTGACCAGTGCAGGCTTAGGCTCAATGGGCTTCGGATATCCATCGGCCCTCGGAGCGAAGGTGGCGTTTCCCAACAAGCAAGTGGTCGATATCGACGGCGATGGATCCTTCTTAATGAACGTCCAAGAAATGGCTCTGGCTCATGTCGAAGGAATCAACGCTAAGGTGATGATCCTGAACAATCAATGGCTAGGAATGGTCATGCAGTGGGAGGATCGTTTCTATAAGGGTAACCGCGGCCATACTTTTTTGGGCAATCCCAAGAGCGTTTACAATGGAAGTTTGGAAGATCCCACGGGAATTTATCCCGATTACGTCAAGATGTGTGCAGGCTTCGCCGTAAAGTGCGAACGCGTCTTGCACAAGAAAGATCTCGCCGCCGCCATGCAACGGATGCTCGACGCGGAGGAACCCTACATCCTCGATGTAATGGTGCCCTACACCGAGCACGTTTTGCCCATGATCCCAGCGGGAGCAACCTACAAAGACGTGATCTACGAAGGACGCCAGACGCTCCAAGCAGGTACGGGACTCTAAGGTTCACAGCAGGGTGACCCAGGGTGAAGGGCGTAGAATTCGGCACAAACTATGCTGATTTATACCCGATGGATTCCTCACACGCTCCAGCAATTCTCCAAGGTCAAGGCTTCTCCACGCCCATCGAATGAGTCGGCGGTTGCTCATTCTTATCGGCCTTGGGGGAGCGCTTTTGGAGACCTTTCTCCCAAGGGCGGCGGCTTTAATTCTTTATGGCACTGGCCCCACTGATCTGAATAACGCGCAGAATACCACTCTCCCCGCGAACGGGTCTCCTTGGTATAATCTCGTCCAGTTTGGCCAAAACAACGCCTCAGGCGTCTACCTCGGGAACGGCTATGTCCTCACCGCAAACCACGTCTCGATGGTCGACTCTGGCCTCGTCATCAACGGAGTGAACTATAACCGCGACCTCAGTTTCACCCCGCTTCAGATCACCGAAAATGAAGGCACGACCGCCTACGCCGACTTCGTTGATTTGAAATTAATCAAGATTTTGGGAAGTCCACCCCTGCCAGTTTTGCAAAATCTTCCCCTGAACTTCTCCAGTTCCGATCTCAATTTATCCAGCACCCTCATGGGCTGGGGCGTGGGAAAAGGATCGATCATTTCCAACCAAGGCTGGTACTGGGGTGGAGACAATACCCGCGCCCAACGCTGGGGCACCAGCACCACCGCATCCTCCTCCAGCACAGCGACCTACTCCGGCTACCAATATGACGCCTTGCGAACCTACTTTTATCGAGCCTATGGAAGCACCACGGCGGAGATCGCCATCGGAGACTCCGGGGGCGGCCTCTTCCAAAAATTTTCTACCACCTGGAAACTTTCGGGAATCACCACCTCGGTTCTCCAATATCTGAGCGGTGCCGCCCAATATGATGGAATTCTCGGTGGAAGCGATCAACCCGATGCCGCCGAATTTGTGCGAATCTCTCGCTACGGGTATCTCCTGCGCTACGAAAACTGGGCAAATGCAAAACTCGGTAGCCCGACCGCCTCGGCAACCGCAGACCCGGACGGCGATGGGGTAAAAAACCTCATCGAATATGCCTCACAGACCAATCCCAATCAGCCTTCGGTGGCCGCACTTCCTCAGGTTGGCAAAGAAGGCGATTTTTTGACTCTAACCTACACCCAACTCCTCTCCGCGACCGATCTCAACTACGCTGTCGAGGAGTCAACCAATCTCACCGACTGGCTGGTATCCACGGTGACTACGGAAGTCGTCTCAACGAGCGGACTTACTCAACTGATCAAAGCGAAGGTTGCCATCAACGGCACATCACAAAAATTCCTGCGATTGCGAGTCACTCGATTGCCCTGATAATTAAAGACTTCCAATTTTCTCGTAAAATTTTTGTCGCCCAATAATTTCCTGAATGCTTTGGCGAACTTCCGGAACATTGATCGCTAAAACCAAATCCTCCGCCTGAGCATCTTCGCCGCGTCCGCTCGCCTCCACCCATCGATCGACCGCAGGCGCTCCCGCAAACCAATCCGCAAGCGCAAATGGCACGGGATTGACTTTCCCTTTCCACCGAACCATCGCCCTTTTTAAACTCCAAGTCCCCACTTCCAGATTGGTCTTAGGATCAAAGAGATCACTAAAAATAAAGGTCTCGATTTTCTCCGCTTTAGCCCAGTCCTCCCCCGTGGAACGGCTGACTTGCATGAGCCCACGCTCGCCATACTTACCGACTTTTGCGGAATTAAATCCACTCACCTTCCATACCAGTGCCTTCACCAAAAATCGATCGAGTCCTTGCTTCTCCGCCGCAGCACTCATCTGGCGATCGTAATCAGTAAATCGTCCCATCCCTCGCCAAACTTCTAGTTGATACAGCGGATCAGGAGCCCGCCAAAGAACCCAACCCGAAGCCACCAAAAGCGCGAGAAGGATCAGCCCAATGATCTTTTTGAAGAATCCAACCATGAATGCATCAATCAACGGAATTTCGGAAAAAACTTCGACAAAAATCTTCCGCATCCCATCCTTCGCCGATGCCAAAATATGCCCGCGTCCTTGTCGATGACTCCGACGGGAAAGCCTTTGATTACGAGCTTCCTGAGGCCGTCGCTGGGCTCATTCAACCTGGCTCGCGGGTCCGCGTGCCAGTCCGAACCCGGACACTCTTAGCGACCGTGATCGAACTCCTCGACCATACCGAAGTAACCGGAGTGAAGCTCATCAGTGCAGTGGTCAGTGCAGAACCCATTCTGAGCCCGCTCCTCCTCCGTTTAGGAGCTTGGATGGCTGATTATTACTGCTGCTCTCTCGAGCAAGCCATGAAGGCCGTTTTGCCCAATGTCATTCGCAAAGCAGAAGTGGGACACCAAGTGCGCCTCTTTGCCCGCTTAGCCCGAGAGATCACCGAAGACGAAAAAGTCGCCCTCGAAAAAAAGGCCCCCATTCAAGCCGCCACCATCGCGCTCCTCTCCACCGCCAATCAGCCCGTGGCTCTCGCAGAACTCAGCCAAAAATGCGCAGCCAATCACGCCGTAATCCAAGCACTGATCAAGAAAGGATTGATTCTCACCGTCAGCACCACTGTCGAACGCGACCCCCATCAAAGTGAAACTTTTCTCCCCGCAGGCAAGCTGGAGATGAATCCCGAACAACTCGCCGTCTTCGCTCGAGTTTGCGCAGCCATCGAACACTCCCCTCCCCAAAAAAGCCCAACAAGCCAGCCACTCGAACCTCTTCCGCCTGCTCCCAAACCCATTCTCCTCCACGGCGTGACGGGCAGCGGCAAAACAGAAATCTATCTCCAATCCATTCAACTAGTCCTCGATCGCGGCCAGACAGCGATCATGCTCGTCCCAGAAATCTCCCTCACCCCACAAACCGTCGAGCGGTTTAAATCCCGCTTCGCCTCCACCCAACACGAAGTCGCCGTCCTCCACTCCCATCTCAGCGAGGGCGAACGCCACGACGAATGGCACAAAATTCGTACCGGTCGCGCACGGATCATCATCGGAGCTCGCTCGGCGATCTTCGCCCCTTGCTCCAACCTTGGCCTCATCGTCGTCGACGAAGAACACGAAAATACCTACAAACAGGAAGAAACTCCCCGTTATCACGGACGCGATGTCGCCGTCCTTCGCGCCCGCATGGAAGGCTGCGCAATCCTTCTCGGAAGTGCCACACCATCCCTCGAGAGCTTCCATAATGCGGCCATCGGAAAGTATGAACTCCTCAAAATGACCATGCGAGTCGATGACAAAAAAATGCCCTTTATTCGCATCATGGATATGCGCATGGAGTCCAAGAAAAGTAGTTCGATTCTCAGCGAACGACTCGTAACCGCAATTCACGACCGCTTAGCAAAACGCGAACAGACGATTCTTTTCCTCAATCGCCGAGGCTTCTCCACCTCGCTGATCTGCGAGCAATGCGGCTACGTCTGCGAGTGCCCAAACTGTTCGGTTTCCCTGACTTTTCATCGGGCGGCGGGCCGCATCGTTTGCCACATTTGCGGACATCAAGCGGTGGCTCCATCAAAGTGCCCAGATTGCCGCGATCCCAAAATAAAATATAGTGGCACGGGCACAGAAAAGGTGGAAGATGCTGTCAGCAAATGCTTTCCCAAGGCGGTGATTAAACGCCTCGACGCTGATATCATGACGCGAAAAGATGCTTTCCGAGAAACCCTTGCCGCTTTTCGGGTCGGCAAAATTGATATCCTCGTCGGAACCCAAATGATCGCGAAGGGCCTCCACTTTCCCAATGTCACCCTCGTCGGAATTATTAATGCCGACCTCAGTCTGCATCTCCCCGATTTTCGAGCAGGTGAACGCACCTTCCAACTCCTCACCCAAGTCGCAGGAAGAGCAGGACGCGGCGATGTCGAAGGCGAGGTTTTCGTCCAAAGTTTCACCCCTTTCAGCCCGAGTATCCAGTTTGCTCGACACCACGACTTCGATGGATTTTGGGAACAGGAAATCGAATTCCGGAGGCAATGGGACTATCCCCCATTCACCCACCTTTTCTTAATCGTCATTCGGTCCGCCCACGAACAACGTGCAGAATTTTCCGCTCAAACCCTCCACCGCCGACTCAAAGAACAACTCCCACCGAACACCAATCTCAGTGAACCCGCGCCCGCTCCCCTAGAGAAATCCCATGGCAGCTTTCGATTCCATTTAATGCTCCGCAGCCCCACCGTCCTCCGTCTCTCGAGGCATCTTCGGGGCGTCTTGGAAAAACTCACCTTCCCCGACGACGTGATCGTGACCGTGGACGTCGACGCCTACCAACTGCTCTAACGCGAACCCACGTCGCCCCGCTTCGCGCAAAATTAGCGAGGGAGGGAGGATCGATACCACTCGACAAATTTAGGCAGACCTTCCGCAATTTTTGTTTGCGGATGATAACCAAGGAGCGACCGCGCTTTCCCAATATCCGCATAGGTCAACGGAACATCCCCGGGCTGATCGGGCATCCGCTGAATAATCGCCTTTTTCCCCAAAGCCGCTTCAATCCCCTCGATCAGTTCGCCCAAGGTCGTGGTCTGACTCTCCCCAAGGTTGAAGATCTCACAAAGCGCGCCGTCGTAAGTTAAACAAGCCGACATCCCTTGAAGGATATCGTCGATGTAAGTGTAGTCGCGTCGCGAAGATCCATCCCCGAACTGCTGAATCGGTTGGCCTTGATCGATCGCCCGCGTGAATGAATGAATGGCCAAATCAGGACGCTGGCGAGGCCCATACACCGTAAAAAAGCGGAGCGAAATCGTCCGCATTCCATAGAGATGCGTGTAGTTGGAACAAAATTGCTCGGTCGCCATTTTCGTCGCCGCATACGGAGAGATCGTCTGGTTAATCAACATATCCTCCCGAAATGGGGCCGTCTTAATCACCCCGTAAACGCTTGAACTAGAAGCCGAAACCACCCGAGCGACCCCGTGAACTTTCGCCGCTTCAAGAATATGCCAAGTCCCCGTAATGTTGGTATCAATGTAAAGTTTCGGATCCCGAATCGACGGGCGAACGCCCGCACGCGCCCCAAGATGAACGATGGTTTCGGGACGCTCTAATCCCACAATCCGATCCACGGCGACGCCGTCACGCAAGTCGGCGATATGCACAGGCACATGGCCTCCAAAAGACGCCACATTCGCGCGCTTGATCGCGGGATCGTAAAAATCGTTAAAGTCATCGAGCACAGAAACCTCGTGACCTTCCCCAAGGAGTTTCCCCACAAAATGAGATCCAATAAAACCCGCCCCACCAGTAACAAGCACTTTCATCGGAGCACGCTAACGGATCAGAGAAAAACCGAGCAAGCGAAAGTTCCCCATTACCGCAGATTCACAGGCCACTCATCCCCGCCTGACCCACGCTTTTTTCGGGAAAGAATTTGTTTTTCAAGTGGCAGGCAAATCAGTTGACAGCAAGCAGCGGGAGTGAGAGAAAACAAAAAACTATTTTATTCTATGCCTGACGAACTTCCACCCTCTACCGCTCCCGAAGACGACGCTACCAAAGCCCAAACGATTCGTATCACCCTCCCTCCGAATCCCGACCTCGGATCCACGGTCAAACGCGAAACCGTCCGCATCGAAATTCCTGCTAAATCAGCCCCATCCTTTGATTCGGGAGCGAATGCCCCAAAAAAAGAGACGACCCGCATCTCCATTCCAGAAGCCACCCCAGAACCCGCCGCTCCCAGCCTCGCCAAGCCTTTCACTCCTCCCCCTCCACCACGGCCACCGTCCCAACCAGGATTGACCCCTCCCCAGTCTGGGATGCCCCTCCCCCCTCAGCGACCACCGAGCGGAGTGACATTGCCACCGAAACCCCCATCGCTCGCCCCGGCCCGTCCTACCGTGCCATTGAAGCCCGCACCCTCGGCCAGTGGGGCGCTCCCATCACCGCTCAAGCCCGGGGCACCGAAAAAGGAAACTGCCCGCATCTCGCTTCCAGCAGACGGCGCCACCAAACCCGCCCTCCCCAAGGCCACCGTCAAAATCCAGCAAACCCAACCGCTGATTAATCGGCCGTCGATTCCTTTACAGCCCACTCGACCCTCCATCAGCGACGGGCAATCCAAGCCCTCAATGCCCATGCAACCCAGTGGTGGCGAGAGTGCGCCAGACCCTCTGGTCAATGGACTATCCATCGCCGCCCTCGTCTTGGCCCTCGCATCCTTGACCACGGTCATCCTTGCCTATCAGTCATCAGTCCAACCATAAATCACTTTAACCAAGCATTTTCCAAGAACCCACCATGGCCAGCGTCAATGTTCTTAATGTCACCGACTCCACCTTCGAGGCCGAAGTCATCCAATCCAAACAACCCGTTCTCGTGGACTTCTGGGCTCCTTGGTGTGGCCCTTGCGTCCAGCTTGGACCAGTCATCGATCAAGTCGCCGATGCTACCGTAGGCCGCGCAAAAGTCGTCAAGATCAACATTGATGACAACCAAAAAGCCGCCGCCCTCTTTCGCATTAACTCCATTCCCGCCTTACTCCTATTTCACGGGGGCGAAATGAAAGAACAGCTCAATACCCGATCGAAAGCCGATCTCGTCGCAAAACTCGAATCTCTCGCCTAGCAGGCTCCGATTCAAAATCTGCCGCTCCCCAATCTCCCCATCCCTAGGAGATCAGCGGTCATGATCGTCCGGTTATCATTCCAAGCGTCAGGAATTAGTCCCAAAGTGGACACTCCGAGGATCGAAATTACTGGATGTTTTTTCCATGCTTCCAATCTTTCGGACTGCCGTCTCCGCCTCTCATTTGATACCCATGATCAAACATTTGTTCTCAACATTCTTCGCTTTAACCCTGATCGCGAATTCTGGCGCGGCCCCTGCATCCCCTGAAACGCCTTCCCCTGTCACCCCCACCACCTCGCCAGTCGCCTCGCCAGATCCCACTTGGGAAACCCAGAAACACGCCAGAACCTATGTCCTCGGAATCCCCGGTCCCCGAGGCCAGATCGTTGACCGCGACGGCAACCCCCTCGCGCAATCGCGGGTCAGCTATAATTTAGGACTAAGCTTTCCTACCCCCCTGACGATGACCGATGCCGAGGTCTGGACTTTTGCTCAGCAACAGGTCCTCAGTGCAAAGGGGGTTCTCGGACGACCTCTCACCCTGAACCACGACCAAGTTTTAAAGCACTACAAGAATCGGGGGATTGTTGAAATGCTGGTTGCTCAAGATCTTAGCACCGCAGAAATCGAGAACTTTAAACGCCTGAAACCGGCACATCTCACCCTCCAAGCCGTTTACCAGCGTTACTATCCCAATGCCGATCTCGCTGGCCATATTCTTGGATACGCGGGTCGCTCTGGCAGAATGCCCGATGGCCCGATTCAAAACAACGAACTCCTCTGGCCAGATGCCGTTGGACGCGAAGGTCTTGAACAATCCTTTGACTACCAACTCCGCGGAAAAAACGGGCAGTTCACCCTGTCATTTGATCCAAGTGGCAAAAAAAGTGGAGAAAAGGTCTCCATCAACCCGCAACCCGGTTACAATGTTGTCACCACCTTAGACAGTAAACTCCAGCGTCTCTGCGAGAATGCCCTGGAAAAAGGCGTCAAACGAGGAGCCATGGTGATTATGGATCCCAATAATGGCGATATCCTTGCGATGGCATCTTGGCCGACCATCGATCCCAACTGGTTCATTCCCACCATTTCTGAAAAAGCCTTCAAATCGCTCAACGACGACCCCAATATTCCGCTCATTCCCCGCGCCTATCGATCAACCTACCCACCGGGATCGGTATTTAAAGTCGCCGTCGGGTTGGCGGCATTGCAGGAGCACATTGTCTCCATTGAGGACGAGTTTTCCTGTCCGAGCTCTCTAGAAATCGGCAACCTCACCTTTCGCAACTGGAAAAAAACCGACTCCGGCTCGTTGAACTTCCGCCAAGCAATGACCCAGTCTTGCGATACTTGGTTCTATCAAGTCGGCATCAAGACCGGAGCGCTGAAAATGGCTGATTGGGCGACTAAGCTGGGATTTGGGAGTAAAACGGGGATTCCGCTCGCCGCCGAGGCCTCGGGACGGATTCCCACCGACGAATACATGATGAAAGCGCACAAACGCAAAATGGGGCACGGCGATTTGGCTAACTTCTCCATCGGACAAGGAGACGTGGAAGTGACTCCGCTACAGATGGCTCAGGCCATGGCCACGGTAGGCAATGGCGGAACGCTCTATAAAGCTCGGCTCGTTCTTCAGGTCCAAAGCATTGATGGACAAGTAGTAAACTCTTACCCAGTGAGAGCACGGGCTGAACTCGCCATTGATCCAAAAATCATCAAAGAAATGCGTAAGGCGTTGTCGGATGTCGTTTCGAGTAGCTCTGGAACAGCGGGAAAAGCATCGGTTCCCAACGTCCAAATGGCTGGCAAGACTGGCACCGCTCAATGGGGACCAAAAACCCACGAACGAACCTGCGCCTGGTTTGCCGGCTTTGCCCCCGCGGAGAAACCGAAGTATGCTTTCGTCGCTCTCTACGAAAGCGATGTCAGCAATAACTCCGTGCACGGCGGAACTGTCGCCGCCCCGATCATCGGTAGCGTGATGCGGGAAATTTTCAAAAACGAGGCCAAGCCGACGAAGTCCACGAAGAAAAAGAAGTCAGACGAAGATGCTCCCGTGGAAGTGCGCCGAGCCATCCCTGTTGATCCCGTAGAGCCAGTCCAAGAGCCAGGCTTGGATTAGCTAGCCCCCCATTGAATCCATCTGCCCGATATTCCCATCAGGTTGAATCTCAACGGATTGAACTTCTAATCAGTCCCTTTTTAAGGGAGATCTGTGGAACCAATCAAAAAGCGGTCGCACTCACGGGCCGCACCACGACCCTCGTTAAACGCCCAGACGACGAGGCTTTGACCACGACGACAATCGCCAGCGGCAAAAACTCCCGGAACGCTCGTCTGATACTTTTCGTGCTCGGCTTTGACATTGCTCCGTGGATCACGCTCGACTCCGAGGGCATCAAGCAAGGGTTGCTCTGGCCCGAGAAAGCCCATCGCGAGAAGAACCAGCTGGGCAGGAATCACCCTTTCCGTACCGGGAACATTCTTAGGAATAAACTGCCCCTGATCGTTCCGTGACCACTCGACTTGAACCGTATGAACTGCTTTCACTTGCCCATGCTCATCCCCTTCAAACTTCGTCGCGGTAGTGAGATAGACCCGAGGATCAGCACCAAATTTCGCCGCCGCCTCCTCTTGGCCATAATCCATTTTGTAAACCTTCGGCCACTCGGGCCAAGGGTTATCCTTCGCCCGGTCCATCGGAGGCTTCGGCAAAATTTCCACCTGAACCAGCGACCGACACTGATGGCGCATTGAGGTCCCAACACAGTCCGTTCCGGTGTCGCCTCCACCAATGATCACGACGTCCAGACCCTCGGCGTTGATCTCGTGACCCTTCTGAGCGGGATCCAAAACTGACTTGGTGTTCGCGGTGAGAAAGTCCATGGCAAAGTGGATCCCACCCAAGGCGCGACCTTCAATCGGGAGATCCCGAGGCTTAGTCGCACCAGTGCAAATCACCGTGGCGTCAAAGTCGGCCAGCAACTTTTCAGGAGAATAGTTTTTCCCAACTTCCGTCTGACAAAGAAACTCTACGCCCTCAGCCTCCAGAAGCTGAATTCGCCGCAGAACGACCTCCGTCTTATCCAGCTTCATGTTGGGGATTCCATACATCAACAATCCACCGGGGCGATCAGCACGCTCAAATACCGTGACCAAATGCCCCGCTTTATTTAGTTGGGCAGCCGCCGACAAACCAGCAGGTCCCGATCCGATGACCGCCACTTTTTTACCCGTCCGACGAGTCGGGGGCTCAGGCTTCACCCAGCCTTCCTCCCAGCCTTTATCAATGATCGAAACTTCAATATTTTTGATCGTCACTGGCGGAGCATTAATTCCCAGCACGCAAGCTCCCTCACAAGGTGCGGGACAAACCCGCCCCGTAAATTCAGGAAAATTGTTTGTCTTGTGCAAACGCTCCAGAGCCTCCTGCCAAAGACCGCGATAAATCAAATCATTCCACTCAGGAATCAGATTGTTGATCGGACATCCGCTGGCCATTCCACTAATGATCGTTCCAGAGTGACAAAAAGGGACTCCGCAATCCATGCAGCGCGCCCCTTGAGATTGGAGTTTTTCTTCGGGGAGATGCAGATGAAATTCTTGCCAATCTTCTGTCCGAGCTAACGGATCGCGATCTGCAGGAATTTCTCGGAGATATTCGATGAAGCCAGTTGGTTTTCCCATGTTCGTATTTGAATTTTTTGCCTCGTTCAGTTGCCTCGCCTAACCTCCCCCAATTCTCGCCACATCCCGAGCGTTGGCCTCAAAGGCGGCATTCATCGCGTCGTCGCCACTCAATCCATCAGCCTGCGCTTTGGAAAGAGCCTGGAGCACTCGCTTATAATCTTTGGGCATGACCTTCACAAATCGCGGGAGCATCTCCTCCCAATGGGCAAGAATTCGCATCGCCTTCTCACTCTTGGTGTAAGTGACATGACGGGAAATCAACTCGTGCAAGGCCAAAGCGTCGGCGGCCTCAACCTTTTCTAAACCAACCATTTGAGCGTTGCAACGCGTAGAAAAATCGCCCGCCTCATCAAGAACGTAGGCAACGCCTCCGCTCATTCCCGCAGCAAAATTTCTTCCCGTCACTCCCAACACCACTACCCGGCCTCCCGTCATATACTCACAACCATGATCACCTACTCCTTCGACCACGGTATCGACACCAGAGTTCCGGACCGCGAAGCGTTCGCCAGCCATCCCGCGAATGAACAATTCGCCACCAGTCGCCCCGTAAAGTGCGACATTCCCAATGATGATGTTGTCTTCCGCGGCAAAAGTCGCTGCCGAGCTCGGATAGATCATAATTCGACCACCGCTCAATCCCTTGCCCACGTAGTCGTTAGCGTCGCCTTCCAGCTCAATCGTCACTCCCTTAGGAACAAACGCCCCCAAGCTTTGCCCCGCACTTCCCGTAAATTGCAGGTGGACCGTTCCGTCAGGCAATCCTTCCGGGTGGCGCTTGGTGATTTCGTTTCCAAGGATCGTCCCAACGACTCGATTGGTGTTTTTGATTGGCAACTGGACAATCACCTTTTCTCCGCGCTCAATGGCTGGCCGACAAAGATCAAGAAGCGTGCTCAGATCAAGCGACTTCTCTAAACTATGATCCTGAGTATCCGTGCAGTAGCGCCCGACTTCTGGACCCGTGACCGGCGAGTAGAGCAACTTTGACAGGTCCACCCCTTTGGCTTTCCAATGATCCACCGCGTGCTGCGGTTCGAGCGCATCAGTGCGTCCAACCATTTCATTGATCGTGCGGAACCCCAACTGAGCCATGATTTCACGGACCTCTTCAGCGATGAACCGCATAAAGTTTACGGTGTGTTCGGGATCCCCAGTAAAGTTTTTCCGCAAAAGCGGATCTTGGGTAGCCACTCCCACAGGACAGGTGTTCAGATGGCAAACCCGCATCATGATACAACCGAGGGTGACCAGCGGTGCCGTCGCAAAACCAAACTCCTCTGCACCCAGCAAAGTGGCGATCACCACATCGCGACCCGTTTTCAACTGACCATCCGTCTCCACAGTGATCCGCGAGCGCAAGTTATTCAAAACCAGCGTTTGATGCGTCTCAGCAAGACCCAACTCCCAGGGCAGTCCCGCGTGCTTGATCGATGTCTGTGGCGAGGCCCCAGTGCCACCATCAAATCCCGCAATCAAGACAACGTCAGCGTGAGCCTTCGCCACGCCCGCCGCGATCGTTCCAACGCCCACTTCGCTGACCAGTTTCACACTGACTCGGGCGGCACGATTGGCATTCTTCAAATCGTGAATCAATTCAGAAAGATCTTCGATCGAGTAAATATCGTGATGCGGAGGTGGGGAGATCAAACCAACGCCAGGGGTGGAGTAGCGGACTTTCGCAATCCACGGATAGACCTTGGCTCCAGGAAGTTGCCCGCCTTCGCCAGGCTTAGCACCCTGCGCCATTTTGATCTGGAGCTCGGTCGCCTTGGTCAAATAAAGACTCGTTACCCCAAACCGACCAGAAGCCACTTGCTTGATCGCGCTATTCTTCGAATCTCCACGATCATTTGTCCAAGTGTAGCGCTCGGGATCTTCACCACCCTCACCAGTGTTCGACTTTCCGCCAATTCGGTTCATCGCAATCGCAAGGGCTTCATGCGCCTCGCTGGAGATGGATCCGTAACTCATTGCCCCGGTTTTAAATCGACGCAAAATTGACTCCACGGAATCGACTTCTTCAATCGGCACTGGTTGTCGGGACTTGAATTTCAGCAACCCGCGAAGGGTGAAGTGATTTTTTTCCTGTTCGTTGACCAGCGCGGAATACTGTTTGAAAGTCGCAAAGTTTCCCGTCCGCACGGCTTTCTGTAAGGAATGAATGACCTGAGGACTGAAGAGATGCCCCTCCCCTTCCTTACGCCACTGATAATCGCCACCGACTTCGAGACTCCGACCGTCGACCTGACGATCTGGAAAAGCGTGACTGTGCCGACGAAGCACTTCAGTAGCGATTCCATCGATCCCCGATCCTTCAATCCGGGTGGCTGTTCCCGTGAAATACTGATCCACAACCGCCTGATTCAATCCCACGCATTCGAAGATTTGGGCTCCTCGGTAACTTTGAATAGTTGAGATGCCGATCTTCGATGCGACTTTGATAATTCCCTTGGTAGCGGCTTTCACAAAGTTTTTGCAGGCCGTTTTGTGATCCGTCTTCACCAGCAATCCTTGGCGGATCATGTCGTCGAGAGTTTCAAAGGCCAGATACGGATTGATCGCTCCACATCCATACCCGATCAGGGTGGAGAAATGGTGGACCTCACGAGGTTCACCGGACTCGAGAATCAAACCGACTTGCGTGCGCTGACCGACCCGAATCAAATGATGATGGAGACCACTCACAGCGAGGAGCGGCGGAATGGCGGCATGCATTTTGTCCACTCCCCGATCGCTGAGAATCAAGATGTTCGCCCCTTCAGAAATCGCGCGCTCCGCTTGCGCACAGACATCTGCCATCGCGAATTCCAACCCCGATGCGCCCTGATCGGGAGCAAACAGGGTGGCGATCGTGACCGCCTTAAATCCGACCTCATCGATGTGCTTGAGTTTGGCCAAATCCTCATTGGTCAAAATCGGGGACTTCAGCTCGATCAGGCGACAACTCCCTGGCGTGGGATCAAGGAGGTTGCGCTCAGTCCCGATCGTCGTTTCCGCGGAGGTCACGATTTCTTCCCGAATGCAATCAATCGGCGGATTGGTTACCTGGGCGAAGAGCTGCTTAAAGTAGTCATAGAGAAGCTTCGACCGATTCGAAAGAATCGCCAAAGGAATATCCGTTCCCATCGAGCCCGTTGCCTCGACCCCGTCCTTAGCCATCGGGAGGAGAATCATCCGCTGATCCTCAAAGGTGTAACCGAAGGCTTGTTGCCGCTGGAGCACGCTCGCGTGATCCGGAACTGGCTCCAATGGAGACTCCTTGATCGAGGCTAGCTCGATCATTTGCTCATCAATCCACTGGCGATAAGGTTGCTCCGAGGCAATCCGACTCTTGATTTCGTCGTCGGCAACGATCCGCCCCTGCTCCATGTCCACGAGGAACATCCGACCGGGCTGCAATCGACCTTTGATGGCAATCCGCTCAGGAGCGATCGGCAACACCCCAGCTTCCGAGGCCATAATCACGAGGTCGTCCTTGGTCACATAATAACGTGAAGGGCGGAGACCATTGCGATCGAGCGTGGCTCCGATCATTTTCCCATCGGTAAAAGCCACCGACGCGGGGCCGTCCCACGGCTCCATCAGGCAGGAGTGATATTCGTAAAAAGCCTTTTTCTCGTCACTCATCGATTCATGCCCTGACCAAGGCTCGGGGATCATCATCATCATTGCGTGAGGCAAAGATCGGCCACCCATCACGAGGAGTTCAAAGACGTTATCGAACATCGCGGAGTCCGACCCACTGACATTCACAATCGGCAAAATCTTTTTAAGATCATCGCCAAACAGCTCGCTCTCGAGCATCCCTTGGCGGGCCTTCATCCAGTTGACATTACCGCGGAGGGTATTGATCTCGCCGTTGTGGGCGATGTACCGATAAGGGTGAGAGCGTTCCCAACTCGGAAAGGTGTTCGTAGAAAAACGCGAATGCACGAGGGCCAGCGCGGTCTCCATATCGGGGTCACGGAGGTCGAGAAAATACTGGTGCACCTGCTCAGGCATGAGCATTCCCTTATAAATCATCGTTCGGCAAGAGAGGCTCGAGGAGTACCAGAATGGATCGAGCTTTTCCGTGCGGATTTCCACATGGGCACGCTTTCTGATGATGTAAAGCTGACGTTCAAAAGCTTGCTCATCAAGGCAGTTGGCGCCTCGACGCACAAAAACCTGCCGCATAAAAGGCTCACTCGCCAAGGCAGTTTTCCCCAAAGAAGTGTGATCGGTGGGAATGTCACGCCAACCAATCACCGTCTGCCCCTGCTCCACAGCGATGGCTTCAAAACGCTTGGCGCTTTCCGCACGCTCCGCGAGATCGGGGGAGGAAAAGAGCATTCCCACCCCATATTGACCGAGTTCTGGAAGAGAAAATCCCGCTTCCCCCGCGACTTTAACAAGAAACTTATGGGGCACTTGAAGAAGGATTCCCGCTCCATCGCCGGTATTGGTTTCGCAACCGCAGGCTCCCCGGTGATCAAGATTCACAAGGATCGTTAGTGCTTGATCAATAATTTCGTGAGAGCGGAGCCCCTTCATTTGGCAGACAAAGCCCACGCCACAGGCGTCGTGCTCAAACTGCGGATCATAGAGTCCTTGTTTTTCGGGTAGTCCGTTGTTGGTCATTATGTATTGGCGAGTCTTCTTGAAAAAGTGCGGTTGTTTAATCGTTGAGAACAGGGAATTGGTCAAGCTTGGCGAAAGGCAAATCTTCTGTCCACCCTCCTCAACGAATCTCAGAGCCCTGTTGGATGATCAATAAACTGCCAAGGAAGACCAAACTTTTTTGACACGGCAGCCGCCAGGGCCTGGACGCCGAAAATTTCGGTGGCGTAATGCCCCGCGTAAAAGAGGTTCATCCCGAGGTCTTCAGCGAGGGTGTAGGAGTGATGCGGACCTTCCCCCGTGATAAATGTGTCCACCCCTTCAGCACGCGCCTGCGCAACCCCATCCCCAGCACCACCAGTGACCAATCCGATTCGGGTGGTCGTATCCGCTCCACCGGGGGCAAGGTGCGCCGCCTTTCCCATGGCTTTCTCCAGTCGCTGAGCAAGCTCTCCGATCGAGATGCAGAGCTCGGTTTTCAACCCAATCGGTTGCCCCTTAGAAAGAAAGAATGGAGAGGTTTTCTTAAATCCCAAAGCCCGAGCAAGGATCGCGTTGTTTCCCACGACCGGGTGGATGTCCAAAGGAAGATGCGAACTGTAGACCGCGAGGTCCCCATCCAGCGCCGCTTTGATTTTTCGCCGAGTCGCCCCAGTCATCGGCTGAACCCCATTCCAGAAAAGTCCGTGATGAACGAGGAGCAGGTCGATTCCTTCCTCCACCGCCCGGTCAATGGTCCGCGCGGAAGCATCAACGGCCGCACCAATCCGCTTCACCGAACCAGCGTTTTCAATTTGAAGACCATTCCACGCCCCCGGATAGTCGGCGATCTCAGCGGTGCGGAGATAAAGATCAAGGTAAGTAACAATGGAATTGAGCTCAGTCATAAGCAAAAAAGTTTCGAGAAATTTCAACTAGTCGGTGTCACAGAACTGGCCAGAAACGCTGGGCGCTTTCCCTGCCAACGCACCCACGCGGCGGGATCGTTTAGCGCTTCCTCCAAAGCGGTCCCCAACTCGTAAACCGTCGAATCATATCCACCATCCGCGTAAACTTGCCCGCTACTCTGAAGAGCCTCCGACAAAACCAGAAAAAGGGGGCGGTGATGCGCCCCAGGAAAATCCAAGTCCGTAGGGTGATCGTAAGTAAACTGACAGGCCGCAAAGTCGGTGGAATGATGCCGCCGACACGCCTGAGGCCGAACAGCATAGACACTACAACTCCCACTTTGCAAAAGCGGGCAAACCATATTTTGGGTGGCGTGGGTAAATGCATCGATGGCAAGAACCTGCCCAGCATGCTTTTTCAGCCGAGCGTGCAACTCATCCAATGCCCCGGGAGTGAAATGATCAAGCACGTGACGAGCGATCTGCCACACCTCATGGGCAAAGACATCCACACGAAGCGAACAACAAAGCGAGCAGCCGTCACGGCAGGCGAGGTCGACGGCAGATTGCGCAACGAAGTCAGCCGATAAAAGATCAAAAACATCCAAGGCCCGACCCTGCGCCTCGTGAAATTCCTCAGGCAAAAGCGCTTGGGCGAGGTCCGCGCGGAGTTGTAAAAATAGAGCGTCGCCCATACATTAAATCTTGGGCGGAGGCACGGTCAGTCGTCGAGTGCTCTTTAAGCAAAAAACCTCGAGGAAGGTTTGCGGTCCGCCCCTTGCTCACGAAAGGTAGCCGTGCATCTATTCTCACGAATCAACCACCCAACCCGATGAACCTCCGAATCTGGCTCCTCACTTTCGTCGCCTTCGCTCTCGCTACCCAGGGCCTTGGCGCAGAACTGACGATCGAACAACTCGCCGCCGATGACAAGCGCTGGCCAAAAGAGATTCAGTTGACCCGCCCGACCACCCTGCAGATGTATGACAATGGCAAGGAAAGCGGATCAGTTTCGGGAACGATCGGGATGCGCCTGCGCCTCACCCGGGTGGAGGCCACCCGCCTAATCGTGGAACTTGGAGGCGCTTTGGCTTCCGTCCCGCCCTCCTCAACGGATGTTCTTTCTCGCGCCCTCGCGGTGATTCCCCCAACTCCCAGCGCGCCCACCCGACAAAATTTCCGTTCAGATTGGAAGATGCCACGGGGCCAATGGACGGTCATTAACGACTTCGAAATCGAACAAAGGGATGGCAAAGATACCGTTTCAAACGCCTTTAAATCCATCCCCCAAAGCGGCAGAATGGAGTATCGACTCAGCCAAAAATATCTGGCTGGTCCCTCCGCCTGCACGACGATTTATATCATGTGCGCCGCCGGCGAAAAATGGGAGCGCGGAGCAGGCTACCTGATCGCCGACGCCCTCAACGAAAAAGGGCGAGCAGAAGTCGCCATTTATAAAATCGTTCGCAACGCGCCAAGACGAGTGAAGTCGTTCACTGTCGATCCTGCAAACGGCCAGTGGATTGACCTCCGAATTCTCTACGATGCAGGAACAGGGCTGATCGAAATCACCCGAAATGGACGAGTGCTTGGATCCTGGAATGATCCCGAACCAATCAAAACGGGCGAGGATTTTTCGTTAGGAACCTGCCGAACCGTCGCCTCTTTCAAAGATTTAATTGTTCGACCCATCCGCTAAAAAAACTCGCCACCCTGAGCATTTTTAATCCCAGAGTTTTTGCAAGTCAGAGCCAATGCGAGCATCATTCGTGATTCTCGAATCTGCCACCATCAACAGCCGAGACTTGAGGAAAATCATCCCCAATCTGATCAGCAGACTTCCTTAAACAAGGGCCTCGATCGCTCGCTGATAGGTCGATGCCGTCTCGCTGTGCTTGGTTAAGGTGGTCCCCAAATCACGGACCAACCCATCCGCTAAAGCATAAGTCCATCCGTGAATACTCAAAGTCTGCCCACGCTCCCAAGCCTCTTGGATGATCGTCGTCTGTGCCACATTCACAACCTGCTCGATCACGTTGAGCTCACACAACCGGTCAGCACGACGCTCCTCAGAAACGCCCTCAAGATGAGCGGCATGCTTCAAACGGATGTCTTGAATATGGCGAAGCCAGTTGTCCACGAGACCTAGTCGGCGTTGCGTCAAGGCGGCCGCCACACCACCACAACCATAATGACCAACGACAATAATATGCTCAACACCAAGGACATCCACCGCGAATTGAATACAAGAAAGACAATTTAAATCTGTATGCACCACGAGGTTCGCGACGTTCCGGTGAACAAAGAGTTCCCCAGGTCGAAGGGCGACGATTTCGTTGGCAGGCACCCGACTATCCGCACAACCTATCCACAAATATTTGGGTGACTGTTGCCCCACCAAAGAACTGAAGAACGAGGGATCCTCAGCGTGGAGTTTCTCCGACCATCGGCGGTTATTTTGAATTAGAGTATGCAGTTCGGACATAGGAGGTGTTTAAGCGGGAGCGAGCGATGAAGAAAAGATCATTAGCAGAAATCCTCCCCACCAACCTCGCCTCCATCTTTCCTAACGAAGCTTCCTCAGTCCGCCTCATCTCCGCACCACTCTCCGAAATCTCCGACGATTGGGAATCCCGCAAAATTCACCTCGTCATAAATCCATCCATCCATCCCGCGCTTTCCCCAACCTCGCCCCCCCTTTTTTCAGAAAAATTCTTCCACAGCCAGACTCGCCAAACCCCGGGGATTACCCTATCGACCAACGCCATGATCAAGCAGGAACCAGAAAAGCCCCGATTCGGAGTGGAGCACCGACTCATGCTCGCCGAAGGATGGACGGACTACGAACTCCTCGACACCGGAGACGGCTTGAAACGAGAGCGGTGGGGCAACACCATCCTCGTCCGCCCAGACCCGCAAATTATTTGGCCGCGACAGGCAGAAAGTCGCTGGCAGGAATGGGACGGATACTACCACCGAAGCGACACGGGCGGAGGTCGTTGGGAGTTTCGACGCCCCTTGCCGGAATCATGGACGATGCAATACGGCGAGCTCACTTTGAAAATTCGCCCAACCGATTTCAAGCACACGGGACTGTTTCCCGAACAAGCAGTCAACTGGGATTGGTCCGCAAAAAAAATTCGCGCACGCAAACTCCAAACCAGCGAAGTCAGCGTGCTCAACCTCTTTGGCTACACCGGTGCAGCCACCTTAGCGAGCGCGGCCGCAGGAGCGAGCGTCTGCCATGTCGACGCCTCAAAGGGGGTCGTCCAGTGGTGCCGGGAAAACGCCGCCCTTTCTAAGTTAAACGACGCCCCGATCCGCTACATCGCCGACGACTGCCTGAAATTTACCGCCAGAGAAGCCCGGCGGGGCCGCCACTACGATGGGATTATTCTCGACCCTCCAGCCTACGGCCGAGGTGCGGCGGGAGAAATTTGGAAAATAGAGGAAGACCTCTGGCCACTCTTACTCGAATGCCGAGCCCTGCTCAGCGAGCGGCCACTCTTTCTCATCATCAATAGTTACGCATCCAAACTCTCGCCACTCCTCATCGGCAATCTTCTCACCAAACTCATGGCACAACACGGAGGTCGAGTCACCGTCGGGGAACTCGGGTTACCCAGCGATCGGGAAGCAATCGTTTTGCCCTGCGGAATTTGCGGTCGTTGGGAATCTGAATAACTGCACCTCGCTATTGGAGAACTCCTTCCGAGGAAGCACCTCCAGCTGGATCGCCCCTTTGCGTCTCGTCAGGCGCACACCGCCCCTCGGGCTGATATTTGTGCAGTAATTTTGGGAGTTCGCTCACGACCTCAGGCGAACAAAAACCCCCAAATCAACCCACCCATCCACCACGAAAAATTGCCACCAATCTCCACGAATGCATCAGAGATTAAACAAATCCCTAACACACAGTCCCTTCCCCCGATGACGTCACCAAATGCCACCCAAAAATAACTCCTCTGCCCCGACTCTCCTTTGAATCTCTAGTTGGTGGTCGATTCCCAGTTGCCGATGTCGTCTGGGCTGTTCGGCACACCATCTGGACCAGAAGAAAAGACATCATAGCTCCTCGGATTATGCACCCCAGGTTGCACATAACCATATTCATGATTCCATGCATCGATCAGTTGCCCCGTCTCCATTTGGGCTCGCCAATTCCGCACCCCTTCAGGCTTGGTCACCAAGGCCTTCAAACCTTGTTCAGTGGTCGGATACGAGCCCGTACTCGACTGATACATCAACAATGCCGTCTTGAAATTTTCCACCCCGCCCTTCGCACTGACAATCTTCGCCTCATCAATCTTCGATCCCATCATTTTCACCCCCATCCCAATGAGGAGCCCAATAATGCAGACCACGAGCATAATTTCCAAAAGGGTAAATCCAGCGTTTTTTCGAGATGATCTTTTCATGGAGTTTTTAGTTCAAATTGATAGTCCAATCCAGGGGTGTTGTATTTTAACTGCATCTCTAAAGTCCGGAGGACCAACGATCCAGAGTCGCTGTGCAAACGCACCACCACTTTATTGACCCCAGTCCGCAAAGCGGAGCCAGGAATGATTTTTTGCCCGCGCAACCATCCCGCATAGCGAAAGCGCATATCCCGATCGAGCGGCCTGACCAATCCCAAATATCCAGGATCCGCTAGGTCAGGGTGATAAATCGCCACTGGCCCAATCTGGCGATCGTTGACCGTCACCTCCAACGGCGCAAGCGCATCCGCCCCAAGGACTTCGAACCCAAGCATGGCAATCAGCGGGATAGACTGCAACTCAAACTCCCAGGTTCCCGAGCGCGCACCGCTCGGGTTCAGCTTCATCGATTGCGCATCAATCGGCGCTTTCACCCGTCCATAAAGTTTGTAGTCATCTTCTTGAAGAGTCGCCAAAGGCAGATTCCCAAAGGGGTCGATCACCCCACTCGGCGGCTCATAATCCAGAGCGTGCTCCACAACCGCTCGCTTCAGCGACGCCAGAAAAACCCCGCGAAGATTCTTTCCATCCCCAGTCGTCGACACATCAATGTAGTCCAGTCCGTCGACTGGGAGAGTGAGGGTCTCGGAAGTGGGCAGACCCAGACCCGCCCCAAATGGCCCATGCGTAAACAGGGCGACCCCGGTTTCCGACCATCCGCTCACCGTGATCGAGTCCGCTTCCCGATCATCAAAAAAGAAGCGCATTTGCACCGCATGATGCAAACTGGCCGCCCTCCGAAAATGGATGCGATAAATCGTCCTCCCCGGGCTTTCGCCAACACCCGCTACCCGCTCCGTTCCCAAGGAAGCCAGCCAGATAGGCAGAGAAAGCCGCGGAGGATTCGCCGACGCCAAGGCCCGAAAATCCAGCCAGACAGAAAAAGAGGTGGGCTGCTCGCGCAATTCCTCGGCGATTAATCCCCGAAAAAACAGCCCCACCAATAAAAATCCCCCGATCAGTATCCGGCGCATCAAAACGACAAGACCCCGCCCTTGCCCGTAAGCTCCCAGATGGCCGGCTGTAAGTTGAGTTGGCATCAAGTTAGTCAAGACTCCTTAAATCAAAAATTGCTCGAAATGAGTCAGCTTTTCAACCGGATTAAGTCTCCTTCAACGAATATTTGCCCGTAGTCCCGTGGTTAATCCAAAGACCGCACTCATAATCCCATACACCACCAACCCCACCACCGCGGCGATCACGATCATCACCAACGGCGGAATCAAGGTGGAAACTACCTGAATCTGCTGATCCAGTTCCCGCTCATAGACATCCGCGATCATCTGCATCGTCCCACCCAACTTCCCCGTCTGCTCCCCAACCGACATCATATCAATGAACAATTCAGGAAAAATTCCCTGCTCACCCAAAGCCACAGAAAGTGTCGCCCCATCCACAACCGCTTTCCGAACCTCAACCATCCTCAGCCGCACATACTCATTCCCAGAAATTTCTTCAAGAAGCTCCAATGAACGCAACAGCGTCACCCCGTTTTCCATCAAAGTTCCCAGCGTCCGCGCAAACTGCGCGTAAAAACGATAGCGAATAATTCGACTATACAGCGGAATCCGCCACACAAAATAATCCCACGCTCGCCGCCCCTCCACACTCGCAGTAAATGTCTTAAATGCCCCCAATCCTACTGCCCCCACCAGCAACGCCGCCCACCAATAATGGACCAAAATCCAATTGGCATCGACCAAAAGACGCGTCGCTGGCGGAAGAGGTTGCCCTGTTCCCTTAAAAAAAGTGGTCAGCTTCGGGACCATCACGGTCATGAAAATCACGATCAATCCCGTTCCCGCCACCACCAAAACCGCTGGGTAGAGCAAGGCTTGCGACACTCGGTCCCGCAACGCTTTCACATCCGAGAGATGCCGAACTAATCGCTTGAGAATCTCCGGTAGCGCCCCACTCGCCTCACCAGCCGAAACCAAATTCACATAGAGCGGGGAAAAAATCCGTGGATAATCGCGTAACGCCTGCGACAAACTTCGCCCGTCGATTAAGGCCCGGTGCAACCCACTCGATAACCCATGCAAACTCGGTTGCTTCAAGCGCTTCTCCAAGATCCCTAAAGCCTCGTCCAATGTCATCCCCGCCGTCAAAAGATGAGCCAACTGCTCCGTGAAAAGGTGCTGGTGCGTGTGCGATAATGTCGTAACCGCCCCCACTCCTCCGCCACGCACTCCTCGCGCTCCTCCCTTTGATTGCTTCACGGTCGCCGACGGTTTCCCGCCTTCGTCCCCACTCGACACCCCCACGCCACGACGCTTCTCCTTCCCATCCACTCCATCGGCCCCCGCTTTCTTGTCTGCTTTCTTTCCAGCAAGTGGAGCGTCTGTTCCAACCACCAGAACAATCTTGATCGGCACCCCACCCTTGGCCTCGACTTGAGCAATCGCCGATCCCCGGTCAGCCGAGGTCAAAACACCATCGATGAGCTTTCCATCGGCCTGCCGAGCGAGGTATTGATACTGAGCCATGAGAGACGAAAGCTAATCCCGAACAGCACAAAGGCAAGCCTCTCGGCTTGCCTTTGGCAAAGAAGAAACTGAAACGAAATTAAGCGACCTGCCGACGCCGACGCGAAGCCAAAGAAACCAATCCGACCAGCAT
>JBAWZW010000014.1:0-35746 GCA_037142835.1 Verrucomicrobiota bacterium
GGAGGGCGAGGGGGGAGATCGGGGAGGTTTGGGGAAGCGGTGAGAAAAATAACCAGGATGGGAGCGATTAAAATATCCAATGAATGACGCTGGTTTGTCTTAAAAGGATGGAGGGACTGGTCGAAGCCTGAGAATTTGCTGGATTTTAGAGAACGCCGGTGGAGGATTAACGAGAGTCTACTTCTTGAGTGAACCCGATATAAAATTATGAGTAAAATTCAAACGATGACTTGGAAGGATGATCCCGCGCACTTTCGGAAATCATCGCGGCGAGAGTTTCTGTATACAGGATTGATTGGTGGGCTGGGGTTGACTCTGGGAGATTTTTTTAAACTTCGGGCGGCACAGACTTCTGCCTCGAGTATTCTGGTGGCACCGCCTGCGGTGGCCGAGTCGTTGATTCATATTTTTCTACCGGGGGGGTGGTCAGCTCAGGAGACCTTTGATCCGAAGCCATTTGCGCCGATTGAGTATCGCGGTGCACTGGGCACCATTGAGACGAAGCTCAGCGGGGTTCGATTTTCCGAGCATTTGAAACAGACCGCGAAGATTGCGGATAAGATTACGGTGGTGCGGTCGATGACGCACGGCGAGGCGGCGCACGAGCGAGGGACGCACAATATGTTTACGGGGTATCGGCCTTCGCCCGCGATTCAGTTTCCTTCGATGGGATCGGTAGTGGCACATGAACTGGGGTCGAGGAATCAGCTTCCTCCCTATGTGTGCGTGCCGAATTTGCCGAATGAGTTTGCGGGAAGCGGTTATTTGCCAACGGCTTATGGGCCTTTTAGTCTTGGGGGTGATCCCGCGAATCAAAGTTTTGCGGTTCGCGACTTGAATCTGCGTCAGGGAATTACGGCGGAGCGATTTGAGCGGCGTCGAAGTATTCTTTCGACGGTGGACGAGCATTTTCGCGCTTTGGAAAAGAGCGATGCCTTGGATGCGATGGATAGTTTTTACCAAGCGGCGTATGCGCTGGTTTCGGCGCCCGAGGCTCGGGAGGCTTTTAATTTGGCTGGAGAACCGGAGGCAATTCGGGCGGAGTATGGGAAGGGAGAGGCAGGTCAACGGATGTTGATGTCGAGGCGGTTAGTGGAAGCGGGAGTGCGATTTGTCTCCATGACTTATGGTGGCTGGGATATGCATGCAAAGATTCAGGATGGGATTGCCAAGCAGTTGCCACCATTTGATCAGGCATACGCTGCCTTGATCCGCGATTTGGACCAGCGAGGGATGTTGGACACGACGATTGTGATGGTGACCTCGGAATTTGGGCGATCGCCGAAGATTAATAAGGATGCGGGGCGAGACCATTGGCCGAGGGTTTTTGATGTGGTGTTTGCGGGTGGAGGATTTAAGCGGGGCCATGTCTATGGATCGTCGGATGCGACGGGATCTGAACCTGACGAAAATCCGCTGACTGTGGAGAACATGGCGGCGACGATTTATCATCAACTGGGAATTGCCTCTGAAAAGAAACTGATCGCGCCGGGCAACCGACCGATCGACATCGTCCGCAATGGGAGCGTCGTCACTGAGCTTTTGGCGTAAGGTTGCGGCGATTGGGGCGGGACTTTTTCTTGGGGAAGCCCTGGAAGCGGGGTCTCCGACGCTTCTTCATGTGTGGCCAGCTGGGGGGCAAAGGGGGACGGAGCTTGAGGTGATTTGTGAGGGGACGCACCTAGAAGATGCGCGCGGGTTAGTTTTTTACGATCGAGGGATTGAAGTGGTGAGTATTTCGGAAGCGGTGGCGGGCCGATTTAAAGCGAGGATCCGAATCGCGGCGGATGCACCACTTGGGGAACAGATTGTTCGTCCCTGGACAGCCACTGGGCTTGGGGATGCGCGGACATTTTATGTGACGCCGTATCCGTTGGTGAAAGATTTAGATCGGGGGACAAAAGACGCGCCGAAGAAAGACGAGGAGCAGGCGATTTCTTTGGGTACGACAGTCTGGGGAACCCTTCAAGGAGAGGAGACGGATCGGTTTGTGATTGAGGCGAAGAAGGGGGATCGGATTGCCGCTGAAGTGGTTGGAGTGAGGTTACAGACGAAAGAGATTTTTGATGCGATGCTGACGTTGAAGGATGCGGATGGAAAGATTTTGGCGGAGTGCGATGATAGTTCGCTCCTTGTGCAGGATCCGGTGATCAGCGTGATCGCTCCTGCGGATGGGAAGTATCATTTGGCGATTCGCGACAGCACGAATTCGGCACCACTTTCTGGGCGGTATCTCTTGACGGTCGGCAAATTTCCGCGTCCGCTGGTGGTCTATCCGGCAGGCGGAGTGAGTGGGGAGGTGCTGGCGGCGAAGTATCTGGGCGATGGTGGGGGCCCGATGGCGGCGACCTTTAAACTGCCGGCGACGGCGAGCAGTCGGTATGGAGTATTTCCTGAAGAAAGTGGGCAGAGTGCGCCTTCGCCGAACTGGTTGAGGGTATCGCCCTTTGCAAATGTGGTGGAAGTGGAGCCGAATAACCAGCAGTCGGGAGCGACGCCAGCGGAGGGTGGATTACCAGTGGCGTTGAATGGGGTGATTGGGGTGCCTGGGGATATTGACTACTTCAAGATTGTGGCGAAGAAGGGGGAAGAGTTTGATTGTCATGTCTTTGCGCGCTGGTTGCGTTCGCCCCTCGATGCCGTTTTGGAGATTTACGACGAGAAGGGAAGTCGTTTGCAACAGAATGACGACAGCGGTGGGCCGGATAGCTATTTACGATGGAAGGTGCCAGCGGATGGGAGTTATGGGGTGGCAATTCGCGACCAGCAGGGACGTGGCGGGGAAACGTTTGTTTATCGAGTGGAGATTGCGCCAGTGAGAAAAGAGGTGGGGATTTGGCTGCCGGAGATGGAGCAAAATACCCAAGATCGGCAGACGATTGCGGTGCCGAAGGGGAACCGCTACGCGTCGATGGTCAAGCTGAAGCGGGATGGGGTGGTGGGCGAATTGGTTTTGACGGCGGCAGGATTGCCAGCGGGGGTGACGATGGAAGCGGTTGGGGTGGAGAGCAGTGCGGAGAGTGTTGCGGTGGTTTTTGAGGCGAAGGGCGAAGCGGTGGCGAGTGCGGGGACGTTTGTGCTTGGGGTGCAATCGGTTAATGGCCAAGTGGTTGAGAGTCGGGTAGCGCACCCGATTGAGCTGGTTGGGTATGGAAATAACCAGAATTACTATCGAGTGACCGCGGATCGGCTAGCGATTGGGGTCACGGAAGAGGCGCCGTTTAAGATTCAACTGATCGCGCCGAAGGTGCCGATCGCGCAAGGAGGGTCACTTGATTTGAAAGTGGTGGCTGAACGGAAAAGTGAATTTAAGGGGAAGATCAAATTGGCGTTGCTATCGGTGCCTACGGGGATTGGGACGGCGGGTGGGGCGGAGATTAAGGAGAGCGAAAGCGAGGGGGTCGTGGCACTGAGCGCGCAGGGAGATGCGCCGGTGAAGAAATGGAAGGTTATCGTGGTCGGTTCGGCAGATTTAGGGAAGGGAGCGGTCTGGGTTTCAACGCAAATCGTGGATTTAGAAGTGGTTGCGCCCTTTGTGGGTGGACAGATTGTTCGGGGAGTGGTGGATCAAGGGGAGAAGACCTTCCTCACGGTTAAGCTTAGTCAGAAGACCCCGTTTTTGGGGAAGGCGAAGATTGAGTTGAGGGGATTGCCGAACAAAGTAACCGCGGAGCCGAGGGAAATCAGTAAGGAGGACACCGAGGTGAGATTTGAAATTCAAACGGAAAAAACCAGTCCAGTGGCCCGGCATACCTCGTTATTTTGTCAGGTAACCGTGATGCAAAATGGGGAAGCAATTGTGCAAAGTTTTGGGCAGGGGGGAATATTACGCATTGATGCCATTCCCGTGGTGAAGTTGGAGGAAAAGAAATGAATAAAGGGCGTGTGAACCATGGTGTTGGAGGTAGTAATCCGTTGAATGGGGTGAGGCGGTTTTTGGTGGTGATGATGGTCGGAGTTTTTGGGGGTGCGATGATTTTACCGATGGCTGGGGAAGCGAAAGAGGCGGTGAGGGTGACCGAGCTTGAGACGAAGAGGCCGATTATTTTGGAGGCTTTTCCGTCGGAAGTCATCTTGGATCACCAGCGAGCGACTCAGGGAATTGTGGTACGGATTACCGAGCAAAGTGGAGTGCATCGAGAGGTGACAGCGGAGGCGTCGTTGGTTTTCGGCGATCCAAAGAAAGCGCGAATGGACGGGGTTGTGGCGAAGCCGGTTGGTGATGGAGAGACTACTTTGAAAGTGAGTTATCGGGGGCAGTCGATCGAGCTCCCTGTGAGAGTCAGCAATGCGCAGGTGACTCCCGTGGTGTCATTTAGGAGGGATGTGATGCCAGTTTTTCTGCGATCGGGGTGTAACGCGGGGAGTTGTCATGGGAGTGCCCGAGGGCAGGATGGTTTTCGTCTTTCTCTTTTTGGTTACGATCCTGAGGGCGATCATTTTCGGTTAACTCGGGAATTTGCGGGCCGACGGATTAATCTAGCGTTACCTGAGGAATCGATGGTGATTACGAAGTGTGTTGGGGAGGCGCCGCACACGGGGGGGAAACTTTTCACGAAAGAGAGTATGTCTGCGGAGACACTGATCCGTTGGCTGAAAAGTGGGGCGCCGAATGATCCCGCGGAGGAGCCATTTTGCACCAAGGTGGAGCTATTGCCGAAGCGGCTGGTTTTGGAGAGTCCTGGGCAGAAGCATCGAGTGAGTGTGCGGGCGCACTATTCGGACGGAAGCCAGCGAGATGTGACTGGGTTGGCGTTATTTCTGACGAGCAACGAAGCGGCAGCGAATATTGATAAAGATGGCATGATCACGACTGGTCAAAGGGGGGAGGCGTTTGTGATGGCTCGCTTTGCCACGCACACAGTGGTTTCTCAGGTGATCGTGATTCCGAAGGATTTGAAATTTACTTGGCCGGAGGTGGTGGAGCGGAACTTCATTGATCGTTTGATTGATGCCAAATTGAAGGATTTGCGGATAACGCCGTCGGGAATTTGCGACGACGCCACGTTTCTTCGTCGAGCCCAGATTGATATTACGGGGGTTTTGGCGACGGGGGAAGCGGTGGAGAAGTTCTGTAGGGATGAGGATCCGCAGAAGCGGGAGAAGAAGATTGATGAGTTACTGGGGAAAAGTGAATTTACGGATCTCTGGGCGTTGAAATGGAGTGAGTTGTTGCAGATTCGATCTGATCAGAACAACGGTGGATATAAGGCGACGCTGAAATACTATGATTGGTTGCACGATCAGTTATCGAAGAATACCCCGCTGCATTTAATTGCCAGTCAGTTACTTGTGGCGAGTGGGAGCACCTTGGAAAATCCTGCGGCGAATTATTTTCAACTGGAGACCGACCCTTTAAAACTGGCGGAAGATACTGCGCAGGCCTTGATGGGCATTCGAATTCAGTGTGCGCAATGTCACAACCACCCGTTTGATCGGTGGACGATGGATGACTATCGTGGATTTGTGGCATTTTTCACCCAAGTTGGGCGCAAAGCGGGGGAGGATCCGCGAGAAAAAATCATCTATGATCGGCGGGAGGGTGAGTCGAAGCATCCTTTAGGAGAACGAGTGGTCGCACCGAAATTTTTGGGCGGAGAAGTTCCGGAGACAAAAGGGAGAGATCGGCGGGCGGTGTTGGCGGAGTGGCTGGCTTCGCCGAAAAATCCCTACTTTGCGAGGCACATGGCGAACCTGATTTGGGCTCAGTATATGGGGCGCGGAATCATTGAGCCTGTGGACGACGGGCGGATTTCTAATCCAGCATCAAACCCCGAGTTGCTGGATGCTTTGGCGGGAAAGTTGAAGGAGTCGAATTACGATATTCGGAAATTTGTGCGAGAAATTTGTGGATCACGGACTTATCAGACGAGTACGGCGCAGAATGAAACCAACTCAATGGATGAGCGGAATTTTTCGCATGGGGCGATTCGGCGAATGCGCGCGGAGGTTCTCTTGGACTGTATTTCGCAGGTCACGGAAACGCGGGAGAAGTATCGAGGGTTGGCGATGGGAAGTCATGCGGTGGAGATCGCGGATGGAAGAACCTCCAACTATTTTTTGACGACATTTGGGCGAGCGACTCGGGAGAATATCTGTTCGAGGGCGGAGGTTGGGCCGACTCTTTCGCAGGCGCTGCACTTGATGAATGGGGAGACGATTGAGAATAAAATTGCTTCGGGGGGGGTGGTGAAGAAGCTGCAGAAAGAAGGGAAATCGCCTCGTGAAATTACTGAGGAACTTTATCTGCGTTGTTTTGGGCGGAAGGCAACGGAAGCGGAGATGGCGAAGTTGGAGTCGGTGTGGAGTGGATCAACTACCGAGTACCCTGGGGGATTGGCGGATATTTTTTGGGCACTCCTCAATGCGAAAGAATTTATGTTTAACCATTGAGCGCGTGAATTTTGTGGGCTTTTTAAAGAAGACAATGGTGATGGGTGAAGGGAATGCTGGGAAAGGATGGATACGGGCTTTGGGGGTGTTGTGTGGGATGATCTCTGTGAGCGGGGAGGCGATGGAGACCCCGAATTATCTGGATCAGGTATTGCCGATTTTTCGGAACGCTTGTTTGAACTGCCACAACTCGGACAAGAAGAAAGCGGGGCTCGATCTTTCCACTTACCAAGGGAGTTTGCAGGGAAGTGAAAATGGGAAGGTTTTAAAATCGGGGGACAGCAATGGGAGTTTGCTTTTGAAATGCGTCATGCAGTCGGAAGATCCGAAGATGCCGCCGAAGGGGGAAAAGTTGAGTGATAGTGAGATTGCGTTGATCAAGCGATGGATTGACGGGCAACTTTTGGAGGCGCCGGGCGGGAAAGTCGTGGCGGCGGTGACGAATTCGGTGGGGGTCGCGGTGGTTGCGTTGACTCGTCCCGAGGGGAGGCCACCGATGCCGGTGGGGTTACCATTGGAAGCGGTGGTGCATACGGATAAAAGCAATTCTTTAACGGCTCTTGGAGTGAGTCCATGGGCGCCACTGGTGGCATTGGGTGGGCAGAAACAGATCGTGTTATTTCATACCGAAACCTTTGAGATGTTGGGGGTTCTGCCGTTTCCCGAAGGATTCCCGACGATCATTCGATTTAGTCGGAATGGGCAACTTCTTTTGACGGGTGGGGGTCGTGGAGGGAAGTCTGGGGGAGTGGTGATTTGGAAAGTGGAAACTGGGGAGCGGATCGCCGTCTTGGGGAATGAGAGTGACCAAGTTTTGGCGGCGGACTTGAGTCCCGATCAACGATTTGTGGCTTTGGGTGGTCCTGGAAAGTTGGTGAAAATCTATGCGACGAAAGATGGTCGGTTGATCCATTCGATGAAGCGGCACACGGACTGGGTGACCGCGCTGGCTTATTCGTCTGATGGGAAACTGCTGGCGAGTGGGGATAGAAGTGGCGGGGTGATTCTTTGGGAGGCAGAGAGTGGGAAGGAGCATCATCTTCTGGCGGGACATAAGGGAGGGGTGACTGGGTTGTCGATGATGGGTGAGGTATTAGTGTCGGGGAGTGAGGATGCGACGATTAAGCTCTGGGATGTGAAAGAGGGAAAGGAGATGAAGAGTTGGAGTGGGCATAAGGGTGGAGTGCAAAGTGTGTCATTGAGTGTGGAGGGGCGGATTGTTTCGAGTGGGCGAGATAAGGTGGTGCGGGTTTGGGATCAGGGTGGAAAGCAGTTGATGGGGAGTGAAGCGTTTGGGGAGATGGCTTTGCGGGCGGAGATGACGGGGGATCGGGTGGTGGGAGGCGATTGGAGTGGAGAGGTGCGAGTTTGGACAATGGACGGAAAGAGGGTTGGGCAGTTGAGTGCGAATCCGCCGACATTGAGTGAGCGGGTGGCAGGGGCTGAAAAAGCATTGAGCGAGGCAAAAGAGGTGGTGGAAGGTTTTCAGAAGCGACTTGATCAATTGGAGGGACAGCGAAAAGAAGCGGCGGTGCGGCAGGTGGCGAAACTTCAAGAGGCGGAACGGTTGGCGGCGGAGAGGCGTGGAGTGGAGAGGGTAAAGCTCGAAGTCAGAAAGGCTTCGGCGATGGTGGCTGTGGAAGCGACGAGGGGTGAGGTTGGGCAATTGGAGAAGCGATTGGCCGAGTTGCGGGTATCTGTGCTGAGGCTGAGAGAGGATCGTGATGTGGCGTCGAGCGCGGGTGAGGATGCGAGGCACGCTTTGAGTTTAAAGCAGGAATCGAATGTGGGCGTTGCGGAGATTGAGCAGGCAAAAAAGGAAGTGGCGAAACGAGCTGAGGCGCGGGACTTAGCGCAGAAGCGAATGGAAGTGGTGCAAGCCGAGGTTACTCAAGCGGAGTTGCTTATGGAGGTAGCGGGTCGTGAGCAAAAGGGGAAGATTGCGGCAGCTGAAAAGAGCTTGAGTGGGATGGTTGAGGAACTGGCGGCGTTGAAGGATTCGCCGCAAGTGATTGTCGGAGAGGAAGAGGATCCCGTGATTGTTGCGGGAATCCATCAAGCAAAAGTGGGATGGGAGACGGGCCAGGCGAGCTTGGTATCGATTCAAAAAGACCTCGAGAAGTGGCGGCTGGCGGAGCTGCGGCAACGGGTGGTGCGGTCCCGTGAACTGGTCGTGGAAAAGCAGGCGGCTTATGAGCGGGCGCTGGTTGCGGTGAGGGAGGTTCCGTTATTGGTGGAGCGTTCGCGTGAGGCGTTGGCGGTGGCCCGAAAAAGATTGGGGGCCTTTCCTGGGCTGGTGAAGGAAAAAGAGCAGTTGTTGAGAGAAGCGAAGGAATTGTGGGTAGAAAAGCAGGGAGTGGCGGATGAAGCGCGTGCCCGACTGGAGTTAAAGGAAGTGGCGCTGAAGGCTTTGCTCTCGAATGGGGGAAAGGCAGGAGGATTGACCCAGACATTGGCACCTGTGCCGAAGGATTTGCCAGCGGGGGATCGGGAGGCACTGGCGAAGAAGTTGGCGGATTTGACCGCGGAGATGGCGAAGCGGCGCGAGATTCGGGGGATGAAGACGGTTGGGAGTAGTGAATATGCGGAAGCGGATGGCAGAGTGCAGGCACTGAAGCCAGAGTTGGCCGCGGTCCAAGGGGCGTTGGAAGTGGGAAAAAGTGGCGGGGTGAAGTTGCTGGCGATTGATGCGCAGGTGGAGCGCGCCGAAGTGGCGAAAGCTAAGGAAAGTCTTAGGGAAGCGTTGGCGGCGGTGAAGCCTTCGGCAGCCCAGGTGATGCGAGCGGAGAAGGTGCTTGAGGGATTAAGGAGGGAGGTCGAGGGAGCGACGGAGTTGGCGGCAAAATTGGCGATGGAAGTTCCTGTGATGCAGAAGAATGCTCCTGAGATGAGAGCGGAAGCGGAGCGCTTGGTGAAGGTGGTGGCGAAAGAGGTGGAAGCAGCGAAACGGGAGGAGTTAAAGTGGCGATTAGCAGGTGAGGGCGAGCGGGGGAAAGACAAATGATGGCGATGAGTTTGGGAGGATTTGGCTTCAGTATTTAAGAACTGGCGGGCAGTCTCGGGTGAGCTATTTGCTATTAAACACGGAACTTATGCCTCGACTGATTATTGCGACGAAGAATGCCCATAAGACGGCAGAAATTGCGGCGAAGTTGGGGATTGATTGGGAGGTTGACGATTTAAATGCCTATCCCGAGATGGTCTCTCCTGAGGAGACGGGGTTGACCTTTGAGGCAAACGCGACGATCAAGGCGACGATTGCTTCGAAGATTTTGGGTGGTTGGGTGATGGCGGACGATTCTGGGCTGGAAGTCGACGCGCTGGGTGGGGCGCCAGGGGTGCGGTCGGCTCGGTATGCGGGTCTCGAGGCAAACGACGCTGAAAACCGCGGTTGTTTACTGAAAGCATTAGCGAATTTTCGTGGCAAGGAGAGGTCGGCACGGTTTCGATGCGCGTTAGTTTTGGCCAAGGGGGGAGAACCACAGGGAACCTTTGATGGGGTGGTTGAGGGGTTGATCATTCACAAAGAGCGGGGAGGCGGGGGCTTTGGGTATGACTCGATTTTTGTGCCGGATGGTTTTTGCGAGACATTTGGTCAACTGGGGTCAGAGATCAAAAACCAAGTGAGTCATCGGGCAAGAGCCTTGGAAAAAGCGATGAACTTTTTGGTAGGGGTGAGGGGAGATTTTTAGTTGAGAAGAAAGCGGATGATGATTAACGAGAGAGGAAAGATTCCTTCATCGATTCGACCTGACCATTGGCGTAAATGATGAGGTTTCCGCCTTCGTGGACGGCCCCGCGTTCGATGAACCAAGGTTGTTTTGGCCAGAGGTGAGGGGTGAGGGGCTTGTCATCAAAAGGTGTGGCGAGATAGTCGATACGGACATTTTTGGGATCGTTCATATCTGGGCGGTTCATCATCCGCTGATTGGTGGGGCAAATCCAGTTGGAGATGCCGAATCCGTAAGGTTTGAGGGCGGCGATCCATTGCTCGTAATATTGAGTTCCCCCGTTAGTGAGGAGGACTGGGTCGACTTGAGGCCAGCGGGATTGATCTTGTCGAAAAGCTTCCGCACCTGCGTAAAGATTACGAAGGTTTGCCATACATTGGACTTTTTCCGCGCGGGTTTTCATATCGGAAAACACGCCCGCCCCCATCACGAACAGAATGCCGATGATGAGGATAACGGTGATTAATTCGAGCAATGTAAAAGCTCGAGAGTGGAGCAGTCTGGATTGGTAGTGGGGAGTAGCCAGAGAGGAAACGGAATCGGAGTCAGACTTCCGCTAGGGGGTAGTAGTGAGAGCTTGGGCACCAGTGATTTGAGCGATATCGATGAGGCCTGTCACGTCGACTGACTGTTGAAAACCGTTGACAATGAATTCAATTGTTCCAGTTTTAGTGAGATTTCCAGTCCCGAGCAGACTGCTATCGATGTCGTAAGTATCGAGAGATCCAGTACCCGTAAGAGTTAGGGATTTGGACTTTTCCCTATCTTTTAGCTCTTGAAGTTTGGCGCTGATTTGGCCTGAGGCTAATGCGACTGGTCGAAAAGAGATGGTGACGGCACCTGTGGTGGGATCAATTATGGTCCTTTTGGAATTTTGCTGGCCCTCGGCAACCGCACTGAGTTCGCGGGTATTGGGATCAAGGACGCCAAACATCGTGCCGTAATAGGTTCCACCGGAGGCAAAGATAGCAAAGGAACCCGAGGCGAAGCCCGTTTCTGGAACACCGATATTAAACAGGCCCAAGGAGTTTGAGCCTAAGTTGGTGGGAATGAGAACCCCGGCGTAGGTGCCGATTACTGAGGCTTGTGCACCACTTGAAGGCCAAGGACCTCCAACCAGTGCCCAACTTTGAGTTTGGATGAAGACAAACGAAAGGAGTAGAGAGAGAACTTTTTTCATAAGAATCAGTTGAAGACACGTTTGAGGGAGTGTCAATAGATTATTTGCGTTGAGCGAGAAAGTTTGGATTTAATTTGGAGGGTTAGGGAGGCGTTGATTGATCCATTTTTACTGGAGAACCGCTCGAAGAACAGTCCGCAGGGGATCGCCAGAGAGCGTCATCAAGTGGAGAGGATGACACTGTGGGGCGTTTTTCTTGGGTGATTGAGCCACATTCTCCACAACGAAAAGGAGGCAGATTGCTGGTGTGAATGGAGCGGATGTTGGGCATTTATTTTTACAACAATCGGGGGGCGCTAGCAGGCGAGGCATGGGAAAATGCACTCTAAGATAGCCAAGCGATGGGGACATTTGCTTGGATGAGTCTGGAAATCGATGGCGTCCCAGATGCGAGCGAGGGTGATTCAACTTCTCCATGTTATTGAAAACAGTGTTCCCATCGGGAGACGAGGTATCAAGGGCTTGCGACGACACCAACCAGTTCCTCAGCCTCTTCCCCCTTACCAACATCCTTCCTAGATCGGCACACCTCCCTGAGACCCGCCAGAGGATGACAGAGCGAAAAGCCCACCCTAACCAGTGAAAAGCCCCGAGCCCACTGCGTGATGATCGTGCGTCAAAAGGTCAACTATCGCTCAAGAGACATTTAAAAATAGCCCCGCAAACTATCCCGTAGTCCGGCGGTCGTTTTATTCCGCGACTCCTTAACCCGACAGATCAGAAATCATGAACGAAAAGTCTGGAGCGCGGCTAGGGGGTGTGGGCGGCCTTTCCGCATTGCCCGCGCTGGCGGAGGGCGTGATCGGCGAGGACGATGGCGGCCATGGCTTCGACCATGGGCACGGCCCGAGGAAGGACACAGGGGTCGTGGCGGCCGCGGGCTTGGAGTTCGGTGTCTGTTCCCGTGGTCGTGACGGTCTGTTGGGGGCGAAAGATTGTGGCGGTGGGTTTGAAGGCGATCCGGAAAAAAATCGGTTCGCCGTTGCTGATCCCGCCTTGAATGCCGCCGCTTCGGTTGGTCGCCGTACGAACGCGACCGTCATCCATAAAAAAGGCGTCGTTGTGTTCGGTTCCTCGGAGACGCGCGCCGGCGAATCCGCTCCCGACTTCAAAGCCTTTGGTTGCGGGCAAACTCATCATGGCTTTCGCGAGATCGGCTTCGAGTTTATCGAAAACGGGTTCACCGAGTCCTGGGGGAACGTTCCTGATTACGCACTCGATTAGTCCGCCGATGCTATCGCCTTGGGCGCGGATTGACTTGATCAAGTCGATCATTTTTTCGGCGACTGGGTGATCGGGACAGCGAACGATATTCGCCTCAACGTCTTCGAACCGAACGGTTTGGGGATCCACTTCGGCGGTGAGTTCGTGGATGGTTTTTACGTAGGCGACGATCTCGAGGCCCGGGCAGAGACTGGCTAAGACCTTTTTGGCGACGGCGGCGGCGGCGACTCGTCCGATGGTTTCACGAGCGGAAGCGCGACCGCCGCCTTCATAGTTGCGAATGCCGAATTTAGCTTGGTAGGTAAAATCGGCATGAGAGGGGCGGAAAGCGGTGGCCATTTCCCGATAAGCTTCGGGACGGGCGTCTTGATTGGTGATGTTGATGGCGATGGGCGTTCCGAGGGTTTCACCCTTAAAGACGCCAGAAAGAATCTGGCAAGTGTCTGCCTCATCGCGGGGGGTGACGATTTCACTTTGACCGGGACGGCGTCGATCAAGGTCGCGCTGGATATCGGCTTCGGTGAGTGGGAGGCGAGGAGGGACGCCATCGATCACCACCCCGACGCCGCCGCCGTGAGATTCTCCCCAAGTAGAAATACGAAAAGCATGGCCGAACTGGCTGGACATAAGCGGATTAGAAGAGGATTAGTGGCGGTGCTTCGCGGGTGTTGAGTGCGGAAAAATTTTTGATTAAGGCTGGTTGCGCTTTTCGAATTCGTCCCAAAGTTTGACGGCTCCGAGAATGAGGAGGAGTGGGCGAACTAAGGCGAAGGTGAGACGAATGAGTCCTCCAACGACTCTTCCTATCGGTAACACGGTTAAAAGGAGGCCGATCAGAAAGGCGGCGCCGATTGCTTGAGCGGGTTCCTTGCGGACAAACTCTTCCGTCCTCCCCCCGAGGTCTTTGGCGGTTTGTTGCCAATCGGGGTAATTGGGAGTGGGGTCTTGGGTCTTGGCAGGATCGGGTGTCGTTGGCATGAATAAAACTTGGCGTAAATCGGATCAATTGACAACCGCGTCTTCCAAGGGACTTCGGGCGATCAATCCCACGGAGAAAGTCGGGGATTTTTTTTAAAGAATTGCGTCATTGCGGTTCCGTTTCTCGCAGTATTCGGATACGAAAGAGATCGTATGAATTATTCCTCTGCGCTGGTTTTTCTGGCGCTGACTTTTTTGGGAGCCCACTTAGGGGAGGGTGCTGAGGCACCGACGATCACGATTAGCAAGAGTGATAAGTTAGCTGTCGCTATTGGGACCTTTGCGGGCCCGGACGGGGCCGCAGCGGCGAAGATTTTGCAGAATGATTTAATCCTTTCTGGGGCGTTTAATCTTGTTCCAGTGGCTGGTTCTGGATTGGTGATTGCTGGGGTCTCGAGTGGCGGTGGGCTGGTGGGAAGTGTGACGGATCGATCTGGGAAAACGGTTCTGAATCAAACCTTTAGCGGAACGGCTCGCGGGAAGGTGCACGCTTTTGCGGATGCGATTGTCGATACGCTGAGTGGGGCGCGGGGGTTTGCGAATACGAAGGTGGCGTTTGTTTCCAACCACTCTGGGCATCAGGAAATTTATGTGGCGGACGCAGATGGTGCGGGGCTCCACCAATTGACAAACGATGGGAGTATTAGCGTTGGGCCTCGTTTGAGTCCGGATGGGCGGACGCTTCTTTATACCGGATACAAGAGTGGGTATGCGGATGTTTACGAGATTGATTTGAGTAACGGAGCGAGAAACCGGATGATCAAGTTTCCTGGAACGAATACGGGGGCGAGTTATTCGGCTGATCGGCGTCAGTTGGCGGTGGTCTTGAGTAAGGATGGAAATCCCGATCTTTATTCGACGAACGCTAGTGGGGGTAGTGCGAGGAGGTTGACTCGGACTTTGGGGGTCGAAAGCACTCCGACTTGGTCGCCCGATGGGAGTGAAATTATTTACTCGAGTGACGATCGGGGCACGCCTCAGCTTTATCGGATTTCTGCTAGTGGGGGATCTGGGCGAGCGATTGCGACTGGGCACAACTACAATACCGAAGCGAATTGGTCACCCGATGGAAAGAGGTTGGCCTTTACGGTGCGTGATGGCGGAACGCTTTCGATCGCGACCATGGACATTGCGGGAGGAAGTGCTCGGGTGCTGACTGCAGGAGAGGGATCGGCTTGGGGGGCAGATTCTCGGCATTTGATTTACGCCGATGGAGGTGCGTTGATGCTTTTCGATGTGCAAACTGGAGAGAAGCACACTTTGGTTAGTGGTCTTGGAAAAATTTCTGAGACCACTTGGTCCCGTTAAGTTTTTTACACCGCTCCGTTTTGGTACAACTATGAAAACGCATCCTGTTTTTCCTTTTCTCTGGCGAAATTTTGCTGGGGTTTCTCTTTTGGTGATGAGTGTTTTGATCGCCCAGGGAGGGTGTACGGGTGGGAAGAAAAAGGTCGGAAGTGGAGTGGGTTCCGATGGTGACTTTGTCAATGGGGTTCCTCTTCCTGACCGAACCGAGGGGGTGACTTTTATGGGAGGAAATGTGGATCGGAAAAAGTTTGCGCCGATCTATTTTGGATTCGACAGCGTGACCGTGAGTGATGGCGAGCAGGGAAAGGTGGAAGCGGTGGCGATGGCATTGAAGGGGGGGTCAGGGAGTTTGATTCTGGCGGGATTCACCGATGATCGTGGAACACCTGACTACAATCGTGGACTTGGGGAGCGTCGTGCTCAGGCGGTGCGAGAGAGCCTGATTCGAGGTGGGGTGGATGCGATGAAAGTGCAGACGGTTAGTTTTGGATCGGAGATGCCTGCGGCGACGGGAAGTGGGGAAGCGGCGTGGGCGAAGAACCGGCGCGCGGAATTTGGACTGGTTCGATAATCCTCCGCCCTTTTTGGGGGGAGGGCGGGAGAAGGAGATGGCTATTGAGGGGTTTCGATCCAGCGAGCCCAGAGCCAGCAGAGATCGGAAAGGCGATTGAGATAGCGGAGAATTTCGAGGTTAATCGGTGGAGCAACTTCGATGAGTTGGGCAACTTGGAGTTCGGCGCGTCGGCAAATTGTCCTGGCCATATCCAGCGCGGCGGAGGAGAGATTTCCCCCAGGGGTCGCCCACCCGTGGTAGCTGATTTTGTGGTTCTTCTCGAGATAATCGATTTGGGCCGTCAAGGCATCGACGTGTGATTTGGCGATCAATTGAAGTCCCGCGGCGATGTAGCGGTCGCGGTCTTCGGGAAGGACGGCGAGTTCGCCCATGAGGAGAACGAGATCTTTTTGAATGGCGAGGATGGCATCGGCGACCAATGGGTGGGTCAAGGTCGCACGGGCGACTCCGAGGGCGGCGTTGAGTTCATCCACGGCCCCATTGGCCGCGATTCTTGGATGGGTTTTGGAGACTCGCCGACCATACATCAGGCCAGTCGTGCCGTCGTCCCCAGTCTTGGTGGCGATGGACATGTATTGATCAGATTTTGCTACTGGCGAGGTATCGGTAGTAGACTTCGAGCATGAGAACGCAGAGGGAAGAGCGGTAGACTTGAGCGTCGGAATTGGTGCCCGTGCCTTCATGGCTAAAGCCGCCGCCGCCGCCGCCCCGGGGTTCTTTCCAAGAACCGTCGGGATTTTGATGATTGAGAATTTCCGGCTGAAATTGCCGATTCCATTTGCCCCAAGGCGACCCGCCGTATTGGAAGCATGCCTGTGTGCTGTAGTACCAAGCGTAGAGGTTGGCGTCTGCGGAGTCGTAGTTCAGCTTGGGAAGGGCTTTATCTTCGATGATGAAATCGAGGGCTTGTCGGACCACTTTGTCCCGTTGTTTGTTGACGATTTGGAGGACCAGAACCCCGACTCCGCTTAAGGACCATTTGTCTTCTGGTCCACGGTAACCAAAGCCCCCGCGGGGACCGCGACAGCGGAGGGTATTTTCGGCGGACTTTTTAAGGGCATCTTCAACGCCGTTAATATTGAGCCCGCTGAGGTGAGCCGTTTTTAAAGCCTGAACTTGCCATCCACTGACCGACATGTCACTGGGTATGGCTTTGTTTAGTCCGTACATCCAGCCACCATCGGAGCCTTGCCCGTAAACGATCATGGTGACGGCTTTTTTAAAGGTTTCGGCGATTTTCGGCTCTTTGGTGAGGATGTAAGCTTCTCCGAGAGCGTAGGTTCCGATTCCGTGCTCGTAAGCCCACTCGTTGCCGCCCCCGCGGGCTAATTTCCCAGTGCTTTCGCCAACGGTGAGGAGAAAGTCGATGGCTTTGCGGACGCACTCGCCGAATTCTTTTGAGGATGGCCGTTCGCAGTGGCCCATAAAGCTGAGGAGCGCGAGACCTGTCATAGCCACGGGATATTGCTGGCCAAATGATCCGTCGGCTTGTTGCTGTTGTTTCAGCCAGCGGAGTCCTTTTAAAATGGCTTCCTCTGCTTTGGGATCACCGCCGTTGGCTCGCATGGCGGTAATTCGTGAGGTGACGCTACAGCGGTCGTTCATCATCGGGGGGAGGGCAAATCCTCCTGCCCCGCCACCGGAACCTCCCATGCCCCCGACGCCTAAACCGACCCCGAGGCCACCGATTCCGCCCATTTTGTTGGGTGTCACCTGAGTGGCACTGGGCATGGTGATGATTTCAGGTAGGGCCACTTTAGAGATTCCCGTGGTGGTAATCCGCTTGGCTTGAGCTGGGGCACTCATCGAGTTCTTTTTCTTTGCCATGGAGATTTTGTGCTCCAAGGCCCGGCTGCTGGGATTGACGGTGCCGGGTCCACCTTTAAAAGAGTTGGTACGGTTTTGATACTGTTGCACCACTAAAACAGCTGCCCCAGCTCCGAAGAGGAGGTGAACGACGATGCTGATTACGAGAAATTTGCTGGCGATGATTTTTTGCCAAGTAGTCAGCCAGATTTTTTTCTCGGGTGGGTTAGTTGCCTCCGGTTCTTGGTGGGAATCGGGAAGTGCGTTGGGGTCTAAAGGCTCGTCCATATTGATATTGGGGTGACGGTAACAAATTTATTTGCGATGAGGTCGTGTGCCACCCGCTTTTAATGAGCGATGGCTAGACGTGAAGAAGATCGCCTTTGTTGGGGAAGAAGTCGCGTCTTTTTTCTGAGAAAAGAAGATCTGTGGAGATATTATCGATGTAAAAAAGCAAAGGTCGAAGACCTTGTGGGCCTTCGACCTTTGCGGTTTGAACTTGTCTGCGGTTGGTTTAGCCGACCGCTGGAGCGGGATCTGCTTCCGCTGCAGGAAGTGAGTCGCCGAGATTAACGATTTTGATATCCCGATGAATCGGGAAGCCTGTGCCAGCGGGGATCAGATGACCCATGATGACATTTTCCTTGAAGCCGCGAAGGTTGTCCACGCGACCAAGGGTGGCCGCTTCCGTGAGGACGCGGGTGGTATCTTGGAATGAGGCTGCGGAGATGAAGGAATCGGTCTCGAGGGAGGCCTTGGTAATTCCCAGAAGGACGGGGACAGCTTCCGCTGGTTTGCCACCTTTCTTGACCACTTCCTCGTTCTCTTTATCGAAGGCGAGTCGTTCGATCTGATCTCCCCAGAGCAAGGTCGTGTCGCCGGGCTCGGTGACTTTCACCTTGCGGAGCATTTGGCGAACAATGATCTCGATATGTTTGTCGGCGATCTCCACCCCTTGGAGGCGATAAACTTCCTGGACTTCGGTGACCATATACTCTTGGAGAGCCTGCGGACCGCAGACGTCGAGAATATCGTGAGGCACGACTGGACCATCCGTGAGTTGCTGGCCTTTTTTGACCAAATCACCTTTGAGAACGATGATGTGCTTGTTCATCGGGACGAGGTGTTCTTCTTCGGCCCCAGTTTCGATATCGGTGACGATGATTTTGCGTTTTCCGCGGACGGTTCCACCGATTTCGACGGCCCCGTCGATCTTGGCGATTTCGGAAGCGTCCTTGGGTCGGCGGGCCTCGAAGAGTTCGGCAACCCGAGGGAGACCCCCAGTGATGTCCTTGGTTTTGGCGACTTTTCGAGGAGTCTTGGCGAGAAGCGAGCCGGCTTGGATTTTCTTGCCTTCGGTGACGGAAACGTGAGCTCCAGCAGGAATCGAGTAACTGGCGAGCACCTCTTTGGTCTTGTCGTCGACAATGACGATCTGTGGGTGAAGATCTTCCTTGTGTTCGATGACCACCGTTCCCTTGAGGCCGGTGGCGTCATCGATCTCGGTTTTCACCGTGACGCCTGGAATCATGTCGCGGAATTCAATTTTTCCCGCTTTCTCGGTGAGAATTGGCACATTGTGCGGATCCCATTGGATGAAGGCTTCGCCTTTTTTGACGTGTCCGCCGTCGGCGATGGAAATCGTTGAGCCAACGACGATCACGTAGCGTTCGATTTCCTGACCAGTTTTGGAGTGAATCGTCACGCTGCCGTTCTTATTGAGAGCGACCCATTGGCCGTCGGTATTTAAGACCGCCTTGAGATCGTTGAAGTGAATTTCTCCATCGTTTTTCGCTTTAACAATCGGCTGTTTGAACGTTCCCGAGGCGACGCCACCGATGTGGAAGGTTCGCATGGTCAGCTGGGTGCCGGGTTCGCCGATGGATTGAGCGGCGATGATTCCCACGGCTTCTCCGAGTTTGACCATCTGGCCAGTGGCAAGATTGCGACCGTAGCACTTCGCACAGCAACCGCGCTTGCTTTCGCAGGTCAATACCGAGCGAATTTTCATTTGCTCGATGCCGATTCTTTCCACTGCAAGGGCGGTTTTTTCGTCGATCAAGGTATTTTTCTTGAGGAGGATCTCGCCAGTGACTGGGTCCTTGACGGTTTCGCAACTGACGCGACCAATGAGGCGGGTGGGAAGATCAACGACCTCTTCGTCGCCCTCGTAGATTGGTCGAACGACAATTCCCAAGGGAGTGCCGCAGTCGTCCTCGTAGATGATGACGTCCTGTGAGGCATCGACCAATTTCCTGGTGAGGTACCCGGAATCGGCAGTTTTGAGTGCGGTATCGGCGAGGCCTTTGCGAGCTCCGTGGGTGGAGATGAAGTATTCCAAAACGCTCAACCCCTCGCGGAAGTTGGAGGTGATGGGGCGTTCGATAATTTCGCCACTAGGCTTGGCCATGAGGCCGCGCATTCCTGCGAGCTGCTTGACCTGTTGCTTATTGCCTCGCGCTCCGGAGTCGACCATGACGAACACGGGATTGAGTTCCTTGCGGCCCTCGTTGTGCTCGAGGGTTTGAATCATCACGTCGGCGATGGTGTTTCCCGCGTGAGTCCAAACGTCGATGATCTTGTTGTAGCGTTCGCCATCGGTGATGATGCCTGAACGGTATTGCTTCTCGACCACGGCAATTTGTTTGTAGGCGGCATCGAGTTCCGTGCCTTTTTCCTTTGGAATAATCATGTCGATGATTCCGATGGAAACGCCCGCTTTCATTGCCCAGTAGAATCCTAATTCTTTGAGACGATCGAGGGTGTCAACGGTTGCTTGGTGACCGGCGGCTTGATAAGTCCGAAAGATGACATCGGAAATCTGTTTTTTGCCGCAGGCTTTGTTAAAGAAGCCAACGCCTTCTGGCCAAATTTCATTGAAGACGACTCGACCAGCGGTGGTTTCGATGACGCGTTTCGTTTCGTCGCCGTAGACCGAGGACTTGCCGTGATCAGGATTTTTGAAGCGAATCCAGTCGTGTACCTTGACCTTCCCTTCAACCATCGCGAATTCCACTTCGCTAAAGTCGGCGAAGAGGGGCATCCGCTCGGCGGTTTTACCAGCCTGAAGTTTGCGGGGATTTTGGGTGAGGTAATAGCAACCGAGGACGAGATCCTGGGATGGAGTGGTGATGGGTTTGCCACTTGCTGGCGAGAAGAGGTTGTTGGGTGCGAGCATCAACAAACGGGCTTCCATCTGTGCCTCTACGGAGAGAGGAACATGGACAGCCATCTGATCGCCGTCAAAGTCCGCGTTGTAAGCCGTACAAACGAGGGGATGAATGCGAATTGCTTCGCCCTCAATCAGTTGGGGCTCAAATGCTTGGATGGATAAGCGGTGCAGTGTTGGTGCGCGATTGAGCAACACGGGGTGACCCTTGGTGACTTCTTCGAGAATGTCCCAGACTTCTGGCGTCTGACGCTCGATCATTTTCTTCGCGCTCCGGACGGTGTGAACATAGCCGAGCTCTTTGAGTCGACGAATGATAAAGGGCTCGAAGAGAACCAAGGCCATTTTCTTTGGCAATCCACATTGATGGAGCTTGAGTTCTGGACCGATGACGATGACCGATCGGCCCGAGTAATCGACGCGTTTGCCGAGAAGATTCTGCCGGAATCGGCCACCTTTGCCCTTGAGCATGTCGCTGAGTGACTTCAGCGGACGGTTGCCTGCTCCTGTGACCGCGCGACCGTGGCGACCATTGTCGAAGAGGGCGTCGACGGCCTCTTGGAGCATGCGCTTTTCGTTGCGAATGATCACGTCAGGGGTCTTCAGTTGGAGAAGATTTTTAAGGCGATTATTTCGGTTGATCACTCGGCGATAAAGATCATTGAGATCACTGGTGGCGAAGCGTCCGCCTTCCAGCGGGACGAGTGGTCGGAGATCTGGCGGGATCACGGGAAGAACTTCCAGGATCATCCATTCGGGCCGGGTGTGTGAGGTGGCAAAGCCTTGGGCGAGTTTGAGTCTTTTCGCGAGTTTTTTGCGAATTTGTTTGCTCTTGGTGTTCCCCATGGCTTCTTCGAGTTCCTTTTGGTTCTCGGCGAGATCGACCGTGGAGAGAAGCTTCCGAATGGCGTCTGCGCCCATTCCGGCGGTGAAAGTTTCACCATACTGCTCGACGGCTTCTCGGTATTCGGTCTCGGTGAGTAATTGCGCTTTGGTGAGAGGCGTTTGGCCTGGGTCGATGACCAAGTAGTCCTCGTAGTAGATGACGCGTTCGAGTTGGCGCCCGCTCATATCGAGCATCAAGCCAATTCTTGAAGGCATGCACTTATAGAACCAGATGTGGGTCACTGGGACTGCTAATTCGATGTGGCCCATGCGCTCGCGACGGACGCGGGCGAGGGTGACTTCCACGCCGCACCGATCGCAAATCACGCCCTTGTGCTTGATGCGCTTGTATTTGCCGCAGGAGCATTCCCAGTCCCGGGTGGGACCAAAGATGCGTTCACAGAAAAGGCCACCCTTTTCTGGTTTGAAAGTCCGATAGTTAATCGTTTCAGGGTTTTTGACTTCGCCACTCGACCAGGATCGGATGGCTTCAGGTGCGGCGACGGTGATGCCGACTTGATCAAAGCCCACCGCCCGTTCCTCGCCCATTAATTCACGAAAAGAAGGTTCGCTCATAGAGATTTTGTTTAGCTGTTCGCTAGTTGGTAGTTGGTGGGTGTTTAGATCAGACCGGTGGTCAACGCCAACGGCTTGGGTTTGCCTCCGACTTTGACGTCGAGGCCGAGCGACTGCATTTCTTTAATGAGCACGTTGAAGCTCTCCGGTGTACCGGCTTCGAGTGAGTTATCGCCTTTGACGATGGATTCGTAGATGCGGGTCCGGCCGGCGACGTCGTCTGACTTGACCGTGAGGAGCTCCTGCAGGGTGTAGGCGGCCCCGTAAGCTTCGAGGGCCCAAACTTCCATCTCTCCGAAACGTTGTCCGCCGTATTGGGCCTTGCCGCCCAAGGGTTGCTGAGTGACGAGGGAGTAAGGACCGACTGCCCGAGCGTGGATTTTGTCTGCAACAAGGTGTCCTAGTTTGAGCATGTAAATGTAGCCGACAACAATTGGTTGATCGAAGGCATCCCCAGTCCGACCGTCGTAGACCATGGCTTTTCCGGTTTCATTGATCCAGGTGTAGCCATCGACTTTTCGGGCCTGTTTGATGTACTCAAAAATCTGCGATTCGTGAATGCCGTCGAACACTGGCGTTGCTACCTTGAACCCGAGGGCTTTGGCGGCGACACCCAAGTGAGTTTCCAGAACCTGTCCGACGTTCATCCGAGAGGGCACGCCAAGCGGATTGAGGCAGATTTCTACGGGGGTGCCGTCGGCGAGGAAGGGCATGTCCTCTTCGGGAACGATCCGGGCGACTACGCCTTTATTTCCGTGGCGTCCTGCCATTTTATCTCCGACGGAGAGTTTCCGCTTCGAGGCAATGTAGACGACTACTTGTTTGATGATGCCGGGGTCGACTTCATCGCCGTTGCCCGCTTTGTCCATGGAGCGCTCGCGATCGGTTTCGAGTTCAGCAAACTTTGGCTCAAACTGGCTGATCAGTTCGCGGATTCGGTTGCGGATTGGCGAGGGATCGATGTCCACGTGATCGTAAACGCCCGCGAGTTTGCGGAGCAAAGTCTTGGTAATTTTCCGATTCGCGGGGATAATGATTTCCCCCGTTTGGGCGTTGACGACGTCGAGCGGAATTTTTTCGCCGAGAAGGATGTTTGAAAGGGCCTCGGTGAGTTGTTCGTGGAGTTCTTCCTTTCGCTTGGCGTGATCTTCGTCGATTTCCTTCGCTTGGCGTTTGCTTTCCGAAGGCGAGAGTTTGATCCTGGTGATTTCCTTCCTGCTTGAGACCTTGACATCCATGACGATTCCATAGGTTCCAGATGGAACGGTCAGGGAAGTGTCTTTGACGTCCGCGGCTTTTTCTCCGAAAATTGCTCGGAGAAGGCGCTCTTCTGGAGCCAGTTCCGTCTCAGATTTTGGAGTGATTTTTCCGACGAGAATATCGCCGGGTTTGACCTCGGCACCGATGCGGATGACGCCGTCTGGGCCGAGATTGCGGAGGGCTTCCTCGCTGACATTGGGAATGTCGCGGGTGATTTCCTCTGGCCCGAGTTTGGTATCCCGCGCCCCAATATCGAATTCATCGATGTGAATGGAAGTGTAGATGTCTTCTTTCACGACCTTTTCCGAAATCGTGATCGCATCTTCGAAGTTATAGCCATTCCAAGGCATGAAGGCGACGAGGACATTGCGTCCGAGAGCGATTTCGCCCTGTTCCGTATTGGGACCGTCGGCAATGACATCGCCTTTTTTGATCGATTGACCTCTCTTGACAATCGGCTTCTGATTTACGCAAGTGCCTGCGTTGGAGCGCATAAACTTCCGGAGTTCATAAAGGTAGACGCCTTCTTCGGGATCGTGTTTGAGTTTTTTCTTTCCTTCAGGGAGTTGGCCGTCCTTGGTGACGACAATCAGGTCTCCGCTGACACTGGCGACTTTGCCATTGGCCTCTGCAACGATCACCGCCTTGGAATCGCGAGCGACCTTACCTTCCATTCCCGTGCCAACGATTGGCGATTCAGAAATCAGTAGTGGAACGCCTTGGCGTTGCATGTTCGATCCCATGAGTGCCCGGTTGGCATCGTCGTGTTCGAGGAAGGGAATCAATCCCGCAGCGACGGAGACGAGTTGCTTTGGAGAAACATCCATGTAGTGGACCTTGGAGGGCTCGACCTCGAGGAAGTCTCCACGGTAACGGACGCTGACCTTTTCGCTGGTGTAGTTGCCTTTTTCGTCGAAGGCGGCATTGGCCTGGGCGACGAGAAAGCTTTCTTCTTTGTCGCCAGTCAGGAAGTCCACCTTGTCGGTGACGCGTCCATTTTCGACTTTGCGGTAGGGAGTTTCGATGAATCCGAACTCGTTGATTCTGGCGAAGGTCGACATCGACGAAATCAGTCCGATGTTCGGGCCTTCTGGCGTTTCGATCGGGCAAATTCGCCCATAGTGGGAAGGATGAACATCGCGGACTTCGAAGCCTGCGCGGTCGCGGGAGAGGCCTCCTGGCCCGAGGGCCGAAAGGCGCCGCTTGTGGGTCAGTTCCGCGAGCGGGTTGGTCTGATCCATGAATTGAGAAAGCTGTGAGCGACCAAAGAAGTCGCGGATCACGGCACTCAAAGCCTTGGGATTGATCAGCTTCTGCGGGGTCATGCCTTCGATATTGACATCAAAAAGAGTCATACGCTCTTTGACGAGGCGTTCCGTGCGAGCTAATCCGACTCGGCATTGGTTGGCGAGGAGTTCGCCGACGGTACGGACGCGCCGCGATCCAAGATGATCAATGTCGTCGAGCGTTCCTTCGCCTCGGCGGAGGCCGATGAGATATTTCATGGCGGCGATGAAATCTTCTTTGGTCATTGTCCGCTCGGTGAGCGGGACGTCCAAGCTCATTTTTTGGTTGAGCTTGTAGCGTCCGACCCGGCCCAAGTCATACTTTTTCGGATCGAAGAAGAGTCGTTTGAGCAATCCCCGCGCATTGGGGACGGTTGGTGGATCGCCAGGCCGGAGGCGACGGTAGATATCCTTGAGGGCTTCTTCTTCGTCGTGTGCGGGATCTTTTTTCAGGGCCTTGATCACGGTATCGTCGAGCTTGGTGTCGACCACTTGGACGGTCTTGACTCCGAGGGCGATGACTTGGCGGATGGTGGCTTTGGTGAGCGGTTCGAAGGCTCGGGCTACGGTAATTTCCCCGTCGCGGACATCGGCGATCAAGACGAGGCTGGCGATTTCTTCTTCTTCGAGGCTTTCGGTTAATTTGAGGTCCTGGACCTTGTAAAAAATCTTAATGATTTCCTCATCGGAACCGTGACCCAAGGCACGCAGGAAGGTGGTGGCGAGAAACTTCCGCCGGCGCTTGCGCCGGTCGAGGTAGACATAGAGCAAATCGTTGGTGTCGAACTGAACTTCTACCCAGGAGCCGCGATCGGGAATAATCCGGAAACTGTAAAGGGTTTTGCCGTTGAGGTGGATGGATGATTCGAAGCAGATACCTGGGGAGCGGTGGAGCTGGGAGACGACGACGCGTTCTGCACCGTTGATGACGAAGGTGCCTTGTGGGGTCATCAGAGGGATTTCTCCCATGTAGACCTTTTCTTCTTTGGTGGCGCGCTCCTCTTTGAGTTGGAAGGTAACATGGAGCGGGGCGCTAAAGGTCAGGCCTTCACGCATCGACTCGCGGATATTCAGTTTGGGTTCACCGATGTCGTAGCTGGCAAAGTCGAGGGTGACGGTTTCGTCGTAACTTTGGATGGGGAAGACCTCTTTAAACACGGCTTGGAGGCCCGTCATTTTCCGCTTAGCGGGGCTGACATCTTGTTGAAGAAAATCGATATAGCTATCGAGTTGGACTTCGATGAGGTTGGGCGGTTCAGCGCCTTCCCGGAGTTTGCCAAAATATTTGCGTTCAGACATGGAAGTAATTGCTCGAAATGCTGGTGGCTACTGGACGCTCTTACCTCCGTTGACCAGCCAACGAAGCGAGCGTAAAAGGGTTACGTTGCGGGTGGACGCTTTGGACTATCGACGTGTGAATTTGGCCTCTGTGAGGAGCACTTAAACATGGTTGCTTCACGCAAAAGTCGCAGAGACGCCAAGACGCAGGGGATAAAAGCTAGCCCCTGCGTCTTGACGTTTCTGCGGAAAAAATTGTGATGGTCTACTGTGTCGGTGCTCAAGACGGATAAAGTAAGGTGGCAATCCCTTACGGCAAAATGGACGCGGAATCTCCGACATTTTGATGGTGTCTGCAAGACAATTCTTTGGAAATTGCGGAGAATTTTTTTGACCGAGCTTCGGCGATGTTTTTTGAAGTCGGATGTAATGGTGAATTGGTATCGGGAGAGTCTCGTGCTTAGACCTTGGGCAAAGTTGGAGTTTGGCTTGGCTTTTTTCGAAACGAGGTGGCGGTTTGATCGTTCTGCGCGGAGGGGGGTGATATTTGTTGAGGCGTTTCACCCTTTGGCCATGAGGGCCCCAATTTTGTCCTAGCTTGTATGGTTGGATTCGCTCCTTTACCCTTGAGTGATGTCTGAAAATCTTACGCCGATGATGCAACAGTATCAGGGCATCCGCCGGTCGTTGCCTGCCGACACCTTGCTCCTTTTTCGTTTGGGTGACTTTTACGAAATGTTTTTTGAGGATGCCAAGGAGGCGTCTGCTTTGTTGAATGTCGCTTTGACAAAGCGAAACCTCGTTCCGATGTGCGGTATTCCGCATCACGCGGCGGAGAACTACATTCGTCGGTTAATTAAGGCGGGGCGTCGGGTAGCGATTTGTGATCAGGTGGGCGAACCGCAGAAGGGTCAGATTGTGGAGCGAGCGATCACCCAGATTGTCAGTCCTGGAACGGTGGCAGATTTGCATTTGCTGGATGCGAAGCGAAATAACTACCTCGCGGCAATTTACCGTGGGGAAAAGGGTGGATGGGGTTTTGCGTTTGTTGATCTGACCACGGGGGAGTTTCGCGTCACTGAGCTCGACGATCAGGCGGCTTTGTCTGACGAGTTGGCGCGGGTGCAGCCAGCCGAAGTTCTTGTGGCGGAAGAGCAGTCAGGCGAGTTTCAGGAAGTTCGAGGATTGGTAGCTCGTGATGGTTATACCTTTATATACAGCCAAGCTTATTTCACTCTTCGAGAGCACTTTAAGGTTCAATCGCTCGAGGGTTTTGGATGCGATGGGATGCCATCGGCGGTTGGAGCGGCGGGGGCGATCTTGCATTACCTAAAGAGCGAGCTCCGCAGATCGCTTGGTCATATCACTCGCTTGGTCGTGTATCGAAGCACGCAATTTATGGTTCTTGATGCGACCACGCAATCGAATCTTGAGCTGGTGCAGGCTCGGGGTGGTGGGCGGGATACCAGTTTGTTGGGGGCTTTGGATCGGACGGTGACTCCAATGGGGGCGCGCAAGCTCCGGGACTGGATTCTTCATCCGCTGTGCGACCTGCTCCAACTGAAAGCGCGACAGCAAGTCCTCGCGGATTTGCTGGAGCAATCTTTCTTGCTGGGAAGCATTCGCGAGACGCTCAAATCGATCCGGGATATTGAGCGGACGGTTGGACGGTTGACTCAGTTGGGGGGGAATGCGCGCGATCTTCAGGTTCTTCGGGTCAGTTTGGAGCAGATCCCGCAACTGCAGGCTGACCTTGAGGCTCTCCGTTTGGCACCGTTTGCTGGGCTGAGTTCGCCCGAGTCTTCCCCGAGTTTGAATGAGGGCAACCTGTCGCTTCTCCAGAAAATTCTCGATGATCTGCATCCGCTTCCTCATTTGGTTGAAATCTTGGCGCGGGCAATCGTTGATGAGCCGCCGGCACTGACTCGCGATGGCGGGATATTTCGGGACGGCTATCACGGGGGGTTGGATGAGCTTCGGCAGGCGGCTCGTGATGGCAAGGATTGGATTGCCCAGCTTCAGCAACGAGCGATTGAGGAGACGGGAATTAAATCATTAAAGGTTCGGTTTACCTCCGTCTTTGGCTATTTTATTGAAGTGACGAAGTCCAACCTAGCGGCGGTTCCGCCGGGTTGGCATCGGAAGCAAACGGTCGCGACGGGGGAGCGGTTTATCACTCCAGCATTGAAAGAGGTTGAGGGAAAAATTCTTGGTGCTGACGAGCGTGCGAAGGCACTGGAGCAGGAGCTTTTTCTTCAGCTTCGCGACCAAGTGATGCTGGATTTGGTTGCTTTGCAGAGGAATGCATCGGCGATCGCCACTCTTGATGTCTTGGCGGCCTTTGCGGAAACTGCCCGGTTGTTTAGTTACTGTCGGCCTGTCTTGGAATGTGATCTGCGTCTTTCGATTACGGACGGAAGGCATCCTGTTCTTGATCAAGTGCTTATTGAAGAAAAATTTGTTCCAAACGACGTGTTGCTTGATGGGGAAAAGAATCGGCTACTCATCCTGACAGGGCCAAATATGGCGGGAAAAAGTACTTATATTCGGCAGGTGGCGTTGCTTGTTTTGATGGCGCAAATCGGGAGTTTTATTCCTGCCAAAGCCGCGGAGATCGGGTTGACGGATCGGATATTTACGAGGGTTGGAGCTAACGACGATCTTTCCCGTGGTCAGTCTACTTTCATGGTGGAGATGAATGAAACCGCGAATATTACGAACAACGCCACCGCGAAGTCTTTGATCATTCTTGATGAAATTGGCCGTGGCACCTCGACTTTTGATGGGCTTTCCATCGCTTGGAGCGTGGCGGAGTTTTTGCACGATCAGATTAAGGCGCGGACACTTTTTGCGACGCATTATCATGAACTGACGGAGCTAGAAATGACTCGAAGTGGGGTGCGCAACTACAATGTGGCGGTGCGAGAATGGAACGATCAGATTATTTTTCTTCGAAAAATCATCAAGGGCGGAGCCGATAAAAGTTATGGGATTCAGGTGGCTCGTCTTGCGGGGCTTCCGCCCTTAATTTTGTCTAGAGCCAAAGAAATTCTTTCGAATCTCGAGCAGCATGAGTTGAATGCGGATGGCAGGCCGACGCTCGCGGAAGCCCCTCCACCGCAAAAGTTTGGCAAGCCTCGTAATAAAAAGAAGGCGGCTGACGCGTTGGCCGAGATGAGACCGCAGATGCGGCTTTTTTGAGGAGGATTCAACAATGACCGGGGAAATATTTGGGGTGGATGGGAGTGTGTTTCCCCTCGCCCGCGGGTTCTGAACTCTTTAGGGTTGGGGGCACTATGGATACACCTCAACGCGTGCTTCGAGTCGGCTTGCCTACTGGCAGTCTTCAAGAGCCAACCTTCACTCTTTTTGCCAAAGCGGGTTTCAATATTTCTGGGGCCAGCCGATCATACAAGCCGTCGGTTGATGACGCGGAAATGACCATTCGGCTTCTGCGTGCCCAAGAGATTTCGCGTTATGTGGAGCATGGATTTCTGGACTGTGGTCTCACGGGCAAGGATTGGATTGAGAACAACGGGTCTGATGTTGCGCGGCTTTGTGAAATGACTTTTTCCAAGACGAGTAATGTGCCAACCCGCTGGGTAATCGCGGTGCCGGAAGACTCGCCAATCCAGTCGGTAAAAGACTTGCAGGGCAAAGTGATCGCCACGGAGGCGGTGGAGATGACCCGGCGTTATCTCGCTCTTCATGGGGTGACGGCGACGATTGAGTTTTCTTGGGGGGCGACTGAGGTTAAAGTTCCGGATCTTGTGGATGCGATTGTGGATGTGACGGAAACGGGATCATCGTTGAGGGCGAATCAGTTGCGTATTTTGGCGACGATCATGGAATCTTCGCCGCAGTTGATCGCTAATCATCAGGCGATGAATGATTCTTGGAAAAAGACCAAAATTGAAACGCTTGTCCTGCTTTTGCAGGGGGCTTTTGCGGCCCGTGACAAGGTGGGATTAAAGATGAACCTTCCTGAAGGGCGATTGGTTGATCTATTGGCGGCCTTGCCTGCTTTGCGCAACCCGACGATCGCCAAGTTAGCGACTGTTGGGTGGGTGGCGGTGGAGACGATTATTGATGAAAAAGTGGTTCGTGAAATCATCCCGAAGCTTAAGGAGCTTGGAGCGGAAGGGATCATTGAGTATCCGTTGAACAAGTTAGTTTACTAAATTTCGGTCTTTTTTGAAAATTCTAGTTGCGTTGGCCATTCAATAATGGTTCTCTCCTCGCCCCTCAACCAAATCTCACCTCTCTAAATAATGGGTTCACTTAAAAAGCGCCGGAAGGCAAAAATCGCCAAACACAAACGTCGGAAGCGGATGAAGGAAAACCGCCACAAGAAGCGTTTGCGCTATAAGTCTTAGGAGGTTAGGTTGTGCGGCATGAATTTGTGCCGAACACTTCCTTTTCGACGGACTTACTGGTGGGCTTTTGGGGTCGCGATTGGCTTCGCTGGTCTGCATCAGGAATTTGGCCCTTACGCGAGAGCCGCTGAGGGAAAGCCAGTTCCGCAAGTTCGTGAAAAGGGGAAATCCTTAAGACTCGGTGGGCAGCCCCTTTTAGGGAAGCCATCTTTAGGATTTGATTCCCCAGCCCAATCCCTTCAGGGGGAAGTTGCGGATGCTTTGCCCTCGCCGATTAGGCCGGCGCCCTCTGATCTTGCCTTGGACACGGAGGGCGCGAAAAAAGCCCAAGCTCTGGCATCTTTTGCTGGCGGTTTATTGGCGGAGGAAAACTCTGACCAAGAAAAAATGCTGGAGGGATATCGCAAGGCACTGGAACTCGATCCGAGTAATGTCCAGTTAGCGGTCAAGGTGGCCTATGAATTGGCTCGGAGGAACGACCCGACATCGGCGATTCAAATTTTAAAGGATGCGATCAAGGCCTCTCCAAAGGAGGCTTTGCCGTATATTTTTCTTTCCGAGCTTTACGCGAAGAATTTGAATAAACCCGAGCTGGCCATTCGTTATGCGGAGCAGGGGTTAGCGCTTGCGCCAGATAACTTTGCGGCTCTTCAAGGGGTTTACGGGCTTTATTTTGCGAACGGTCAGGAAAAGAAGGCAGAGCAACTGCTTGATCGAGCGACCAAGTCTTCCTCAACCGATGCCAATTACTGGGCTCAGCTCGGGGAATTGGAGGCGCGACTTTGGTTGCAAGCAGACGGGTCGGTGGCCGCTGGAAAATTGGAGAAGCTCAATGCGACTTTTCGTCGTGCTTCTGAGCTTGGGGCCAATGACATTTCTGTGCTGACGAAGGTGGCAGATTTTTATGTCCTTTCGCAGCAGGTTAAGTTGGCGATTCCTTATTACTTGGCGATTACCAAACTTCCCTCGGGGCCGGACGATCCTCCTTTGAATAATGTGCGGGATAAGTTGGCGCGGTGCTATCTGGTGACCTCGCAACCGGACGGAGCGATTGCGCAGTTGGAGGCGATCGTCAAGGAGAGTCCGCTTCGGGTGGAAACCTATGAGTTGTTGGGCGAGTTGTATTTGCAAAAGGATGATTTGGAGAAGGCGGTGGCAAATTTTGAGTTGAGTCTACGGCTCGATGCGCCCGAGCCAAGTGGGCATGAACGCCTCGGGCTGTTACTAATTCGGACGAAGCACTATGAGCGGGCGATTGATGTGCTAGCGGGGGCGCGGAAGCGGTATCCTGATCGTCCGGTGATTGCCTATCTTTTGGGGATTGCTTCCAGTCAGGCGAAGCATCACGAGGAGTCGGTGCAGGCATTTGCTGATGCCTTAGTTATTGCGGAGACGAATCAACGAGAAATGCTCAATGGGGAATTTTATTTTAGTTATGGGGCGGCAGCCGAGCAGGCGGGCAAGGTGGATAAGGCGGTCGATTTGCTGAAATTGAGCATTAAAATGGAGCCTGAAGTGCCTCAGGCTTACAATTATCTGGGCTACATGTGGGCTGATCGAAATGAGCGGCTTGAGGAGGCTGCAGAGATGATCAAGAAAGCGCTGAGTTTGGAGCCTGGAAAAGGAGAATACCTCGATAGCCTTGGTTGGTGCTCGTTTCGAAAAGGGGAATTTGAGCAAGCGTTGAAAGAGCTTTTGGAAGCACGGGCGAGTATTCTTCGCGAGGATAAAAAAGATGATCCAACGGTTCTTGATCATCTCGGGGAAGTGTACCTGCAGATGGGCAAGGTTTCCGAGGCGGTTGGTCTTTGGGAAAAATCTTTAGCGCTTGAGGGTAATAAGAAGGTCGCCGAAAAATTGCGATTGGCGAAAGAAAAGCTGGGGAAGGATTAGGGGGTGGGGGAGTCGAGGATTTCTGAGGTTTGGGCGGAGATGGATTGAGTTCGCACAAACTTTCCCGGGTTGAGGATTCCTTGGGGATCGAGGGCCTGTTTGAGGGCCGTGTGGACGGAGCGACTGACGGACGAGGTTGCTTGAGGCCACCACCGTTCTTTGGCGAGTCCGATGCCGTGTTCCCCCGTAATGACGCCCCCCCATTCGAGAACTTTGGCAAAGAGTTCATCGAGAGCTTGGGTGACCTTTTTTTTGATGGGACGGCTTTCGTGGTAGCCAGCGGCCATGAGGTTGACATGAATATTTCCATCTCCAGCGTGGCCAAAGCAGGCGATGGGGAAGCCGTATTTTTTTCGGAGTTTTTCGGTAAAAAGGGCGAGGTCAGTGAGTCGACCACGGGGGACAACGATATCTTCGTTGAGCTTTGGCAAGCCGGTTGCTTTGAGGGATTGGGAAAATGCGCGGCGCAGATTCCAGAGTTCCTCGCAAGCGAGTTCGCCAAGGGCGGTTTTCACTCCGCCGGCGTCCAGTTTCTCGAGGAGGTTGGCGAGGGATTTCACTTCACTGGCGACCGAGGCTTTCTGGCCATCGAGATCCAAAAGGAGATGAGCGCTGCCGCTGGGGGCGAGGATTTTTCCGAGGTGGGTGCCGGCGGCTGCCAGAGTGAAGGGATCGGCGATTTCGAGGGCGGAGGGAAGAAAGCCTTCGGCAAAAATGGCTTGGACGGCATTGGCAGCCTCGCGGAAGGTGCGGAAACTGGCGGAGAGGGTCGCGCGTGCGGGAGGGAGTGGGAGGAGGCGGAGGGTGGCTTCGGTGACCACGCCGAGGAGACCCTCGCTTCCGACAAACATCCCGATGAGATCGAAGCCCGTCTTATTTTTGTGAGTACGGCCGCCAGTTCGGAGGATGCGTCCGTCTGCTAAAACCACTTCGAGGCCGAGAACATAGTGTCGGGTGACTCCATATTTAAGGCACCGAGGCCCGCCGGCGTTGGTCGCAATATTTCCTCCGATACTACAGTCTTTGAGGCTTGCGGGATCCGGGGGGTAAAAGAGTTTCTTTTTTTTGGCGGCGGCTTGGAGGACGCCTGTGATCACGCCTGGCTGGACCACCGCGACGGCATCGGGAAAGTGAATTTCCTTGATCTTGTTCATCCTAGCGAGGGAAAGGGCGATGCCACCTTGGATGGGGACGCAGCCCCCGACGTAGCCAAATCCCGAGCCCCGTGGGGTGACGGGGATTTGGTGACGATTGGCGAATTTAAGTACCCGGCTGACATCGTCCGCAGATTCTGCAAAGACCACGACATCAGGGTTTTGGCTGGCAAACCACTTATCGGAAGCGTGGGTAGCGATGGTGGTGGGATCACTGGCCACGCGATCTTTTCCGAGGATGCGGGTGAGTTGGGTGGCGAGGTTCATTCTGGAGGATTTTCCTTGGCTTTCCCTTTGATGATTTTTTGAAATTGATTACCGATCTGATTGAATCCGGAACCGACTCGGCCGAGGAGACTAGGTTTTTTGGGAGGGGGAGAGGTTGCGGGTGGTGGGACCGTTGGTAGGGTGGCGACCTCGATGGCGACGGGGATAGGGGTTGAGGGGGAGGATGACTTGGCAATGGGCGAGGATGGGGCGATGCGAGGTTTTTCTGGGGGAGTGGAAATCGGGGAGAGGGGGATCACGGCGGAGGGTGGAGTGGCATGAAAGCCCTGGTGGGAGATGACTGATCCGCGTCCGGCGCTGATCACGAGGCGACCGATTTCGGTGCCTGCGGTATCGATGCAAGTAACTGTCCAGAGAGGGGTTGCGGCGGACCCATCTTTCTTCAGTTGGTAATGCATTCGTGCTACCGACAGGTTATTGGCGTGGGCGTATTGCTCGGCGATTTTCCCGACCTGATCGGAGTTTATTTTGAGCGAATCGGTTCCGAGAACATCTTCAGCCCGAATACTTTCTGAAAACTGCGAGACCTCACGGGAGGCGACAATTTCGCCACCTGCGACGACATATTCGCGCAAGCCATTTTCAGATTTTGGTTCGTGAACAATGACGTGCCAGCGTTCTGGGACTGGGGTTCCGTCTCGGGCTTCGATTTGGGCGAGGCGTTTGGCGTCGGTCCGGGGGAGTTTGCGGAGGGCGGCGAGGGCGGAGGATGGAGGAAGGCTTTCGGCGGAGAGCGGTGAGGAGACGAGGAGGAGGAGAATGAGGCTGTGGATAGGCGAGCGCATAACAAGAGAATCAAGGTCAGAGTTTAGCTGAAAGTGGGATCATTCCAAGTGAATGTCTGGCGAGCGGAGTTGCTTTTTGTGATCCGGATCTGTATCGACCAAGGGAGGATGATTATTAAGCCGAAAATTCGAGGATTTATTTGTACCACTGCTCACCCTGAAGGCTGTGCGGCGCATGTTCAGGAGCAGATTGACTACGTTCGTGGTCAGGGAGCGATTGAAGGAGTGGGGAAGCGCGTTTTGGTGATTGGCGCCTCGACTGGTTATGGGTTGTCCAGTCGGATCGTTAGTGCTTTTGGTGGTGGGGCGGGGACTTTGGGAGTTTTTTTTGAAAAGGCTGGGGAGGAGGGGCGGACGGGGAGTGCTGGGTGGTATAATTCGGTAGCGTTTGAGCAGATTGCTCGGGCGAATGGGCTCTATGCGAAGAGTTTAAACGGTGATGCATTTTCGGATGCGATGAAGGAGCAAGTCATTGCGACCATTCGAGCGGACCTCAAAGAAGTAGACCTGGTGGTCTACAGTTTGGCTTCGCCACGGCGGGTTCATCCGAAGACGGGAGCGACGCATAGTTCTACGTTGAAACCTGTGGGGCAGTCCTTTGCGGCCAAGACGGTGAACACGGATAAGGGGACGGTCGTTGAGATTGCGATTGAGCCAGCGAGCGAGGCAGAGATTGCGGATACGATTGCGGTCATGGGGGGGGAGGATTGGGAGATGTGGATGGAGGCCTTGAGTGGAGCGGGGGTATTGGCTGAGGGGGCAACGACCGTGGCCTATAGTTATATTGGGCCGGAGTTGACGCGGGCGATTTACCGGAGTGGAACCATTGGGCGAGCCAAAGAGGATCTTGAGGAGGCGGCGGCGCGGATTCAGTTGCGCATCGGTCCGAGTGGGGGGCGGGCGGTTGTTTCGGTGAACAAAGCATTGGTGACACAAGCGAGTTCGGCAATTCCTGTCGTGCCTCTTTACATTGCAATGCTTTACAAGGTGATGAAGGCGCACGGATTACACGAAGGATGTGTGGAGCAGATCTACCGGCTTTTTGCGGAGCGATTGACTGGTTCGGGTGGATTGATGGTGGATGAAGGTGGGCGGATTCGAATTGATGATTGGGAGATGCGTCCCGAGATTCAGGCGGAGGTTGCGGTGCTTTGGCCAGAAGCGACCACGGAGAACTTGGCTGAGATGACGGATATTGAGGGTTATCGAGCAGAGTTTCTGAAGCTTTTCGGGTTTGGTTTTGCAGGGGTGAACTACGATGCGGAAAGTGATCCCGTGCGTGAGTTGCCATCAGCTTAAGGGGGGAGAATGGGAAAAAGGCAAAATTTTAGGTCGGCTTGCTTTGTTTGGGGGTGGACTCTTTTGGAGTTGCGGGGATTGATTGCAGAAGAGGTAATTTCTTCCTTGCAAGAGCCGCGTTTCCCTTGTAAATAAGCCCCCTTCAATTTTTCCATTCAGTACGAACACCTAAATTTTCCCCCTCTATTTTATGGCCAAAGCCAAACCAACTAAACTCACAAAGTCAGCGAAACCAGCGAAGTCTACAAAGACGACTAAGGTGGCGGCGTCGGTTAAAGTGGCGAAGCCAACGAAGTCGACCAA
>JBAWZW010000015.1:0-35206 GCA_037142835.1 Verrucomicrobiota bacterium
GTGCTTGGGGTGTGGGTTGATCAACGACAACTATAATCTCCCTTGAGCAACAATTAAAATGATCCCGATTTCGTGCGGCGCTTTGGATGGCTTTTTGTGGTTTGGGGGTGGGCTTGAGCGATGGGCTTGGGGGGGCTTGGGCGTTGGGTTTGGACGCCGCGAGGGTCCGCCCCTACGCGACACGAAAGACCGGGTTTGGGCGATGGTTTGGGCGATGGTTTTGGGCGATGGGTTTTGGGGGTGGGGATTTTGGCGGGTTGGGTGCCGAACCGAGTTTTTAGCTTAAAATTGCAAATACTTGTAAAAAACAAGAAAAACTACTGTGATAGTCATTTTTGCGTTTATTATTGTCAGTTTAATTGCTTTTTTAACTGCTTGATGCGACATTTTGTCAAATTGTTGGGTTGTTTTAATTGCGTTTTGCTTTGTTTTTTTGGCTTTGTTTAATGATTTAATCAAATTTGCGATTGATTTTTTTGCTAAAGTAGTTAATTTTGGCGTTTAACTTAACTTTACTATTTCCTATATGCCAATTTCTGGATCAGCGTCCTACATTCCCACCACTGCCGAATTTTTAGCCCACTGGGTGGAGGTCAACCGGTCCCTTCCCGAGGCTTTGCCACTGACATTAAATGATGGGGCGGATGCGAATTTTTTTGAGGAGACTCGGGCGGAGCTTCTCGAGGAGAGGAACCGCTTGGAGGATGCGGACTTGAGGATTGCGGAGGCGAGGGTCGCGATTGAGCAGGCTAAGGAGCCGTTGCTGATGAAGTTGCGACTTTTCAATCAGATGGTTCGAGGGGTGATGGGGGAAAGTGTTTATGCGAAAGTTTTGCCTCTGGTTCCTGGCGTCGGGGAGGGGCAGGAAATTTTCAATCAGCGACTCATTCAGGTGGTGAAGTTATGGGAGCGAATCAATCTGGCGCCTCCGAGTGGGGCGACGGGGTGGGTGGTCTTGGTCGATGGGACCACCCAGGCGGAGTTTGCGAGTTTGGTGGCGAAACTGCCCAAATATTATGAGGATGCGGTGGGCGCGGAGCAGAGTTTTTCGATCTGTATGCACCGCCGGAATGAGCTCCAGACGGAGCTTTACACGATGATGAAGCAGTATCGGCAAGCGGTACCGACGCGCATTTTGCCTGGGGAAGAGTTGTTGGAGACCATGCCACTTTTGACGCCTGAGAGTGGGCGATCGCCGCAACCGGTTTCGTTGGAGGCGGAGTGGTTGGCGACGGAGGAAGTGGCGCGAATCACCGTGGGGGTGAGTCTGGATACGGACTTAAAAGAGTATGAATTGCGGTGGTGTGCGGGGGCGAAATTTTTTACGACTCGGGAGCATTTGGTGGGGGTCATTCCTGCTGGGGAAACGCCGATTTTTCAGACATCGAAAGGGCTGACTACGAGTGGGTCGGTGGTTTCCTTTCGGGCTTATGTGCGTCTGAAGGATGGCGGGGACGCGGCGAGCAACACCGTGACCTTGACGCGACCGTGAGTTAGAGGACGATTTCTGTGCCGATTCCGGTGTTTGTGAAGATTTCGAGGAGGAGGGAGTGGGGCATTCTGCCGTCGATGAAGTGGACTTTTTTGACGCCCTGGGCGAGGGCGAGGACGGCGCTTTCGACTTTGGGGATCATGCCGCCGACGATGATTTCCTCTTCGATGAGTTGCTCGATTTTTTCGGCGGTTACCGAGGGAATGAGGGAAGATCGGTCTGAAGGATCGCGCATCAGTCCTGGGACATCGGAGAGGTAGATCATTTTGGTGGCTTGGAGGCGTCCAGCGATCGTGCCAGCGGCGATATCGGCATTGATATTGAGGACGACGCCATCGGCATCCCGGGCGAGTGGAGAAATGACGGGGACGTGTTCGCGGGCGATGGCGGCGAGGATGGGTTCGAGAAGTAAATCGATGACCTCGCCGACGAAGCCGAGGTCGACGGCGGTGGATTTGCCTTCGGTCTGTGGGGGAAGTTTTTGTCCGATGAGGATTTGTTTCCCGTGGATCCCGACGGCGTGGCCACCGAGGGCTTGGAGTTGGGCGACAATTCCTGGATTGATGATGGTGTCCAGGACCTCTTCGACGATTTCGATTGAGCGGGTATCGGTGACGCGCAAGCCATTGACGAAGCGTGGTTTGAGTCCGGCATCGCGCATCCGTTGGGTGATGGCCTTTCCGCCACCGTGAACGAGGACGGGATTGATTCCGACGGCCTCGAGGAAGACGACATCGCGGAGGAAGCGTTCGATGACTTGTTCGTCTTCCATGGCGCTTCCGCCATACTTAATCACGAAAGTTTGGCCACGAAATTTTTGGATGAAGGGGAGTGCCTCGATGAGAGATTCGGCGCGGTCGAGCGATGGTTTAGCCATGGATGAAATGAGTGGAGAGGTGGGTGGGGTAAGGGTGGATGACGATACTAAAGATCGGGAAGATTTTCTCCTTTTCTCCAGAGTGTTGGAGGCTACTCGCCCATGTTGAGTTTGACGTAATCGGTACTGAGGTCAGTCGTGTAAACGGAGTAATCTGCTTTACCGAGGTGGAAGTCGATGGTGATCTTGAAGCGTTTTTTCGCGACGATTTCTTGGAGTTTGTTGAGGGGAGTTCGGCTGGGCATGCCGTTTTGAACGGCAATCGTACCATCATAAAAAATGTCGATGAGTTCTTCCCTGATCTTCGCGCCTGAGTAGCCGATGGCGTCCATGATCCGGCCCCAATTGGGGTCTCCACCGAACCACGCGCACTTTGCCAATGTGGAATTGGCGACGGCCTCGGCGGCTCGCCGGGCGTCATTGAGGGTGGCGGCACCATTGACTTGGATTTCGATAAATTTTGTGACGCCTTCGCCGTCTTCGACGATCATCCGCGCGAGACTTTTAGTGAGATGATCGAGGGCGCGTTGGAAGGTTTTTCCGGCGGCTGTGCCGTGGCGAATGGGTTGGTTTCCAGCGGTTCCGTTGGCGAGCATGATCACGGTGTCGTTGGTGCTCATATCGCCATCGATGGTGATGCGATTAAAGGACTGTTCGACGGATACGCTGAGGGCCTGTTGGAGTTCTGTCTTCTCGATTTGAGCATCGGTGGTAATGAAGCAGAGCATCGTTGCCATATTGGGATCGATCATCCCGGCGCCCTTGGCGATTCCCCCAATGCGCACGGTTTTTCCATCGAGGGCAAACTCTACCGCTACTTCTTTTGGAAAAGTGTCGCTGGTCATGATGGCTTCAGCGGCCTGGCGGCTTCCAGTGGCGGTGAGTGTCTGGGGAAGCGTGGCGATGGTGGCCTCGATTTTTTCGATGGGCATTTGGACGCCGATTCGGCCCGTCGAGCAGACGAGGATTTGCCGTGGCTTGATCCCGAGAGCGGAGGCAGTGGCGGCGGTCATCCGTTTGGCGGACTCGATGCCGACGAGACCGGTGCAGGCGTTGGCGTTTCCCGCGTTGGCAACGATCGCCCGGACGTCTTTATTGCGGAGGTGAATGATGGAAACGCGAACTGGGGCGGCCTTGACTCGGTTGGTTGTAAAAGTGGCGGCGGCAACGGTTTCTGTCGGCGAATAAATGAGGGCGATATCGGGGCGATCTGGATTACTGGCTTTAATTCCAGCGTAGGCACTTCCGGCGACGAATCCTTGCGGGGCGGTCACTCCTCCTGTGATTTCGGTGTAAGGCATAGAATGTTTTAAAAAGTGGACTGAGCGGGTGGGTGAGAGTGCAAACTTTTTTCGGAAGAAGGACGAGACTCTTTCAAAAAAATCGGGAAAGTTTTAGAGAAGGCCAGTGGTTTCGGGCCATCCGCAGAGGATATTGAGAGACTGCACGGCTTGGCCTGAGGCTCCTTTGAGGAGGTTATCTTCTGCGCTGAAGAGGATGATCTTGCCCGTTCGGGGATCAAACCGCCAAGCGAGATCGAGGAAGTTGGTTTGGGTGACATTTTTAGTGTCGGGCATGCCTTTGGGACCGAGGAGGCGAACGAAGGGCTCCTTTTCGTAAGTGTCGGTGAGGCAAGAAAAAATCGTTTCTGGGTCGACGCCGGGAGCGGGGGTGGCATGGATGGTGGTAAAGATGCCACGGCTGACGGGGATGAGATGGGGGGTGAAGTTGATCACGACTGGGGCGCCGAAAGCGAGGGTGAGTTCTTGTTCGATCTCGGCGAGGTGACGATGTTTCGGGGAGCTATAAGCGCGAACGCTTTCATTGCACTCGACATAAAGGAGTTCCGTCTGGGCGTTTCTTCCTGCGCCACTTACTCCGCTCAGGCTATTGATGACGATTCCTTCGGGGCGAATGAGGTGATTTTTCAGGAGTGGATGTAAGGGGAGAATGATACTTGTTGGGTAGCAACCTGGGGAGGCGATGAGTTGGGCGGACTGGATTTCTTGGCGATAAATCTCAGGCAAGCCGTAGACGCTTTGTTGGGAGAGTTCTGGGGCATGGGGTGGGGCGCCATAAAACTCCTCGTAGATTGCGGGATTTTTAATGCGAAAATCGGCACTTAAATCGATCACTTTCAGTCCCGCTTCGACGAGTGGTTTGGCGAATTCTGCGGCCACCCCGTGCGGAAGGGCAAGGAAGACGACGCGGGCTCCCGATTGGATGATTCCGCTGATTTCGCTGCCGATGAAGGCGAGTTTGGCGTAACTTTGCCCAGCGAACTTGGGGAAAACGGTTTCGACGAGTTGTCCGGCGTGTTGTCGTGAAGTGAGGGCCACGATTTGTGCTTGAGGATGGCGTCCGAGGAGGCGCACTAATTCCTCTCCTGAGTAACCGCTGGCGCCGACGATGGCGACTTTTTCGAAATTCATAGGCGTCGACTTTAGAAGGTGCCAGATCTTTGAAAATAGCAAATTTCTGGGGAACCGGTCTGTGAATGATTGGGGTGAAATTTTCGTGACTTTATGAAGAAAAGTAAGGGGGATCGGAAAAATTCTCCTTTTCATTTTCTCGCATCCAGTTAAACATTTTCCCTCTTAATTTTCGGGCCGTAGCACAGCTTGGTAGTGCGCTTGAATGGGGTTCAAGAGGCCGCGAGTTCAAATCTCGCCGGCCCGATTCTTTAAGAACAAGGCTGGCAAGGGATTCGCTGCCGACATCATGAACAAACGTCAACAACGTCGGAGTTAGTTGCCGTTTTATTGCCCCTAAAACACAGTCTTCAACGATTCCCTTGTCCGTTGACAAAAAAACCAGCCGACCGATGGAATTGCGAATAACTGACTGCCCGAGGCGGAGACCAAACCGCCCCATATCAACAAAGCTATTTGTTTCTTCGATAAGCAAAGGCAAAGTCGGTGAAGGCGACTACTTCCTAACTGCCTTAGCGAGTGCCTGACTTTCTCCACCAAGCACGGAGGTAAAAAGATGGAATCTCTTTAGCGAGTGGCGACTGAAATCATCAGTTACCTTACAGTTACCCGTTTTTTCAATCCGAACTGATGGGGTGAGAGCCGAAAAGTGGGTGATTTAAGGGGCAATTTGGGACAGATTTTTTAAGGAATTTAGGTTAGTAAGAAACTGCTTTGTTGTTGGTTGCCTTTTGATTTTTGTGTTGATGTGTAAGGGAGGAGAGGAGTCAGTCAAGGGTAGTTTTTCTTGCGTTGATTAGGGATAAATAATTGCAAGGGTTTGGGATAGCTGGGAGAAGCGTGGATGAAATTGAAGCACGGTTTCTTCCGATTGGTCTTTCTGATGGGTATGATCGTGTTAAGTGTGGGGTATTCGAAGGAGGAAAAGGGTGTAGATACTGGGATGGGCAAGTATGAGGTGACGTGGGGGCAATGAAAGGAGGTGAGGGAGTGGGGAAAGGGTATGAGATGGGGCAAGGTGCAGGCAATGGGGAGAAGTATCCAGTGACGGATGTGAGTTGGTCTCAGCATTGAAATGGTGTAAAGCGAGGGGGGAGAAGGAGGGGTTGGTGCCAGTGTATGAGGTGGGAGGGGAGGTGTATTGGAAGGGAAGCGAGGATAAATTGCAATGAAGGCTGGGGCGAATGGGTATCGGTTACCGAGTGACGGGGAGTGGGAATGGGCGTCGAGGGGAGGGGTGAAGGGGCGCGGGTATGAGAATAGCGGGAGTCAAGATTTAGGGGAGGTGGGATGGTATAAGGAGAACTCTGGGGGAAAGACGCATGAGGTGGGGACGAAAAAGGCGAATGAATTGGGGATCTATGACATGAGTGGGAATGTGTGGGAGTGGTGCTTTGATCAGTGGGGGTCTACGGGCACGCTCCGGGTGCTTCGGGGCGGGAGCTGGGACGACATCGCGTCCTACGCGCAGGTGTCGTCCCGGAGCGAATAGGGCCCGTCGGGCAGCAACTTCTACTTCGGGTTCCGGTTGGCGCGGAGTTCAGTTCCTTAGACAGATCAAGACAGCGAAAGAGTTGTCGAGGGGATCGGCGGTGGGCGGGAGGTTCGGTCTGACGGCGAGAGCGGTGGAGAATGAAGGCGAGGGGAGGGATTTTTCGTGGGGGGATGGGGAGGATTTGGCCAGCGTGGAGAGTCTTGGCGATGCTTGGAATAGCGGGTAATTGCGATCAATTTACGGTGATTTGAGGGATTTACTGACAGGCAGCGGCGGGGAAGGTCTTGGGGAAAAAAGTTATTTTTATTGGCAAAGAAAACTTCCCGACCCCCACTAATTGTGGTTGCATCGGTTTTGCAATCAATATCCTGTGGTTGACACTCAAGAGCGACTTCGTCGTCGGGGGTTGCCCACAAGTTATTCGAAGGCAATCCAAGAGTTATTCACGACCTATTCACAATCAAACGCCTAGCGATGATTTATTTAAAAACGAGCCGTTCTCTTGCCCAGCGTAAGACCAACGAAACCAAATCGTTATGCTCCACGCAAGGTGGGCGATTGGGCACGAGGAACGGGGTGGCAGCGTCTGCGGGGGCGGTCAGGGATGCCGGTGGTCTGGGGAACTGGGGATTTGGGGAGAGCCAAGGGATTTTTGCGGAAAACTTTTAGAACCCGATTTGTCGTAAAACACCACGATTCTCCGATGACCAACGCTATGAACGAACCCATTCAAGACCAGCCACCCCGTGAAATTTCTCTAGGCCCGATTCTTCCCGATTAGCCTCGGTCAGATCTGGCTGGCCACAGGTTTGGCGAAGTAAAACGCGCCCCAACCAAGACCGTTCAATCACTCTCGAGCATTTGCTTTGAGCGGTTGAACGGTTTTTTTGCGGGGAACTCAGGCCACGCTGGCGAGGAGCTCGGGTTTTCTGGTTGATTGGAAGACGGCATCGCGGAGCTCGGTGAGGCTGACTGGCTTGCTGAGGACGAGGTCGATGCCGACTGGCCGATTTCCGTGGGCGATCATCTCGTCTCCGAAGCCCGTGAGTAAAACGACGGGGGTTTGCGGGGCAATCTTTTTGATGGCGGTTGCTAACTGAACGCCACTCATCAAGGGCATTGATTGATCGGTGATCACTAAATCATAGTGGCCATCGGCGAACGCTTGGAGTGCTTGGTGTCCGTTGGCGGTGATCGTGGTCTTGTGACCGTCGGCACTCAAATGTTCGGCGATGAGTTCGCAAATGATTTCTTGGTCATCGACGATAAGAACGTGGAGGGGATCGCTGATTTGATCGAGGGCGACCACTTCGACAAACTCCGCTCCTTCGGTAATGGGGAATTCAATTTTGAAAGTGGTTCCCACGCCTTTTTTGCTGAAAATCTCGATCTTCCCTCCGTGGCGGTGAACAATTCCGTAGACCACTGACAACCCGAGACCCGTGCCTTTTTCGCCTTTGGTGGTGAAGAACGGTTCGAGACACTGGATGCGCTCGCTTTCGGTCATGCCGATGCCGGTATCCGTGACCGTGAGGCTGACGCCCTCGGGGGTGGGGGCGGTGCCGACGGTGATTTTGCCCCCGGTGGGGAGGGCGTCGACCGCATTGAAGATGAGATTCGTCAAGACCTCGCGGATTTCCGAGGCGTTGGCGGCTACGAGGCCGACATCGTCGAGGGTGGTTTCGACTTCGATCTGCACGCCATCGGAAAGGCATTTGGCCTTCCACCTTGGGGTGGTCAAGGCCACGGCTTGGAGGGCGACTTTTTTGAGGTCGACGGGGACGCGAACCTCGTTATTTTCGGCGGGCCGATAGAATTCGCGGAGCCTGCTGACTACTTGGGTGGCATCTTGAGCGGAGGCGATAATGTGATCTAAGTAAGCGGTTTCGCGTGGGGAACCATTTTCATGGAGCCATGGGAGGAGCAGTTCGCCGTAGCCGAGCATCATGGTGAGGGCATTATTAAAATCATGAGCGATCCCGCCTGCCATCATGCCAAGGGCGCGAAGTCTTTCCTGCTTAACGATTTGTTCTTGGGTGGACTTCAGTTCCTCAAGGGCGGACTCCAGGCTGGAAGTCCGTTCGAGGACTACTTCTTCGAGTTGGGCATTTTGTTTCTTCACTCCGAGGTGGAGAAACCGGGTTTCTACGAGGTTCTTAATCCGCAAGACGACTTCCGTGCGGTCGATCGGTTTATTGACAAAATCTTTGGCGCCGTTGGCGAGGGCGCGCACTCGAGTTTCCGTACTGATATCGGCGGTCAGGACCAAAATGGGGAGGTATTCGTCTTCGGCGACCACCGTCTTAAGCTGCTGCATGATCGCGAACCCGTCAAAGTGGGGCATGTTGAGATCGAGGAGCACGATATCGGGCTTAAACTCCTCATAAACGCCCAAGGTGAGGCGGGAATCGGAAACTCCCCGGACATTGGTACATCCGTCGAGCTCGAGGATGCGTTCGAGAAGACGAACGTTCGCGGGTTCGTCGTCAACAATGAGGATTTTCATGTGGCTATGACAATCGGTATTCATGGGATGCGACTGGGTTTTTGGTTGTTTGATGGAGATGAACAGAAGTTGGGATCGACAATTCTGGAGGAGCATCTTTTATGCCTCAGTGAACTATTCTAATTCTGTTCAGCTCTCCGTCGCATGATTACCGAGAAAGAGAAAAGTCAGTCGGTCCGAACGATGTTTTCGTTGATTGCTCAGCGTTACGATTTTGCGAATCATTTTTTAAGCCTTGGCTTGGATTTTTTCTGGAGGCGAAAGGCGACAAAGATCGTTGCGGGGTGGAAACCGACGCGGATTCTTGATCTGGCCACGGGGAGCGGCGATCTCGCCCTTGATCTTCGTGCATCCTGCCCAGAGGCGTTGCTGGTGGGGGCGGATTTCTGTCTTCCGATGCTGCAGGTTGCTCAAAGGAAGGGCTTGAACAATTTGGTGGTTGCCGATGGAATGCGCTTGGCATTTGCGGCGGGGAGTTTTGATCTCCTCACGGTCGCCTTTGGTTTGAGAAATATGGCGTCGTGGAGTGGAGCTCTCGGGGAAATGGCTCGGGTGATCCGCCGGGGTGGACACTTATTGGTGCTGGATTTTTCGGTGCCGCCGCCTCCGTTGCGGTGGATTTATCGGCCCTATCTGCATGGGGTTTTGCCGCACTTGGCGGCCCTGGTCACGGGCAATAAGGAGGCCTATGATTATCTGGGCGATTCGATTGAAAAGTTTCCCTGTGGCCAAGCGATGATCGACTTGATCGAGCAGGCGGGCTTTGAGGAAGTCCGAGCGGAGGCGATGAGCGGGGGAATCGTCACGATTTACACTGGTCGGCGGCGCTGACCAGTCCCGTGCGGGGTGGCGGGGGAGTAAGGAGGGCACGCGCAAGACGCCAGGAGAGGGCGAGCGGAGTTGGAAAAAAGCCGGCGACTTGATGGGGTTGTCGACGGAGAGTCGATTGGCCGTTCAGTTGAATTGGGGGGCGGCGCCAGATTTTTGGTGAGCGAAAAAATCGCCTGAAATTCCCCCACCCAAAAAAATAAAAAAAGCACAAGAAAACCTTTTTTCCCTTCGAAAAAAGTGCAGATTACTACCGAGGTTGTGGATTTTTGGCATGGTTTTTGCGTGAAGCTTGCGAGTTTTGCTGTTCTCTCTGCGTGAATGGTTCAAAATTCACCGAAACGTGCTTTTTTCACTGGATATAACCAAAATTCACTACGGAGTTGTTTATAAAAAAGCGCGCATGAGCCTGCCGCTATAATTTGCGAGTCACTTTGGCCTTAGTTCAAGGCACGAAAGATCCACGATTCGGCTGCGGAGCTCTGCGAGTTTGGTCTTAGGCCAAGGTGATGAGCCGGCGAAAGAAGCCCGTAATCTTGATCAAACCGCCACCAGTCAGGCTGTCGCCATAGAAAGGAATTTTGTCACCGCTCGTCACAACGATCTTTGTGGCGAAAGTCTACGCACCTCGTCGTCTCTCTTCAGTTGGGACCGCGCATCATGGCCGTGCGGAATCGCGTGCAGGGGATTCTCACAGCGGGGCGATCCTCCAGAATGAAGCCCACCTCGTTTATCGATGCCAAACCAGAGACCAAGGGGGTGCAGTTTTAAATACTCCAATCGGCCACCCACTTTTCGGGGGGCTGTTCTTTATCGAGAATGCGGAGGGAGGTTTCCTCATAAAAAACCAGAGAGCGGGCGGGGACGCTATGGGTCAGGAAGACATTGGCGCCGATCGTTGAGCCTGCGCCGATCACCGTATCGCCGCCAATGATGGTGGTTCCAGCGTAGATGGTGACATGATCTTCGATGGTAGGGTGTCGTTTTTTCCCTTTCAGCTGCTGACCACCGGCGAGCGAGCGAGCGACGAGCGAAACGCCTTGATACATTTTGACATGGGCACCGATGACCGAGGTTTCGCCGATGACCACGCCAGTGCCATGATCGATAAAGAAATGCGAACCGATATGGGCGCCGGGATGGATATCGATCCCCGTTCTGGAGTGGGCCCATTCGGTCATGATTCGGGGGATGAGAGGGAGTTTGTGGCAGTAGAGAAGATGCGCACAACGCTGGATAGCAATGGCTTCGAGGTAAGGATAGGAGAGGATAATTTCGTCGAAGCCACCCGCGGCGGGATCCCCTTCGAAGGCGGCGGAGATATCTTTGGAGAGTTGGGTTCGGACAAGCGGAATGGTGCTGAGAAACTGCTCCAAGATTTCGTCAGCGCGGACTTTTGGGCAATCTGGTTCGCCGAGGCGGAGACTTTTACAGACTTCCTCATTCAGCCGATCGGCGATGCTAAAAATACGGTGGGCGGTGACGCGTCGGAGATCGCGAGAGTGGATGGGATCGGTATCGTGGAAGCCGGGGAAAAGGAGTTGCAGGATGTCTTCACAAATCGAGGCGATGGCCCGTTTAGACGGAAGATTTGAGCCGTCGATATTATTCATCCCGCCGCCTGTGGTATAGGAGGTGAGGATGTCGTCGGTGATTTTGCCAAAGTCCTTGTCCATCGGGCAAAGTGTTAGCGGGGAATGCGGTGAGGCGCAATGGGAGAGGCGGAGTTTTCTGGGGAAGTGGGGAGCGACAGGATCCGCTCATTTTCTGGACGGTGCGACGAAGGCTTGAAAGACGAGAATAATTTGGCAGATTGTGAGGAACTTCATTCTATGCACCCTCGTAAACCCATTCCCGCTCGGAGAAGTACCATAATTGGCCCGCCTCCACCAGCGCCACCTTTGGCCTCGGCAGTGGTTGAAGAGAGCGGTCTTGTTTCGGAATCCGCCCCTCTTGGAGTCGCGGAGTTTTATGGGTTGAGCGGGGGGTGGATTTGTCACCGAGGAAAGGTCCGGCGTGGGAATGAGGATGCTTGTTGGATGGGATCGGGAGTTATCGATGGTGAGGCCGCGGATTGTGAAACACCGACAGAAGTGAAGAAATCAACTAGTCCGTGGCTCGTGGCCGTATCGGACGGAATCGGTGGACACTTAGCTGGGGCGGAAGCGAGTCGTGCGGTGGTATCGGAGATAGGCCAATGTGAGCTGATTACGCAAGATGCCATAAAGATGCAGATTGAAAATTTGAATAAAACTCTCTGTGAGAGGGGGATGGCGGATAAGGCTTTTGCGTCAATGGGGGCGACGGTTGCGGGCTTGGGCTGTGGTCCGACGGGATTGTTTATGTTTCATGTGGGAGATTCACGGATTTATCGGGAGGAGGAGGGGAAGTTGGAATTGCTAACCAGAGATGATTCAGAGGCGGAAGATTTAATCGACCAAGGTTTGTTGGAGAGGAGCGAAGGGAAGCGTCCAGGATTTCTCCATGCCCTGACCCAAGCGGTGGGAGGTCGGGATGAAGTTTTGGAGATTGATGTTCATGTGCAAGCGATTGCGGTGATGCGGCCGACACGATTTCTGATTTGCACGGATGGTTTGACTGACATGATCCAGCTCGCGGATATGGAGCACCTGATCCAAGGGGTGGAGGGTGCGAAGGAGCAGGTAGCCGCACTTTTTGCGGGTGCGATGGAGGCTGGTGGGCAGGATAATATCACGATTGCCGTTGTTGATGTGACGCCATTAGATGCGGCCGACAGGGGGGAAGGATAAGCGCCGTGGTTGTGGAGCGCGTGCCGATTAAGTCGTTGACCCTTGATGGTTTAGGGGAACGTTTGAAAGAGTTGGGTCAACCAAGCTATCGAGCTGGGCAGATCTTGCAATGGATCTATGGTCGGCGGGTGGGGGCGTTTAGTGAGATGAGTGATTTGCCGGCTTCATTGCGGGCACAATTGGCGGAAGAGTTTGTTTTTGACGAGATGAAGGTGGTGCGCACCTTGGGATCCAAGGACACGACATTAAAGTATCTTTTCCAGCTAGCAGACCAGGCGTTGATCGAGAGCGTCCTCATCCCGGCATCTCCCGCTCTTTATGGCGAGGCTAGCGATCGGCGGACGCTTTGTATCTCTACCCAAGTGGGTTGTGCTTATGGCTGTAAGTTTTGTGCCAGTGGATTGGATGGATGGAGTCGCAATTTGAGTCCGGGAGAAATTGTCGAGCAGGTCTTGCAGGTGGAGGCACTGTGTGGCGATCGAATCAACAACATCGTGTTTATGGGGATGGGTGAGCCTCTGGCTAACTTTGCCCATTTGATGCGAGCGATTACGCTGATCAACGCGCCTTGGGGTGTGGGATTGGGGGCGAGGCACATCACCATTTCGACGAGTGGATTGGCCCCGCAGATTCGTCAACTCGCCGAGCAGCCGTTGCAGATTCGCTTAGCGATTTCTTTGCACGGGGCGACTGATGAAGTTCGCTCGCAGATTATGCCCGTGAATCGAAAGTATCCCTTGGCAACTCTGCTCGATGCCTGTGCGTTTTATACGGAGAGGAAAAAGCAGTGGTTGACCTTTGAATACATTTTGATTGCGGGGGTGAACGACCGTCTCGAGGACGCGGCGGCACTGGTTCGGGTGGCGAGGAAGCTGAAGGTGAAGATCAATTGCATTCCCTATAATCGAGTCGAGGGATTGGAGTGGGAGCGGCCGAGTAACGCTCGTCAGGACGCATTTATGGCGGTGTTAAACGCCGCGAAAATTCCTGCGACGCTCCGTCGAGAAAAAGGGCATGACATCGCCGCGGCGTGTGGACAACTGCGTCGGCAGACCTTGCCTGGAGGCTCAACGAAAGTGGCGGAACCGGTGATTTGAGGAGAGGGGAAGTAAATCGAAGCGAATGAATTGACTTTGAGCGTAGCCAAGAAGTGGAAAACCTGCTTTCCTCCCACCCCTTCTAAACCTCGAATCCACCTTTATGACCGCAGCAGAAATCGCCCAAGCCAACGAAGAACTCCGAGATCAATCTCCTCTGGAGATCGTCCGCTGGGCGATTGAACGAGCGGAAGGGCGGGCGATGGTTTCGACAAATTTCCGACCTTTTGAAGCGGTGGTTTTGCATTTAGCCACCCAGATTCAGCCCGATATTCCCGTGCTTTGGGTTGATCATGGGTATAACAAAGTCGCAACTTATCGACACGCGGAGGCGGTTCAATCGTTGTTAGGGCTAAAGATGCGAGCCTACGTTCCCCGCTTGACGGCGGCGCACTATGAGGCGGTCTACGGAGGGGTGCCCGAGCCAACTGCGGAAAACGAAGAGCGGATTAAATCATTTAGCACGGTGATGAAGCTGGAACCTTTTCAGCGTGGGATGCGGGAATTGGCACCGAAGATTTGGATTACTGGGCTACGGCAGGTACAGAACCCTAATCGAGCGGGGTTAAATGTGGTCAGCGCGGACGATAACTTTGGTTCGATCAAGATCAGTCCCGTCTTTCGGTGGACGGATCGGGAGATGGATGCTTATTGCCAGACACACGCGCTGCCGAACGAGTGGGATTATTTTGACCCCGCAAAAGCTGACGAAAAGCGAGAGTGCGGATTGCATGCGGCTTGGGGTGGAGCGGCAGTCAAAGAGTAAACTGCTATGACGAAATATCACCTTGATCACCTAGAGTATCTCGAAACTGAAGCCATCCATGTGATGCGTGAGGTGGCGGCGGAGTTTGATCGGCCTGCCTTGCTTTTCTCTGGGGGTAAAGATTCAATCTGTTTGCTTCGCCTGGCGGAGAAAGCGTTTCGTCCGTCGGAGATTCCGATGCCATTTTTAAATGTCGACACCGGTCATCACTTTCCAGAGTTAAATGTTTTTCGAGATCATCGGGCGGCCGAACTCGGGGGAAAGCTCATCGTGAGAAAAGTGGAGGATGCGATTGCCGCAGGAATTGCCCACCCTTCTCCTGGGGAGATCAGTCGGAATCGCTTGCAGATTCCCACTCTTCTGGCGGCGCTAGAGGAATTTCGTTTTGACTGTGCGATTGGAGGTGCGCGACGGGATGAAGAGAAGGCACGAGCGAAAGAGCGGTTCTTTAGTTTTCGGGATGCATTCGGTCAGTGGGATCCAAAAAATCAACGGCCTGAGATTTGGAATCTTTATAATGGGCGGGTTAATCCTGGGGAAAATATGCGAGTATTTCCGCTATCGAATTGGACGGAAATGGATGTCTGGGAGTACATTAAGCGGGAAAAATTGGAAGTGCCGACGATTTACTTTTCCCATCAGCGTCAATGCGTTCGGCGGGGTGGGCAGTGGTTGCCAGTGAGTGAGATTCTTCCTCCGACGGAGAAAGAGGAGGTGCGAGAGTTGACCGTTCGGGTGCGGACTATTGGGGACATTATCAGTACGGGGATGGTGGAAAGTCCGGCGAATACTTTTGAAGACATTATTGCGGAAATTGCGGCGGCTCGCGTGACCGAGAGAGGATCTCGTGCGGATGACAAATCGAGTGAAGCGGCCATGGAGGACCGAAAGAAGCAGGGATATTTTTAATTTTGCACTGATATGTCGACCATCCATCCCGTAGAACTTCTTCGATTTAACACCTGTGGATCCGTTGATGACGGCAAGTCCACCTTGATTGGCCGTCTTCTTTACGACACGAAGTCGCTGATGGAAGACCAGATCGAGGCCTTGGAACGCTCAGCCGATATCACGGGAGGTGGACAGATTAATCTCGCGAATTTGACCGACGGATTGCGCGCGGAAAGAGAGCAGGGGATCACGATTGACGTCGCCTACCGATACTTTGCCACCCCTCGGCGAAAGTTTATTGTTGCGGACACCCCGGGTCACATTCAATACACGCGGAATATGGTGACGGGGGCGAGCACGGCGAATTTGTCGGTCATCTTAGTGGATGCGAGGCACGGGGTGATTGAGCAGACTCGTCGGCATACTTGCATTGCGGCCTTGCTGGGGATTCCTCATTTGGTGGTGGCGGTGAACAAGATGGATTTGGTCGATTGGAGTGAGGAAAGATTTCTGGAAATCCGCGATGGGGTGGAAGGATTTCTGCCAAAGTTAGATGCGGTCAACGATGTGAAGTTTATTCCGATCAGTGCGCTGAGTGGAGAGAATGTGGTGACGCTTTCGGAGAAAACTCCCTGGTATCAGGGGCCTAGTCTGCTCAATCATTTGGAGACGGTGCATATTGCGAGTGACTGGAATTTGTCTGCATTTCGCCTGCCAGTGCAATGGGTCAACCGGCCAAACAATCCGACCGATCCATTGTTACACGACTTTCGTGGACTGAGCGGGCAGATCGCCGGTGGTATCGTCAGGAAAGGCGACCGGATGATGGTTTTGCCGAGTGGTCTTAGCTCCACGGTCAAAAGGATTTGGACGTTGGACGGTGAACTTGAGGAGGCCTTTTCTCCGCAGTCGGTTACCATTTGTCTTGAGGATAATTTAGATGTCAGTCGGGGAGATACGCTGGTTGGAGTGGAGGGACTTCCTGGGATGGGGACGGAGGTGCGAGCCCGTGTCTGCTGGATGCATCCCCGACCGCTTCAAGCGGGCAACAAATACTTGATAAAGCACACCACCCAGACCGTCCAAGCCGTGGTTGCGAGCTTGGAGAGTCGCATCGATATTCGGACCTTCGAACATGAGCCTGCTCCGGCACAACTTGCCATGAATGACATCGGGGAAATTCGTCTCCGTACGGCGAAACCATTGATTTTTGATGGCTACAACTCCAATCGGTTGACGGGCTCATTCATCTTAATTGAGGCGGGGACGAATCATACCGTAGCGGCGGGAATGTTATTTCCTCCAACGGAACCATTTAAACTCGAGTATAACGACTTCGCTATTTAACAAAACCACCCAGATGGATTGTCGGGATTGCTCCAATGAGAAGTGAGCGGTCTGGCGGAAGGTGGCGAAGGATTAAACTTTTTGCAGGGGAAAAATTTTCACGCTCACTCCTGGGGAAGAAAGGAGGTGATCGGGAGGGCGAAGGGTGGGGTTGAAGTGGTTAAGGGCAAGTAAGTTTTCATCCCAAGCGGTGAGAATCGGGAGAGAGATCGGGTAGGGGGGATGAGAGACCGCACCGCATTTTAGGCCTTGAGGGGTAGAAGAAAAAAGCCGGTACCGTTCGACAAGAAAGAACTCGAGTGAATCAGGTGAAGGGGGAGGGAGGACTGGGCCATGAGCGTATTCGAAAAAAGAAGCGGGAGCGGGAATGGATGAATCGATGCGATGGGAGTGGAAACGAATGCTCCCGTTTGGGGTCCGGGAAGAATCCATTTGAGCGTGTTCATAGGGGAGGTGAAAAAAGCGACGGGCGATTTTTACGGCGAGAGATTGGTTGGCATCGAGGGAGAAAAACCACACGCCCGGAACGCCCTCACGATCATAGACATAGGTGCGGAGATTGAGCTCCATGAAGTGAGATAATTTTGGAACGGCTGGGAGAAATCGCGGGCGGACATTTCGCATAAAAAACGGGACAACGCCGAGATAGGCGTGGTCGGCGTGGGTGTCGACAAATAGACCATCTGGGAGAGCCGCCTGGATGATGTCGGCGGGATATTTCCAATGGAGAAAGAGGAGATCGGCCCACTGCTGATACATTTGATGACAGGACTGGGGCGCCTGGCGGGCGGCCAGTCGTTGTTCCCGTGAGGGAAGGGCAGGAATGGTCTCGGGCATTGAGGAATGAGAATTTAACCGACAAAAAGCTGCTGGTGAATTATTGGCGAGGGTTATTTGATGGGGCGACTGGAGTGAGTGGAATTGATGCCTTGGCTTCAGTGAGGCCGTAGAGGGTGGTGAGTAAGTTGAAAGTGACGATCATTTCTGGATCCGATAGAGGCCGTGGCCAGATGAGAAAGCGGGCGATTTCACCATCAAAAGACTCGTGACCGGGGTGATTGATGGCGTCTCTTTCTTGACCGATAGAGAGGCAGGAAGGATTTGCTTTCGGATTAACGGGAATTTCTGCAGAGGAGCAAGCAGGCAGGTGATTAAGAAAGAGTTCGAGTTTTGCAGTGGGCGTCCCCGCATCCATTCGACCAGCGACGATTACGAACTGACCGGTGGTTAATTTTGGACCAATGACTTGGGGATTGTTGCGGTCGAAGCGGCCAAAAGTGATGCCATTTCGGGCACCCCACCAGAGCGTGTTATCGTCATTGAAGCAGCCCCAAATTCCTTCGAAATTGTTATCGTTGCGGAGGTTCCCGAAGAATGAATTGACGTCTTTGAGTCCGACGCGTTGGGGACGGACAGCGAGGACAGAGAACCATGTGGATCCGCCGCCTTGGCTGAGCGAGTCGAAGGCGTCTTCGTTTAAGCAGGTCAATTCCTGCTGAAGAAAGACGAGGGCGTGATGACCGTTTAATTCGGGGAGATTCTTTTTTAAAGTGGGGCGGCCAGATCCAGCCTCCTTTCTGCCTTGATCCCGTTTGACGAAATCTTTGGCGGGAAATTGCCTGATCTGATTTTCCCATTTAGCGACCCGGTCGACATCTTCCAAGGTCAGTCCGCGATCAGCATCGAGGTCTAAGATGAGTCCAGCGGGCAGATCTGCGGCTGAGGAATGGGAAGTGATGGCAAAGAGCCCGAGGGCGAGAGCGGCGGCCCGATGGAAAGTCAGTGGGATTTTCATAGGGCCGAGAGATACAGGCGAACCCAGACAAGGCAAGTAGGGAACTTAAAAATCTGGGTGAAGCGATCAATCGCGGTGGTTTAGTTGCCGTAGTTAAATGGATCGGCGAATTTCTCATCATTCACGAGCGCGTTGTCGGTAAGGGTTTTTAAGAAGGCCACGAGAGCCGCCTTCTGATCGGCAGAAAGATTGAGTCGGCGGGGCGTGCCGTTGGGATTGCGGAGTGGGGGCGAAAGATTTGGGTGGTTGACCACCCCAGCGTTATAGAAGTCGACCACTTCTTCAAGGGTGGCAAAGCGACCATCGTGCATGTAGGGGGCGGTCAATTCGATATTTCGAAGGGAAGGCACCTTAAAGAGACCCTCATCTTGAGGTCGAAGGGTGAGGGCACCAACTCCTTTGTCGATGTAGGGGTTTTCGAGTCCATTATTGTTGATGGCATTTCCGGGGACAAAGTTGTCTGTGCCGTGACAAGCCGCGCAATTTCCGAGGGTTGGAGTTTGAAAAATCTGGCGCCCCAGGTTTTCTTGGGCGGTAAAATTGGTGAAATTGCTAACGGCACCCACGTCATATTTTGTTTGGGTGGAGATAATGGAGCGGACGAACTGAGCGAGAGCCCGGGAGATGAGATTGGAGGTAATCGTGGCGCTTCCGAACGCATTGGTGAAAAGCGTGGAATAAAAGGGCTCGCCGCTGAGTCGATTGACGAGTTCGGGGAGGGACATGCCCATTTCCACGGAATTTTGGATGGGCTGAAGCACTTGATCTTCAAGGGTGGCGGCGCGTTCATCCCAGAAAAAAGCCCTTCGTTGGTACCATCGGGCATTGGCTAATCCCATAGAATTGCGGGGAGTTAAGCCACCGAGAAAGCCGACACTAAAGCGCTTGGAATCAGAAAATCCGTGTTCGCGCTGGTGGCAGGAAGAGCAGGATATCGTCTGATTGAGGGAGAGGCGTTTATCGTAAAAAAGGGTTCGGCCGAGCGTGGCGGCTGAATTAGACACAGGATTATTTTGTGGGGTATTATCTTGCCCGAGAATTGGTTGCGCAAGAAAAGCACCGGGGAGAATTGGGTTGGCATAGTTAGCGAGAGTGGCAGGAAGCAGAAGCGCCGTTGCTACTGTGCTGGTGAGGTCAACCCGAGCAGGATCGTAGACGGTTCGATAGAAGAGCCGCGGTGAAGGGGACGTCGTGCTGACGGTACGATGAAAGTTTCCGTTGTGCACTTTCCAGGTTTCGAGGTTTGTCCACGTCTGAAGATCTGAGGAACTTTGCCACACCCAGATATGATTGCCTGGATCCGCCACCGTCACGACTGCGGAACTACCCGAAGTCGGGCGCTCGATTTTTAGCAAGGAATTGGGGGGAAGTTGACTATGAGCAGAGAGGTTGCCGATGGCGGTAACGGCGACGAGTTGTTTAAACAGGCGAGGCAATGAGAGGTTCATAACGAAGACACTCTGGGTGGCGACAGTTAAGAAACGATGAGAGACAGAGCAGAGATTTGTTAAGTAAAGGTAAATGCTGACCCGATGATTGGGTCGTCAGCTTGCTTGGACGTCGCCAGAGGAATCTCTGTGCCCCAAGGGTCCTGATGCTACTTTTTCTCTTCTTTCACGGGAAGTGTTTGAACCCGAAGATTCCGGAACCAAACCACCCCTGCACGGGCCTGCAAAGCGACTGGATCATCGGTGGGAACCCCAGCAAGACGAGCCACCCACCAGCGTGGCCCTCCATGATTCTGCAAGGCAAGATGCCCATCTTCCACCCTGCCATAATCCGGCTTGTCCTGAAACTTTGTCTTCGACAAAACCGCCGCCCATTCTGGCGAACGGATTTCATAACTGACCACTTTTTCTCCATTGAGCCACTGCTCCACATGATCTCCATCGACGACAATTCGACCTTCGTTCCATTGTCCTACTGGCTTGACGACGTCTTTACTCGGTGGATAAAGGGCAAATGTTCCGCCCGCAGAATTGATGGTCAGGGCTCCATCTTTGCCATTATCAACCACTTGATACTCGGGTCCTGACTCGTGAGCCTCCCTGCGCGCTTCATTTACGCCGTAAAGGACGCCGCTATTTTCGTTGGGGGCGATCTTCCAATCGAAGCGAAAGTCAAAATTGCGATAGGTTTTGATGGTGATTAAATCATTGCCTGGCCCTACTAAGGCAATCGCCCCATCGAGGGCCTGCCACCCCGAAGGAACATCTGACCGTTTGTAACCTCGCCAAGCTGCGAGGCTTTTTCCGTCAAAAAGCAGATCGAAACCCGCGGCCTTTTCTTCGGGGGTTAGTTCGTTGGGAGCACCGACAACCTCCGTTGCAATGGTGCAGAGAATGCCGACTGCCGCCATCATTGCGTAGCCACTTGCCCGCCATTTGAAATTCGACCAATCAAGGAATCGCTGAGGTGACGCTCTTCTGTACATCTCAGGAAATTGATTGGAAATAAGGATTGAATCAAGCCCGTGGGAGTTTTGGCTTGGGAAAATTTTCACCTTGCCAATGGAGACTGGTTAGCGAGTTCTGAGAATTGTATTTTACTCTGCTCAAACTAAAGACCAGCAAAAACGCCATCAATTCCATCCTTCACCTATCCAAGATGATCCACTATCCCACCCAGCTTTTTCGTCCTCTTCGAAAATCCCTCTCCTGGCTAATTGCCATCGCCTCCTTAACGGGAACGCTTTGTGCCGAAGTCATGGTTCTCGATCTGCCTCTCGAGCGGCAGGTTTTTCAGAGGAATTCGGAAGATTCCTCCGAGGTCAAAATTACGGGAACTGCCTCCACCGAAGCAACGATCATCGAAGCCAAGGCCACCCTTGGAGAAGGTTTGCGGGGCAAAGATCGTGATTGGGTGGTGGTCGCACAGGGCGATCAAATTAAGGAGGGGAAATTTAACGGATCCATCAAGCTCCTGACCGGTGGTTGGTATTCCTTGACCGTTCGCTCTCGGAAATCTGCAGAACCTTCCGCGGTTCTCCATGAGGTCACCATCAATCAAGTCGGGGTGGGGGACATTTTTATCACTGCAGGTCAGTCTAATTCCATTAATTTTGGTCATCCTCGGCAAAAGTCGATCGAAACGCTTGCGGTTTACTTTGATGGGAAAAAATTTCGTGACGCCAGCGACCCCATGCCGAGTGCGACGGGGAATGGGGGAACCCCTTGGCCGATTTTAGGCGATTTAATCTCCCGCACCACCCGGGCTCCCGTTTGCTTTTATTCAGCCACGGTCAACTGGTTGCGCGTCCAATATTGGATTCCTGGGGCGAATTCCAAAAATATCGAGCGCCTAGTGGAGCGCGCCAAATGGTTCGGTCCCCATGGATTTAGAGCCGTCCTTTGGGTCCAAGGGGAGGCCGATGCTGATGGAGCCCCTTCGACAGCTACGACGGCCCAAGCCTATGAGCGCGATGCCCAAGCCATGATCGAGTTCAGCCGAGCGCAACTCGGTTGGAAAGTGGATTGGTTTGTCGCCGGCAACTCCTACATTCCTCCAAAGGGTTCCGAAGATTGGAAGCCAAGCATCGCCGCCATTCTCAGCGCTCAGAAATCTTTATGGGATAAAGGGATTGCCTTTCGTGGGCCTGATACCAACGACCTTGTGGGAAGCAAAGATTATCGTCACGACACCATTCATTTTGGTCAACGAGGTCTCACCGTGCACGCCGAACGATGGTTTGTCGCTCTGGCTTCGCACTATCAATGGGCCAACCCCGTGAGTTCGGTAATTTCTCGCCCATAATCATCATCTGGCTCGCGTCACAGAGGCGCCTATCGAATTCCATTTTATATGACATATATTGTATTATGTTATGCATGAGGAGTGTTTTGAAGGTTTTCCCGATGATTTTACTCGAGCAGTTCGAGAATCTCCTCGCGCCCTAACCCCTCCATCATCGGTTGCTCGTGATCGAGAGTTGCATCGATGACCGCGCGCTTCCGATTCTGCAGGGCGAGAATTTTTTCCTCCACCGTTTCACGGGCGATCAACTTGTAGGCGTTGACCACCTTTTTTTGGCCAATCCGATGTGCCCGATCCGTCGCTTGGCTTTCGACCGCAGGATTCCACCATGGATCAAAGTGAATGACCGTATCTGCGGCGGTGAGATTCAGACCAGTCCCACCCGCCTTTAAACTGATCAAAAAGACGCTGGCTTCCCCTGATTGGAATCGATCGACCTGCGAGGCACGGTCTTTCGTTTGTCCATCGAGGTAGCCGTGAGGAATTTCTAAACTACCGAGGCGATCGCGGAGAATTCGGAGCATTGAGGTAAACTGACTAAAAATCAGGACCCGATGGCCACCGTCGATCACTTCGTTGAGCAACTCCTCAAGGAGGAGCAGTTTTCCAGAGGGTTCGGCAATTTCCTCGACTCCGGAGAGACTGAGCAAGCGAAGGTCACAAGAAGCTTGGCGGAGTCGAAGGAGGGCGGTGAGCATGAGCATGCGTGCTTTGCCCTGATCTTTTGCCGAGGCCCACTCGGAGACTTGGCGCTGGGTAGATTTAACTAGCTCGGCGTAGACATCCTTTTGCTGGGGAGTCAGGTCGCAATAGACCACTTGCTCGATTTTATCGGGCAACTCGGTCAAGACATTCCGCTTCAATCTTCGGAGAATGCAGGGCTTGATTCGTTGAGTGAGCCTCCGTTGTTCTGGCCCGTTGGGGGCACTTTCGATCGGCTTGAGAAAGCGCTCACGAAAATCCTGCCGTGAACCCAAATAACCGGGCATCAAAAAATGCATCAGTGACCAAAGATCAGCCAAAGAGTTTTCCACGGGCGTTCCGGTGAGGGCGAGTCGGCGTTCGCCCTTTAGAGCAAAGACAGACTGAGCATTTTGGCTATCGGGATTCTTAATTTGCTGGGCCTCATCGAGGACAATGGCAGCGAAGTGAATCCCTTGATATTGATCGAGGTCTCGGCGAAGCAAAGCGTAACTAGTCACGATCAAATCCGCGTTCATGATTGGCTCCCCAAAAAGTGCGTGGCGGTTGCTCCCATGGATGGCGAGGGTTCGAAGATGCGGAGTAAATCGGGCTGATTCTCGTTCCCAGTTAAAGACCAACGAAGACGGGCAGACCACGATACTTTTGCCAGGCAGACCACTGATAAAGGCAAGGGTTTGAACGGTTTTCCCGAGGCCCATTTCATCCGCGAGCAATCCGTGGCGACCATTGCGAAAGATCTGCTTTAACCATCCGACGCCCTCTTTTTGATAAGGGCGCAGGATCGATTCCATTGATCCAAGTGATTCGTTATCTGCAGGTTGTAAAGACGAAGTCGTCCACTCATTCCAAGTGGAATTGCTCTGAATTTGTCCCCCATGACCTTCGGTGATTTGCTGAAGATAAGGCGCATGCCGTCTGGCAATTCGATAAAGTCCTGGCTGAGCTTGTTGCGGATCGCAATCTATCAAAGCTTCGCGAAAATCTTCGAGCATTGCAGGATCGAAAACCGATAACTGGCGGTTCTTTCCTCTAATCGAAGTCTGGCCAGATTGAAGCAAGCGCTGGATTTCACTAGAAGAAAAACGCTCCCCACTCGAGGTCGCGAGTTCATATTTTAATTCGAACCAGTTTTCACCCGAAGTGCGGATTTCCAGACGTGGTTCGATCCGCTGAATCTCCCGGGTCACATGAGCAAATCGCGTCCCAATGGTGACCGTCCACTCCTTTTCTAAACGAGGAAGAAGCGTCGCAAAGAAGGGTAAGGTCGACGACTCCCCCTTCAAAACAAGTTCGCCATTGCGGTCTGGCCCCGTAAAACCAGCAGATCGAAGCCTCTCAAGAGCAACACGTTCCATTGGATAATTTCGACGAAGGCCACGTGATTGGCTCAGGCGATTGGGCGGCTCTTCTACGTTGAAGCGGTCTTCGCCATAGATGGCAAACAGACGGGATGCCAAATGATTCAGCGAACCTTCGAGGTCGAGGGCGAAGCGGGGAACCAGCAGATCGACTTGCGGCGACTCCGCAGAAGGCGCAACCACGGGCATCGGGTAAAAGCCCCCATCGTGGAGGATCCAAATACCCTTGGCCGAGGCGAGCAGAAGCGCCTCTGTGGGCAACTCTGGTTTGGAGAGAAGGGATGAAGCTGAGAAAAATGGCTGGGTGTGAACGGTGACGGGGCGGCTTTTGGCGAAAGTCAGACGGGGATGCTCTCTCAAAGTGGGCAGCAGATCGAGGAAGTCGCCACGTCGCAGGGTCGCAATCCCCGGAAGCGCGCCTTCACCGAACTTGAGTAAAAACTCGATCGGCGGAAAATCCTCAGGACCGATCCGATAACAGACCGTAAGATCGAGCGCGGAGAGGAGGAACCGCCGAGCGGAGGTAACGGCTTCAAAGCCGATCGTTAAGGCGTCTCGATCCCAAGCAGTGGAAAAATTCGGGGGAAGAACCACGTGCAAACTCAGGGGCACCCCTTGATCGGTGGCGAACTCTGGTCCGACTGGTTGGGATGGGGGCGAAGCGGGAGATTTCTCCCCTATTTCCTTCGAAAAACCATCTGGTGGCCTGGAAACTGGGGTCGGCTTTATCCACTCAAGACCGACTGCCAAAGCATGGGCACAGATCAATCCGTCGCGCTTTGAGGCTCGGCAAACACACAGATTCTCCACATTGGAGGGCGAAAGAATCCGCAGCCCCGATCGTAATTCGCTACTCCCTTCGCGGACGCGACCCTCAAGGAGAGGTGGAGTGTAGGTGGCGGGGAGTACTCGCCCAGCGACATGGAGGCGCCGAGCTTCTTGGAGCGCTTTCCAGCCGCCACACTCGCTGAGAAATCTTTCGGTAATCGGGATCATACGGTAGCGATGAAATGAAAAAGGATCACCGATGACAGGTTGCGCCCTACTCTGAGAGTAGATTCCGAAAAAAGTGCGTCAGAGGATGAGATGTGCGATTCCTTTCTCGTCAAAATGCGCGCTCTGTTTACATTGCTGACTCTATGAAAATCATCGCGGTCGCCAATCAAAAAGGGGGTGTGGGCAAGACAACGACTTCCGTCAATCTTGCGTCATGTCTGGCTGCGCGTGGCGTGCGTGTCCTGCTTATCGACCTCGATCCTCAGGCCAACGCCACCAGTGCCCTTGGTTTTCCTCCCACCGAAGACCTCTCGATTTACGGTCCCCTTCTCGGTCACGGCCAACTCGCAGATAAGGTCATTCCTACTCGCTGGCCGAATCTCTGGATCATTCCCGGAGATATGAATCTTGCCGGTGCTGAGGTTGAAGTCGCCCGCGCCACCGACCATTTGACCCGCTTCCGCACCGCCCTTCAGCCGCTCCGCGACGACGCCCCTTTTGATTTTATCCTTCTCGATTGTCCTCCCTCTCTCGGCATCTTGATGACCAACGCTTTGGCTTCTGCGGATGAACTTCTCGTTCCCTTGCAGTGTGAATACTTCGCCTTGGAGGGCTTAAGTAAAATCTCCCAAGTCGTTGAGGATATTCGAGATTGTGGGGCCAACCCCGACCTCGTGATCGGCGGAATTCTCATGACGATGTTTATGCGCAACAATCTCGCCAACCAAGTAATTGCCGAGGTCCAGAATCACTTTGGTGATCGCCTTTTCAAAACCGTCATCCCCCGAAGCGTCCGCCTCGCGGAAGCCCCAAGTCATGGAGAACCGATCCTCGGATACGAACCCTCTGGCCTTGGGGCGACCGCCTACAAAGCCCTCGCCACGGAGTTTCTTCAGCGTCACGGTGTGAAGGCCTAAACTTCCCGTGATTGACGGGCCACCTGCTTCGCTCCGCTTCGATCTTTCCTTTTAACCATTGATTCTCCGCTCCACTTCAATCCTATGATCACTGAGTCTTCCGCCACCCCGCAACCGTCCAACTTTATTCGCGAGATCGTGGCCTCAGACCTCGCCAGCGGAGCCATTCAAAAACTTATCACCCGCTTTCCTCCCGAGCCCAATGGCTATCTTCACATCGGCCACGCCAAAAGCATTTGCTTAAACTTTGGCATCGCCCGTGACTTCTCAGGGGTCTGCCATCTCCGAATGGACGACACCAATCCCGCCAAGGAAGACACCGAATACGTCGACTCGATAATCGCCGATGTTCGATGGCTGATCGCCGACTGGGCGGAGGACGTTCTCCGCTTTAAATCCGCCACCGACCCATTTTTTGCATCGGATTACTTTGAGCAAATTTACGGATACGCCGTCGATCTCGTTCAGAATGGCAAAGCGTATGTCTGCGACCTTACCGCTGAACAAACCGACGAATATCGGGGCGCTCCAGATCAACCAGGCCGTCCAAGCCCTTATCGCGAGCGGAGTTGCGAAGAAAATCTCGCCTTACTCACAGAGATGCGTGCGGGAGCTTTCCCTGATGGGGCGAGAACTCTCCGGGCGAAAATCGATCCCCATCATCCGAATGTCTGGCTTCGCGACCCTGTGCTCTACCGCATCCGCCACACGGCGCATCACCAGACCGGCGACACTTGGTGCATTTATCCGATGTACGACTTTGCGCATGGGCTTTCCGATAGCATCGAGGGCGTCACCCACTCGATTTGCACCCTTGAGTTTGAAGTCCACCGCCCTCTCTATAATTGGCTTCTCCAAAGCCTTCCAGTCCCCTCCCCTCGCCCGCAGCAAATTGAGTTTGCTCGCCTCGGCCTGACTTACACATTGCTCAGCAAAAGAAAACTTCTCGCCCTCGTTGCCGAAGGTCACGTCTCTGGTTGGGATGATCCTCGAATGCCCACCCTCTCGGGATTGCGAAGACGCGGCGTGACGGCAGCCGCGCTTCGCCAGTTTGCCATTCAAGTCGGGGTGACCAAATACCACGGATTAACCGAAGTCGGCGTCCTCGAACACGCCATCCGGGAAGATTTGAACACCCGTGCTGAGCGTCGCATGGGGGTCCTCAACCCCTTAAAAATCGTCATCACCAATTTGCCCGAAGACCATCCCGATACGCTTCCTGCAACGAATCACCCGCTCAACCCCGAACTGGGCACCCGGCCTCTCCCTTTCTCTCGAGAAATATATATCGAGGCTGATGACTTCGCAGAAGTCCCTCCACCGAAGTTTTTTAGGCTAAAACCTGGTGGCGAAGTCCGCCTCAAATACGCCTATATCATTCAGTGTCATGAAGTGATCAAAAATTCCGATGGATCAATTGCTGAGCTTCGCTGTACCGCTGACCTTGAGAGCCGATCGGGTGGAGCCACTTCCTCTCGGAAAATCAAAGGCACCATCCACTGGGTGAGTGCGCCCCATGCGGTGCCCACCGAAATCCGCCTCTATGACCGACTCTTCACCGAGTCGGAGCCCGAATCTGCCGGACGCGACTTTCGCGCTTCCCTCAATCCAGAGTCTTTGATCATCGCTACCGCACAGCTGGAACCCTCGCTGGCCAGCGCCCTTCCCGATGAACGATTTCAGCTCGAACGGCTTGCCTATATCACCCCCGATCCCATCCTCAGCCAACCCGGGCGCCCCGTCTTTAATCGGATTATTACCCTCAAAGACAACTGGGCGAAAGAGACGAGCAAAAGCTAACTAGGCAAGCCTGCCTGAGTGGTTTTTATCTCCACAGCATCGTAGAGGGCTCTCTGTATCTCCGCCACCCGCAATGGATCACGCAACTTATGCCCCAGATCGTCAGTGAGATAAAAAGTATCGATAGCCGCTCCTTTTTCCGTAGCAATCCGCGAAAGGGCAATTTCTACACCGATTTGACTTAGATTCGAAAGTAAACCAGAAAGAAGCCCCAAGCGATCTGGGGTTTGGATTTCCACCAAGGTGTAGATCGGATGGGCATCGTTATCGACCGAGACCCGTGTGGGAAAGTCCAGATCGTGAGCGAGATACGATCCATTTTTCTTCTTCAGTTTCGCCAGCGAGGGCCCCAAATCATCCGACTCAGCTTCCATAGGTTGGCTAAGTCTGCGAACCACCAAGTCCATATCCTTCTCACTGGTCACCGCCTCAAACTGGGTGTTGCAGACCCTGAAAATATCCATCACCAAGGAGTCGTCACGGGTGTAAACATCTGCACTAAGAATATTTAAGCCTGCCACGGAAAGAGATCCGGCGATCCGCGCAAGCAACCCGTGGCGATTCCAACCACAATACCAGAACTCACTATGCCCGCGATGCGGATGGGCTACCCACTGCATTGTTGGTGCTAAAGCGAGGTCTTCGCCCTCATTCCTCTCGACGAAAAAGCGGTGAAAAAGCCGGAGATGCGCGCTTACCTCATCCACGCTATAGGTCTGAAAGTAGCGCTCGGGCATAAACTCAAAGTGCGCGTCGATCTCTTCCCGAAATTCTTTAGTCATCTTTTTCTGAACCGCGACCAAAAGGGTCTCCCGCTCACTGGAGCGATCTCGATCAAATATCTCTCCATCAGTGAGATATAGCTTGGTGCTGCGATAAAGCTGCCAGACCAGTGATTCCTTCCAGTCCGACCAATTCTCATCCCCTGTCCCCTGCCCGTCGACCAGCGTCAGTAACATTAAAGCGTCCAGATTCGTTTGGTTTCGAATCAGCCCAGCAAACTCCTTGATCGTCGCGGGATCGTCTAGGTTGCGACGCTGGGCAGTCATCGACAACGTGATGTGATGATCAACCAATAAAACGAGAGACTTGCGCTGTTCAGGAGCGAGTTGCAACCGACGCGCCACCTTTTGGGCAAAGAGTGCACTGGCTTCTGCGTGAAGTTTGGCGTTCGAAGCCTTCCCCGTATCGTGGAGCAAAAGCACCAGGTAAAGCACGCAAGGGTCTGCTAACTTTTGAAAAATCTCCCGATACGCGCCCAATCGTGGACTGATCGTGTCGACCAGTGCATCCAGTTTTTCAATGCAAACCAAGGTGTGTTCGTCGGCGGTATAACGGTGAAAAAATTCATGCTGAACCAAGCAAGTCAACTGACCAAACTCCGGAACATAGCGACCTAAAAAATCGACACGATGCATCGCCCGCAAAGTCGCTCCTACCTGACCTTTCCTTGAAAGGATTGCCAAAAAAGTTTCGCGGGCCGCTTTCGAATACTGAAAGGTTCGATCGACGAGATGCAGTCGGCGTTGAACAATTTGCGCTAGCTCCGCGCTAATCTGGAGCCCTCTCTGCTGGAGATGCTGAAAGAGCCGCATCATCCGCGAGGAATCGTGATTAAAGATGTTTGATGACTCGGCAAATAGTTTGCCGTCACGACTAAAAAACTCATCAAAAGACTCTGTTTTGATGGTTTTTTTTCTCCTTAAAAATCGCATAATCCCGCCCTGAGTTGGATTAGCAGTAGGGATGCTCAAGCGCTCGCAAAGCAATTCCGTGATCGCGTAAATACTCCGAGCGTTCTGGTAATAGTCGCGCATAAACGACTCGCTTCGCCGAAGGATGTTTTTCTGCGGGTAATCGAGCAGATTCGCGATTTGAACCTGTTGCCCCATGAGAATGGTGTCGGTAGATCGCTTGTTTAAATAGTGTAACTCTGTCCGAATTCGCAAAAGAAAATCATAGGCTCGATCCAGTTGGCGACGTTCCGTTTCGTTGATGAGTTTCTTCTCCACTAACCCCGCGGTCGATTGCACGCGCTCTTTAAAGTAACTCATCCAAAGCAGGTTCTGATAGTCGCGCAATCCTCCACACCCACTCTTGATGTTCGGCTCTTGCATATACACCGTCCTCCCAAACTTTTCGTGACGGGCTGCCTGATCGGTGATCCTCGCCGCGATATAGTCGTCGATATGCCCATCAACGCATTGCTTCAGAAAAATCTTCCGAAACTCTAGGAAGAGCGGTTCATCACCCGCCACCACTCGAGCCTCAAGAATCGCCGTTTTCGACTGCATATCCGCATTGGCCTGAGACACGGCTTCAGAGATCGTTCGCGTAGAGTGCCCCACCTTAAACCCCATATCCCAAAGCATATAGAGGATTTGTTGAATGGTCTCATCAAGCCGGGGATCAAGCTTCTTCGGGGTATCAGGATGCAAAAACATCACATCCACATCACTAAACGGATTCAACTCTCCACGTCCGTATCCCCCAATCGCCACCAACGCTAAGCGAGGGACTTTCCCCTTGGCGGGACTGGTAAAACTCGCCGATTCAAGGAGATGCCGGAGAATGATATCAATCAAACTCGCCCGCTGAGCACACATTTCCAAACCTCCTCCTCCTGCGTGGTGCTTCAGCTGAATCCGATGATTCTCGATCTTTAAAAACTTTTTATACAGCGAGAGACGATCCGCGGCGTTGAGCACTCCTTGCGAGCGGAGTTGCTGTTCGGCGTGGGCGAGAACTTTTTCACGGTGACGAAGCATCAATCAAATTTCAATGTGGCTTTTTGGATTCATTCAAATGCAAAGAAAATCCCCAACCGAACACCATCCAATGCGCCCGAGCTTTTCACTTGCTTCACCCTTAGTGTCGAAAAACTTCCCTGATCGCAAGGCACATCTCTAGCTTATTTCTCCCTCAAAATGTCTTCTCACCACTCATCGCCAGTTTCTAGCCTTCCTCATCGTCCCTCTCCATGGGCGAGCGGCAACGGCGAATTCTTCCACACCCACATCCAATTTTTCCTGACTACGCTTCTCAGTCGCCTCGCGCACTTCTTTCAGCGGGTCAGTCACGCCATTCAAGGTCCCCCTCCTTTATCCACCCATCGGCGCGATCTCCGCGCCCGCCTCCAACCCCTCTCCCGACGCCCTCGCCCTCGCACCGTCCCACTCCCAAAGCCCTCGCTCCGCGCGTCCTCGTCCTCGATGACGAAGAAGCCATCTGCATGCTCATCACCTGTGCGCTTTCTCCCCACGGTTACGAGGTCACCGAAGCCCTCGATGGAATGACTGCCATTGCTCACTATAAAGAAGCCATCGCCATTGGCAGGCCTTTCGATTTAGTCATCTCCGATCTCACCTTGCCTGAAGGTCTGAGTGGTGCGGAAACCATCAGCCAACTCCGGGCCATCGATCCCTTTATCCGAGCCATCGTCTCCAGTGGGCAAACGCACGACCCCATTCTCACCCGATTTGAAGACTACGGGTTCACAGATCGGATCACCAAGCCTTACCAGCTCCGCGACCTCGTCGCCAAAGTCGCCAGCGTCCTCAATTCCAGCGCCACACCCGATCAACGAAAGAAGTTCGGCATTTAAGCCTTCTCTCCAGATTCCGCCCGAAGTGCCTCCCAAATCTTCCGCTCCGCTGGTGTCAGTTCCGCAGGAAGCGCGATCCCCAGCTCCGCATAGAAATCCCCGCGCATCCCTTCCCCCATCGGCATCCCGCGTCCCTTTAATCGAAACCTTTTTCCTGATTGTGAACCCGCGGGAATCTTCAAAAGAACCGCGCCGTCTGGCGTGGAAATCGTTTGCTCCCCGCCAAGCACCGCCAACCACGCTGGAACGATTAAATCGTAAAATAAATCCGTTCCCTCGGTCCGGTAATCAGGGTGCTTCGAAAATCTCACGACCAAAAGCAAATCGCCGGGCGGTCCTCCCATCACTCCAAGCTGCCCATGTCCCGCTAAGCGAATCTTTTGCCCCTCCTTCACCCCTTTAGGAATTCGTACCTCAAAAACTTCTGGGACTTTTTCTGCTCCCGAGCGGAAGCTGATTTTCTTTTTCTCCCCACGCAGTGCCTCCTCAATGGAGATCATCAGCTCGAGGGTCGTATCCTCTCCAGATGCTCTACCTCGACCACCTGGCGCCCCACCTGGCGGCCGAAATGGCGACCCAAAGGGCGAAGACGGTTTCTGGTCACGCGCGCTAAAAAAGTGCTCAAAAAAATCGCTAAATCCCGCTTCGCCAAACTCCCCAGAGTTAGTTCCTTCAGACATTCCGCCCCCTCGCCTGCCCCGTGCTCCGCCCGCTGGTGCCCTTCCCTGTCGATCCCAGTCCGACCCCAACTCATCAAATCGCTTCCGCTTCTCCGGATCACCCAAAACCTCATAGGCCTCGTTGATCTCTTTAAATTTATTCTCCGCCGTCTTCTTATCCTTCGCCACATCAGGATGAAACTTCCTCGCCATTTGGCGAAAGGCTTTTTTAACCTCATCTTGCGAAGCGGTCTTCGCAATACCGAGGGTGGCGTAATAATCCTTAAACTGGACAGGCATATCTTTGAGAAACCCACACTAAACAGCCTGCCCGTTCTGAATCCAGCCTTGCTTTTCATTCCCCCGCTTTTTTACTCCAACCCTCCTACATCCCCTCAGGATGACGAATCGTAAACCCCTTTGGTCCTCGGTCATTCGGATGCCATCGAGGCCCTTCCTCCCCGCCACTCGGCCCCGTCGTATCCAGTCGCACCCCACAAATCACCGCAAACGCGTGCCCACTTCGCGCATAGACCGTCACCCACTTTCCTGGTCCCGCTACCCCATAATTCAGGAAATCACCGGAGCTCATCGGCGTCACCAAGACCCCGGCTTGATGAAGAAAAAATGACACCGTCCCCGAACAGTCATAGCCCTGAGCCACGAAGTCTCCGTGTCCACCGCCATAGAGATACGGCAAACTCACTAAACGATTCGTCGCCCAAATCGCTCGCTGCACCGCCAACGGAGCGTTCGCCGGCGGCACGCACTTTTTCCGTTTTAATTGTGCGATATCCCCAGGCACGGTGGTCCCCGCCACCGCTCCCCTCCCCACAGTCGCCAAAAACATCCCCACAACCACGACCATCCAGCTCCACCCTTGGCGACCGTTCAAATAAACCCATCTCCTGTCAAACATCCCTCACTTCAAAATCTCATCCTCATTTAGGCAATGCAAATTCTTTCCTTTTCTGAAAAAGTTCGCGCCTATCGTAGATCGGTTTCATCCTCGGTGGCGCTCACTTCGCCTCTTCCGCGAATGCCTGCTCATCGCAAATTTACTTCACACTTAAAATTTCATCCCCTTGTTTCCGTTTATTTTACGCCGATTCGTCGGCATGCTTTTTGTCCTCTTCTTTGTCGTCACCATCACCTTCTTCCTTGTCAAATTGATGCCAGGAAGCCCCTTCATCACCGAAAAAAATATCCCTGAATCCATCAAAAAACAGCTCCTCGCCCGATTTAATCTCGGGGGCTCAAATTGGGAGCAGTACACCACCTATCTCGGCGTCCGCCGCAACGTTTCCGGCCAATTCAGCGGCCTCCTCCAAGGCGATCTCCAGCTTTCTACCAAATATCGCGACCGCTCAGTCGCCGAACTCCTCGGCGATAGCCTCCCCATCTCCGCCACCCTCGGACTCGCCGCTTTCTTCATCGCCACCACCGGTGGCGTCTGGCTCGGCTCCCTAGCCGCGGTCCGCCAGCATTCGCCAACCGATACCACCGCCATGCTCGGGGCCCTCTTCCTCATCAGCATCCCTACTTTCGTCATCGGCCCCGTCCTCATTCTCATCTTTGCCATCCGCCTCGCTTGGCTCCCCGTCGGAGGGTGGTCCACTTGGTGGAGCTTGATCCTGCCTTCCATCACTCTCGCAGGTCCTTACATCGCCTACATCGCCCGGATCATCCGCACCAGTATGCTCGAAGTTCTCGGCCAAGACTTCATCCGCACCGCCCGAGCCAAAGGCCTCAGCGATTCCCGCGTCATCTACAAACACGCCCTCAAAGTCGCCATCCTCCCCGTCGTCAGTTACCTCGGCCCTCTCGCCGCCAATCTCCTCACCGGCTCGCTGGTCATTGAAACCATCTTTAATCTCCCAGGAGCAGGCCCTTTCTTCATCAATTCTATCCTCAATACCGACATCTTTCTCCTCGAAGGCGTGGTCATCGTTTACTGCACGATTCTCGTTCTGCTCAACCTCATCGTCGATATCGCCTACACCTTCCTCGACCGTCGCATCGCTCTCGCATGACCTCTTCCCTCGTCCTTTCCCGATGAATCCCGCCCAACCTCCAGGTGCTTTCCAACGACTGCGAAAAAATCCCCTTGCCCTCATCTCCCTCTCTCTTCTCGCCCTCATCTTCGCCTTCGCTTTCCTCGGCCCATTCCTCTTTCCCACCGACCCTCACGCCACCTCCCAAGACCAATTCTCACCCCCATCCCTCGCCCACCCCTTCGGCACGGATAACAACGGTCGCGACCTCCTCGCTCGCGTCATGGAAGGCGCCCGCATCTCCCTCCTCGTCGGCCTCTCCGGCGCCTCCATCAGCCTCGTCGTCGGTACCACCTACGGCCTCATCTCCGGTTACGTCGGAGGCACCACCGATTCCCTGATGATGCGGTTCATCGAAATTCTCTACTCCATCCCCCGCCTCATCATCATCATCCTCGCCACCGCCGCCTTCGATCATCGCTTCAAAGATTGGCTCAACTCCACCGGCCATACGCTCCTCGTCGGCTACTCCAAAATCATCATCCTCGTCCTCGCCCTCGGTCTCATCGAATGGCTCACCATGGCCAGAATCGTTCGCGGCCAAGTGCTTAGCCTGAAAAATCTCCAGTTCGTCGTCGCCGCGCGCTCTCTCGGACAAAGCCATACCCGCATCCTCCTCCGACATCTCCTCCCCAATCTCACCGGCATCGTCATCATCTACCTCACCCTGACCATCCCTGCGGTAATCCTCGACGAAAGTTTCCTCAGCTTCCTCGGCCTCGGGATCCAAGCCCCCCAAGCCAGCTGGGGTAGTCTCCTCGCCGATGGCGCCCAAGCAATTAACCCCGTCCGCAGCCACTGGTGGCTCCTCCTCTTTCCTGCCGCCATCATGTCCATCACACTCCTCGCCCTCAATTTCCTCGGCGATGCCCTCCGCGACGCTCTCGACCCCCGTTCTTCCCCATAAAAATCATCGGTCCCCCCTAGCAAAGTGTCCGATTAATGCTATGAGTTCTAACCTCTTTCTTCTTCATGGGTTCTCCAAATTCACTCCCAGTTAGAAAAATTATTACCCTCGCCCTCCTCGGCACTCTGTTATTCTTTGCAAATTCCCTCCCACCCC
>JBAWZW010000016.1:0-34950 GCA_037142835.1 Verrucomicrobiota bacterium
AACTAACCTCGCGGTGCGACAAGCAACCTCGCCCTCGGTGCTTTCCCCGTCCCTACTTGAAATTCACATCCATTTAACTCCACCGCAAAAAGCGAAAATTAGTTCGCCTAAGCGAACGACTTCCTTGTGGGCGCGACGCTCAAGCGAGCCGAACGAGGCCAGCTTCCCCGATCCCCGCAGATCGTGGTGGCTTGTGGACGGCTTTGGTTGCTACTGAAGAACCTGAGGGTGACATCCATCATTGACCGACAATGGAACGAATGGCCTCGGCCCAGATCTGGTAGCCGATGATGGTTAGATGCACGCCGTCGGCAGACACCTCCGCATTCAGGTTGCCGTCCTTGTCCAAGAGTTGGTTGCTGATCTCGAGAAAGTGAATCCACTTGCCGTCGTCGAGCTTGGCGATCAGCGCGTTGCTCTCCTCAATCTTGCGGCGGTCCGGCGTTTTGGGCGCTTTGCCCTTGGGAAAGGTACCGAGGAGCAGAATCCGCGTGTTCGGGAGCTTCTCGCGCAACCGCCTAACGATCGCAGAAATCCCGCCCGCGATCTCCGCGGCTGACTGCGACGGCGCGGCGATGACATTGTTCACTCCGATCATCAAGACGGCCACGCGCGGATGGATCCCGTCGATGGCCCCATTCTCAAACTGCCAAAGAATGTGGGAGGTTTGACTGCCAGCAATGCCGATGTTGACCGCGTGGAGGGACACAAACTCCTTTTCCCAGACCGCCTTACCAATGTCGCGCCAGCCGCTCGTGATGGAATCGCCGATGAATAAGACCTCCAGTTTCTCGGCGTGGTTCCGGACATCCGCCACCCGTTCGCCGTGGCGCATGCGCCACTCCTCATTGGGTCGGTCCGGTTTCGCAGGATCAAGCAGCTCCGCAGCGGAAACCTTCAGCAGAAGGACGAGACCACCCGCGAGAGACCCTAGCCAAGTTGATAAATGGGGCATCATCTTAATGCTCCGGAGAGCTTTGCCCCCGCTGGCACCACGGAAATCGCCTCGTCTTTTCCCAGCGACAGGACCAGCTTGCCACCGGTCACTGGGACATCCTTTTTCAGGGGCACGCAACCCTCAAGGGTGATCTGGTAAAGATCGGCACTCTTCGCATCCTCCCACCCGTCAGGCAAGAGCCACGACTTTTTCTCGTAACCATCTCTGCTGTAAGCAATAATCTCCCGCTGCTTACCCCAGAGGGCAGGAACAAAGAGGTCATCATTCTCACGGAGGACGAAATCGCCTTTGCGGATGGTCTTCCTGCCCGCTTCCTTCCCGGCCACCACCCCTTCGCTGTAATACAGCACCTCCTTCTCAAACTTCTGACGCTCCAGACGGCTCAGGTAATACCACGGTAAAGCGGTGCGGCAGAACATCCCAAGAAAACCGGGCATGTTCGTCTTGTCGTTCTTCCAGATTTCTTCGCCGTGCATACTCGAGCCAAAGCGGAAGTCTCCATCGCCCCCCCGATCGGTGCGGCCACGAGCTCCCAGAGATTCCGGGATCTTCATCGGATCCCACGAATACCACCAAGACATCGCCTGCAATCCGACGAAGTGTTCCCCCGGCGGGTGCGCCCAGCCCGTCCCCTCGCCGGTGACATCAAAACCGCGGTCCCGCCAGTAATGGAAAATCTGGCGCTGGGTTTCCACGTATTTATCTGGGGTCAAACCGCCGTTCTCGGGTTTGGCATGCCAAGGGCTGATCGGCCGACCGCCGTCGCGCTGGGCCACGAAGACGTCGATGTGAATGGTGTGCCCCTCTTGGAGTTCGGGGATCATCTTGATCAGCCCATCGATCCGCCGCTGGGCGAGGCCCGCTGCCCATTCCTTGGGATAGACGACGTTATACATATCCTCGCCTTTCACTTGGATTCCCAAGGTGTACGGCTGGCCCTTCTCATCCTTGGCGATACAATCTTTGGCAAGGTATTCATCCCACAACGGGCTTTGCTGGTAGGCATCCGCCATATTGATGTGCAAACTCACCGTGGTATTGAACTTCCGACCTTCGCGGATCAGCCAGCGCAGGCTATCCAGCGCCGTGGCGTCCTCTGCCCGCTTCATCCGCGGGTTCACCTCAGACCAAGCGGGATAGCCGTGGTCGTGCCCGCCTTTTTGCCAGCCGACGAGGTAAATGATCTTCGGCATCCCCCGCGTCAGGTTGTCGGTCTTCCGAATGACCTCCAGAGCCTCCTCGAAAGTACAAAACACTTCGTGCCCTTTCCGAAAGGTCGGATCCTGGATAAGGCGCTCCACCGGCTCCCCCTCCATGCCCAAAAAGAGTTTTAGAACCAAGGCCTGATGATGATCCCGGTAGAAGGGCAAAACCACCACCTCGGTGGCGGCGGTGAAAGTCTTACCGCCCTCGACGACCACCGCTTCGATGGTGGCGACACCGCCTTCCTTGGCCATGACCTTATCACCCTCGATGGCAACGACTTCCACATTCCCGCTGGCGCTCTTCGTCCTAGCATGGATCTTGGCCTCGGAAGAACTCAGGACGCGACTGGAGCCGTCCGTATGAAACCCCGTCAGGATCAGTTTCCCCGGGGCGTTGGGTTCGCGCACCGAGTACAGAACTTTCCTGTCAACCGCCACGCCGATCCGCAGCAAAGTCTTGGTTTCAGACCCCGCGGTCTGCGCCCAGCAGGGCGGGAACGCCAGAAGGAGGTTCAGCAAGACAAGGATGGTGGTTTTCATAGGATTACAAGGAAGCTGCCGTGGCGACCGCCTCACCAGAAACGGACAGAAGGCGGATGGGCGTCGAGGAGCAAAAGGGTCTGGAAGAAGCGAGGGAAGAAAAAAGGGGGAAATGGGCGACTGACAAGGCTCCGCTGGGGAGATTTCCCGAAGGTGGGTGCTGTCGGGGCGAAATTCATGAACTCAAATATTCTTAGCAACCATGATGACCCGATCCGCTTTGCCAAGCATTTTTTAGACGCGGTGGAGTTTCAGGAGCTTCACTAAAGCCGTTCGTCCCTTGGCGTTTTGCTTTTGCAGGCGATTCCCCCGACCAATCCGCCCGCCACTTGACCGAAGTTAGCCAGCGGATGATAAAGGAACAGGTTCAGGAATCGCCTAGGGCGTTCTCGTTCCTGTTTTCGCAACTTCTTTTGCTGGTCATGCTTCCACGCCATTTCTGAACTAGGCCGTATCAACAAATGTTTTTCTTCATTATATCGCTGATGATTCTCGGGGATGTCGTTTGGTGCTTTACCGCCCTGAGCCTCCAGAGGAGGTGGGTTCGTTGGTGCGTCGCAACTTTCGGTGCCCTACAGCTCTTGGGATTGATCGCCATGATCATCTCCCGCAAAGGATCGCCCCTCGACGAACTGATCCCTCGTTGGGTGTATTCTACGATTATCGCCTGGCATCTGGTGATTGTACTTCCGTGGTTATTGTGGCGCTTCACGAAGGCTCTCGCCATGCAGGCTTTTCGGCTTTTCCGAAAGCGGCCGCCGACGGTTCCTCCCGATACCGCTGAAGTGGAAATGAGTCGGCGCGACTTCATCGCTGCAGCCGCCGCACTTACCCCTCCCATGCTTGCTTTCGGCGCAGCCGCAATCGGAGAGGCGCAACTGGACAGCTTTCGCGTCCGCCGACTTACCGTCCAAGTTTCAGGACTTCCACCCATGCTCGACGGAATGACCATCGCGCATCTTTCCGACTTTCATGTGGGGCGCTTCACCCGTGGACGGGTGCTGGAAAGAATCGTCGAGGAAACGAACCAGCTCGACGCGGACATGATCGCGCTGACCGGCGACTTCATCAATCACTCGTTGCGCGACCTGCCTGCGGCCATCGAAATCATCCGCGCGCTCCGTGCCCGACATGTGATTGCGGGGTGTGAGGGCAATCATGACCTCATCGAAGACCCCCGAACTTTTCGGCGTGAGGCGGAGCAAGGGGGTATGCCGCTTCTCATTGGCGACACCGCCTCCGTGACGATTCGCGGACAGCGGGTTCAGTTGCTCGGTATTCCGTGGAGCCACGGATTGTCGGCGATGCGCAGGGACATTGGAGCACTCTCGACGCGTCGTGACTCCTCGGCATTTCAACTTCTGCTCGCGCATCACCCCCACGCTTGGGATTTGGCTGAGGGCATCCCTCTCACACTCTCCGGTCATACGCACGGTGGGCAGCTGATGATCAATGAACGCCTTGGTGCGGGCCCGATGCTTTTCCGATATTGGAGCGGTCTTTACACCCGTCCGGGCAGTTCACTGGTCGTCTCCAATGGCGTCGGCAACTGGTTTCCCGTCCGAATCCAAGCTCCTGCGGAAATTCTTCACCTGACCCTGCGAAGCCCAATTTCAATCGCCGTCTCTCTTCCCACCCGATAAACTTGGATTTGAACTCGCTTGGCGAGCGTTTGCTCAGGAGGCGATCACTGGTAGAGTAGGGAACGCTATCCGTTAGGACCGCGTCCCCCCCTCATCAAACCGAGACGAACACAGGGTCAGGTCATTTATCGCCTTCGCAAAGATTTGATCTGGATGAAACGGATCAAGGTGGATAAGTGATCGTAAATGGTAGTCAAAGACCTCCAACATCGCCCCACTTCCCAGATTCTCACCCGATCCCAACCTCCTCCCGCCCCCGCTCCCCTGTCACCCCCTGCCCCGCTCCCAAGTCACTCCCGCGAAGCGGCTTCGTTCAATCATGCGCTCCAGCAAACCCTCCCGGCTGTCCCGCCCACTCCTCCGCCGCCTTCGCCCGCGCAACCGTCGCGCCACCCTCGGCAGGCGCTCAGCTTGAAGTCGCTCGGCGTTTCTCCGCGTTCCGATTAACGAAAGCCAAGCTGACCAACCCGAACATCCAAAGACCAATGGTCATCAAGCTCGCATCCGGTGAGAGCATCTCACTCAACTCGTTCTACTCCGAGCGCACTTACGCCGAATTACTGGAGGGACTTCCAACCCCGGAGATGAACACGAGGATTTTGGCCCGCGCGCGATCGCGGATGTCGGCACTTTGGGGCCAGCATGCCACCCACATCATCCGACCCACGGCGCGACAGGAGCAAGAACACCCCATTTTTCCTGAGCTGACTTGCTTTGCGTGGCTCAAGTCACACACGCCCGTCAATCCAGACGCCATGGCCTCTGAGCTCGTCGTCGTTTGGTTTGCGCCTGAACTTTCAGACGTGCCACTTTCGACGATTGTTTCCGAAGCCATCCGAAACATTCCTTGGGCGCGCCTCGCCCGTGAGATCAATTGGTGAGCCAATTCCCAATGAACGAAAGTCCTCCTCAGAAACTAAGTAGGTAGCTACTCAAGAGCGGGGTGAGTTGGAACCCAAAGAAGCCGGCTTGTTTGTGGAGGGTTTTCTCAGGGCGTTTGCGGTAGAGTTCCTCCCTCGGGACAAAGACCGAGGCATCGTAGGGACAGCGATGTTGGACTAAGTAATGGCATGATCAAGGGACAGTTGTGCGCTCGCCTTTCCGACCTGTCGCTTTACCTGAGACCTATTTTTGGCTCACTACGGCGCTGGACTGGCGCGATTTTTTCGCAATCGCCCCGCTGAAGACCGCGAACCCGACGGGCATTGGCCTTGCCAAGAAAAAATCTAACTCTCAAATTAAAAGCATGAGTTCTATTTTTCGCCGCGGACTTGCGCAGATCGAAAGCATCTCCGCGCTGGAGAAACCCGTGCGTTGGTTGCGGCGAAAGCTTTACCTTCCCACGGAGGAAAATCTGCTCGCCTACTTCGATTTGATCGGCCTGAAAGAGTTGCGCAACCGATTGGCTCCGGAACTGACCGATGCCGAAATCCTCAAGACCAAGACCTCCAAAAAATACCTCCATGCAGAGCGCTACATCCGCCACAATTTAAAACGGCTGGACCGACTAGAAATCTACGGCCGCCCGCCCATCCACATTCTCGACATCGGCTGCGGTGCCGGACATTTTTTGAAAATCAGCGAATACCTCGGACATACCACCGTGGGTATGGACACCGAGCGAAATGAGATTTTCAACTCGATGATCCGACTCTTTGGGAGCCGGCGGGTCTCCCACCGAATCGAACCGTTCCAGCCTATGCCCGACCTCGGCGGACCCTTCGACCTCATCACCGCCTACGCCATCTGCTTTAACGGCCACAATTCGATGGGACTATGGGGACAGAAGGAATGGGATTATTTTTTGAATGACGTACGCGCCAACCACCTGCTTCCCACTGGCACGATCTACCTCGAACTCAACCCCGAGGATCATGTGCCCACGGGCCATGAATACTACTCTCCCGAGCTCCGCGAATACTTCCTTGCCCAAGGCGCAGTCATCGACTGCCAGAAGATCACCCTCCAAAATCGTCCCAGCCGCGCACACTGAGGTGCCATCAATCTGCAACCACCAAAGATAAGGGGGCAGGTGAGAATGGTCCTCGGTTAAGGCGCATCGGCGCTGAAAATCAGCCACTGACGATGCCCCGCGCGGTAACCCGGCGATTCCGTGGTCAGCCAAGGCAAAACGACCGAGGTCAGTCGCCCCAGCTACATTGTGGTTCTTTCCACGAAAGTCGCCCTGAACCGAGTGCCATTCGGAACTCGCCCTTCATCGCCCGACTGATCCGCGGGCCACGATTCACCCTTGGCGCCGACGCCGACTCAGCACCCCGAGCGCGCCGACCAGGAGCAGGCCGACAGAACCGGGCTCAGGCACCAAGCTGCTCCCGCCCAAACTCTTGCCTGATCCCCCAAAAGACGCCAAGCCACTGGTGAAGGTCACGACCGCACCCGCCTCGATATTCAAGGCGCTGATCGTCTGACTGACCGTGCCAAACTTCATCGTCGCCCCCGCGCTCAAATTGACGGTCGATCCGCCAGTCCCAACGGCGCTATTCACAATGGTCATCCCCTCGTCGGTCGTCAGCGTGTCGTAAGCCTGCACGCCACTGAGCGAAAGTGTGCCCGCCCCTTTCTTCAGCAGGGTGCCCGATGTGCCACCCGCGCCCCTGATCGCCCCAGCAAAGCTCGTCGAATCCGTGGCATTCACCGTCAAAGTTTCCGACCCGAGATTCACTGTGCCTCCACCCGAAAGGCCGCCGATTTGGGTGTCAAAACCTGTGATCTCCAAAAATGCCCCTGAGTTAATCGTGACGAGCGAGTCGAGGCCAAACGCGCCCCCCAGACCGGTAAAGGACGAAACCCCCGCCTTGAGCGTGCCCTTGTTCACCGTGGTGGCGCCGCTATAATTACTGAGACTCTTGAGGGTCAGCGCGCTGGTGCTCAAACTGCCAAGGGTAAGGGCGCCTGTGCCGGTGATCACCCCAGTCAAACCCGACCCCACGCCTTGGGCCGTGACGGTCACCGCGCCGATCAGGTTGATCCCACCAGAAACCGAGGAGGTCGCCCCGTTGAGGAGGAGCGCCCCGCCGTTGTTTCCATCAAAGGTCAACCCACGACTGATCGCGGTGACGCCATATAACTCGAGCGTCGCATAATTAGCGGCCCCGAGATTATTGGCGAAAGTATAAGCGCCAGAACCACTTTCGCTGGTATTGCTCACCGTCCCGTCGAGCCGCAAGGTGTTGATCCCCGACCATGTAAACTTCCCGATCCCGACGCCCGCCACCTTGCTGGCACCCATGTCCACCCCAAACGCGCTCTTATAGGCGAGCGTGGCGCCGTTCATCGTCAAGGCATTGCCCGATGGGGCGTAGATGGTAATCGAGGGCGTGGCGGTGGTGAATTGCAAGACCCCACTAGTGTCCACAGTCACTCGGTTGTTGTTGCTGCTCCCATCGGATTTCCCGAGCGTTAGACACTCGTTATTTTGAGCGGTGCCAATTTGCAACTTGCCGCCGTCGCTCACCATCAGGTTGGAACCAGCGACCGCGGTGGCCGAAGACATCTTCAAACTCGACGCCAGATTCAACTGCGAACCGCTTCCATTGACTTTAATCTCCACTCCTCCAGCCGCATTCACAAACAAACTCCCGTGGGGTCCCCCAGCGGTGCCCACCCCAGCAATCGAAGCCGAGAGCGTGTTCACCACACCCCCATTGGTAATCCAAAGTTTGTTTCCACTAATCTGATCTCCGCCATCCTTGCCCGCTTGAAAAACGATTTCAGAAGCGACCGTCAGCACCGAACCAGAGTCCTGAACATAGACCGCCTGATTAGTGATATCGGCGCCAGCGGCCCCGATAAAAATCGATTCCCCAATGTTCGCCGAGCCCCCTTTTTCGATCTTCAGATAGTTGCCCGATCGGTGACCATTGACCGCCATATTGAAGCGGTTCGTGGTCGTAAAATTGGAGCCGCCCCCCGTGATGAGCAGGTAAGAATTGTTGTCACCCGTGTCCTGCGGACAAATGCCCGTGCTCCCACCGTTGCCTTGGTTCGTTAGTTTGCCTCCATCCTTAATCACCAAACTCGAGCTACTCTGGATCATCACGTCGCCGTTGATATTGCTCACGCCGGTGAGGATCACCTGGCCGCTTCCTTCCGTAGCCAGCGAGATATTGCCTACGCCAGTGACGAGGTTTCCGCTGATATTTCCACTGACGGTCAATGGGTTAGCCGATTGGTTCACCCAAAGCTGGCTGGCGTTCAGCACTATGTCCGCCCCCATCGTCGAGGCTGGAACACCGGCGCTGATGGTAATTCCACCCGAACCGATGGTCAGCGCATGCCCATCGCGCAACAACTTCACCCCGTTGGACGCGTCGGAAATCGTCAGGCCACTGATCTTCATGTCCGCCCCCAACACCGAAGCGGTGGCAGGGTTGGTCGGCGACACCGTCCCAAAAGTAACCGCCGTCCCCGATCCCGGCACCAACCTCTGATCGACCCCACCAGAGGTCACCCAATTGCTACTCGCGCTCCCGTCAGAAATCGCCCACACATTCGTCGCCCCACCAAACCCGCCTTTCCAATACGAAGCGGGGTTCGCGGTCGCACTGGTGATCGGCACCTTGAGATCCGTCCCCGTGACCGTCGGCGCTCCGACGATGAAGTTGGTGTTATTGTAAACATTTCCCAACGAGTAAGTTGCCTCGTTCAATCCACTAGCCGCATGCACGAGGGTGAAGCTGGTTGCCGAAAGCCCGGAAGACGGCGTCGCACTCGTTCCATACACATCCACCGCGATCGCCCCCGAAGTGGTCGCGGCCCCAGTCACATTGATCTGCGCGCTGGTGATCGCCGATCCGATCGAACCCCCAAGCCGCGTCCCCGAACCGCCAGCAACCCCCAAAGTGCCCGTGATCGTCAGCGAAGCGTCCACCGACGCCGCATAGCCAAAACCCGCACCCGAGGCCACCGCCACGCTCGGGCTCCCACTCAAAGCCGACCGCCCAGTGGCAATGAGGTTGCCCCCATTCACCGTAGTGGCCCCCGTAAAGGAATTGGCGGCCGCAAGCACCAAGGTACCCGCTCCCCCCTTGGTCAGCGTCCCCACGCCCGTCAGCAGAGGCGCCGAAAGAATCGTGTTTCCACTGCCCGCCACCGTGAGACCAAAGGCCCCAGTGATGCTCGGGCTATTCAAAACGAGCGCCTGAGCAGACTGGTTCGTCCAAGTCTGAGTCGCCCCTAAAACCAGTGGTGCACTGATCGTGACCGCTTGGGCATCGGCGTTGACTACAATGCCGTTCGCCGGATTCGCGGGCTTCAAGGTCAAACAATAAACGTCGCTCCGCAGGCCCACGACGTTGATCGTGTCCTCGGCGGTCAAGCGGTCGATGGTCATGTTCGCCCCTAGCACCATACTTCCCTGGGCCGTCGGCGAAGCGACCCCCAAATGCACGTTGGTCGCCGCTCCCGGCACCAGGCTCTGCACAGCGCCCAGCGCGGAGGCCGACCAGTTGCCCGTCGTGCTCCCGTCAGACACTGCCCACTGGTTCACTCCACCGCTGAAACCGCCCTTCCAGTAAAGGTCACTCTGGGGGGCGACCGCGGTAATCCCCACGTGGAGAGTCGTGGCGGTGGCGGAGAGCGTTCCCACGGTGAAACTACTGGCGTTAAAGACTTTCCCAAGAGTGTAGGTGGCCGCATTGAGACTGCCGCCGCCCGTGGCGCCGATCAGGGTGTAATTGCCCGAAATCGCATTCACCCCAGAGATGCCAAAAATATTGACCGCCGTGGAGGCAGTAGCAATCGCGTTGCCACCGACACTGATCTGGGCACTCGTGGTCGTGGATCCGATCGACCCGCCGACGCTACTCCCCGTGCCTCCAGTGAAAGCCAGTCCGCCACTGATATCCAGCGGAGCATCTGCCGACGCCATGTAATTCAGACCCGCACGCGCCGAGACCGTCAAATTTCTGTCCACCCCAGTTCCCAGACCACTCGCGTTGGTGACGTTCAATGTCCCAACATTCACTGCCGTGCTTCCGCCGTAAATGTTTGCCCCAGAGAGCAAAAGCGCCCCAGTGCCCGCCTTGGTCAAAGCAAAGGTTCCACCCGAAATCACCCCCCCGACCGCCAAAGTGTTCGCACTGACTGTCACCGCACGACTGGCGCTCATCGTCACCGCACCCGTGCCCAAATCCAAGGCATTCGTACCCGTGAAGGTGAGGTTACCGTTCCAGTTCTGGGCGTTGTTGTTGAGGTTGACCACGGCGTTATTCGGATTAGCCACAGAAACCAGTGGCAGGAAAACCGCGGAAACCGCACCCCCAGTGACATTGCTGTCCATCGTGCCTCCAGCGATCGTCAATGTGCCTGTGCCCAAAGCCTGAGCGCCGTCGATATTCAGCTGGCCTGCGTTCAGCGTCAGGCCGCCGGTAAAGGTATTACTTCCAGAAAGCGTCAGGGCGCTCGTGCCAGATTTCGTCAATCCCGACGCCCCACTGATCACCCCAGTGAACTTGAAGACCTCATTCCCATTCCCTTGAAACGCCGTGTTCGCATTCAAGACGAGATTGGGGTTGAAAATGGTCGTCAAGACGCCGTTGTTTTGATTGAGCCCATTCAAATCCACAGTCGCCGATGTCCCAGTGAAAGTCCAATTCTTGCCCGCTGTTCCCACGACCACCCCCCAGTTCTTGTTGTTGCCAGTTAAGCCATTGAGGGTCAGTCGGTTCACCGTAAATGCCGAGGGGTCTCCACTAATCAAAGTGCTTCCACCGATGGGCGACACCACGCCACCAAAAATCTGCACAGTGGTGGTGGCAGAACCGGCGGCGGGAGGCGGGGAGTAGTCCCAGTTAGGATCGCCATTGGCTGAATCCGACCAAGCCAAGGTTCCATTGGACGCTGAAAAAGTGTAGGTGCTATTTGCCTGTGCAGACTGCGCGCCGATGAGGGCGGCGATGGTGCCGATGAGAATGGAGGCGGACTTGCGAGCGAAGGTGAAGTTTTTCATGTGGACGATATTGGTGGTAAAAATCTGGCGAGTTCGGCTCTTTAAATGTCGTAGTTTAGAGGTGCGGAACAGGGTAGTTGGCGAGAGATGTTCCCCAGCCGATTTTCATGGCTGAGGGTCGCGAGAAATTGGGTTCCAGAGCATAAAAGAACACTTTACTAGCGTTTAAGAATTTATCATGTCGGCACAACTGCCGACATCAGGTTGCCTCTGGAAAAACCATCCGCGGTGACGGGTCGCCACGCCCCCAGACCAACGATTCCGATGGCGAGCAAGCCAAGTTGCCCAACCTCCGCTCCAAGCCCACGGTCCGCCGCCCCCCTCGGCCCGCCAGAAACTCCATGGACGATCTGGCTAGCTCGTGCGCGCTCCGCGGGCCGCCGCGGATTCGATGGTGTATCGGTAATTCGCTTCGCCGCGGATTCCTTGCGGTGGCCGGCCTCGCGCCGTCAGCCAGCGCTTGAGGACTTCGTTCAGGGTCGAATGGACCTCCGGTGAGTTGGGAGCGTGCACAAGCGCTTGGCGGCAGACGGTCAACGCCTCTTCAAACTGCCCTTTGGCAAGGAGCGCGTTGACCAGGTTGATATAGGTCAGGGGATTTTCCTGGAGGCGCAGAGACGTCCGGCAGGCGGCCTCGGCCTCATCCAGTTGACGCTTTTCCAAAAGAGCCAGACCGAGGTTGTTATGGGCCTGTGCGAAATTCGCCTGCAACGCGATCGCCTGCCGAAAAGCCTCGATCGCCGAGTCGAGATCCCCTCGGTCCGACAAGGTCACTCCCAGATTGTTGTAGGCTTCGGGATAGTTCGGTTGCCGAGCGATGGCCTGGCGATAAGCCGCGATCGCCTCATCCAACCGCCCCTCGCTTTTCAGCGCCGTGCCCAGATTGCAATAAGCGGAGACAAAGTCGGGTTTCAGGGAGACGGTTTGGCGAAAAGCCTCGGCGGCCTCGGCATTTTTCCCCAGAAAACAGAGGACGATCCCCAGGCTGTTGTGGATCTCCGGCCAATCGGGTCGGACGGAGACCGCCGCGCGGATCAGCTCCGCCGCCACCACGTGCCGACCAGCCTGAAAGGCAATGTCGGAGAGGCGATACAAGGCATCGGCATGCTTCGGCTGCTCGACCAGAATCTGCCGGTACATTTGCTCGGCGTTGCTCAACCGGCCGGCCTGGTGGTGCTCAACCGCCGCCTGAAATAACTGCTCCAGAGAGATCTCCTGCCCTTTCGGCCCACAGCAGAACTTGAATTTTGCCCCGCTCCCACACGGACAAAGGTCGTTGGGTCTGGACTTGGACTTCATCGTGGGGTCATCCGCGGTGGCACGAGGAAAGCGGACTGGACTAGCGATAGCCCTTCCGGCTCCAGTAATTCTCTCGGTAACAATGGGAGTTCCCCCTGAGTTCCTCTCCCGCTTCGTCAAAGCGTACCCGGTCGATGGTGCCGATTTCCGTTTTCCAGACCTCGCGCTTCATCGGAATGGCTTGGGCGATCGGGGTGCCCTTTTTCAAATGAAACCGTTCCCCCGGCTTCATCCGGCAGATCGAGGGAAAATTCACCTGCTGGTAGTAGGTATCCGTATCCACCAGCCCCGCGAGAATCTGGAAGGGGAGGGTAAACTGATTGAGCAGAGGCAGAAAGAGGGTCGAATATCCCGGCGGGGTTTTGATCAACCAGACGTTATTGAACTTAAACACCGGCGAGTCGGCCATCGGCGACTCCAAGATTTGGGCGGGATTCTGCGTTCCAATCATCGGTTCGGTCGTCTCAATTTCCAGATGATGCTCATCGCGCAGGAAGAATTGGATATCCGCGCAAACTGGAATCACGTATCCGCAGGTCATGGCATCCAGAAAGGGCATGCACCGCTTGACCGTGCTGGTTTCCCTGAACCGAGTCAGTTCCGCCGGTGCCTGGGGCGACATCTCTTTCATCCACTCGGGAATGCCCCGGGCCGCTGGTAAAGGAGCGGGAAACTCATCGGGGGTGTGATAAAGAAACTCGATGGTTTGCTTGGGTTGATCAGACATAGGCTTGTTCGGTTGCGACAGCACTTGCAGAGAGAGATTAAAACGGGTGAGGGTAATTTGGCACGAAAATTCCGGCCGCTCCCGACTGCTCCGCCCCCAAACCGCAGGGAGGGAAAAATCATGCCCCGCTGCCTTGCGACAGCGGGGCATGAAAAGCAGGTGGAGGCTTTCGCTACGAAAGCCGCCGCTTAAAGGGTCCGACGGCGTCGCGCCACCAGACCGACGGTTCCGAGGGCGAGCAAGCCAAGGGAGGCGGGCTCAGGCACCGCTCCCGTGGTCACAAGGAGGAAACCATTGTTGGTAATCAGAGACGTCTCATGAGCCGCACCACTGAGAAGGGCGCCCCACACGCCAGCCTCTTGCGGCACTCCATCGATGAAGAACTGATCAATGGTGTCGGTGGTAGCGGCCGTGTTCAGGTCCAGATAACTCCCACTGACAAGGTAGACATCCGCCAAATCACTGAGGTAGGCGTTGGCGATGCTGAGCGTCCCTGTAAGGATGCTCGTATCGCCCAGATAGGTGTTCAAAGCACTGAGGGTCAAGGTGCCACTGCCACCCTTGGTCAGACTGCCGGCTCCGGTAATCACCGATCCGACCGTGTTGCCACCAGCGTCGCTATCGATTTCGCCCGCGCCGTTCAGCACGACCGATCCGCCACCGACAATCAAGTTTCCCGAAGCCCTCGCCACCAACTTACCGCCGTTGATATTTAAGCGGGCAGTCGAATTAGCCAGCGCAATCGCGGTTGCGCCCGTGTATCCCACATTCGCGGTGCTGGTCCCCGTGCCGTCACCGAGATTGAACGCCGAGTTCGTGGCGCTGCTGGCACCGATGACCACTCCGGCCCGGATATCGGCAAATGCGCCGCTGTAAACGTCCAAATGGTTGTTGTCCGCGGTCGCGTTGTTGCCCACAACGAAGAGGCGTGTCGCATTGCCTGCGTTACTGATGTCCAACTCCGAACCCACCCCAGTGACCTGGAGATAATTGTTGTTCGATCCAGCGGCATTCCCGATGACGTGTTGGTTCGTATTGGACATCGCCGCTTGTAACTTGCCTTGATTCTGGATCTTCAGGTAGTTGCCCGACGCGGCGCTCGCGCCCGTGGCACCCGTGCCACCGCCGATGATCAAAGTTTGCGCCACCTTCGCTATCGAACCCAAGCCATCAATGGTCACCGAGTTAGCGCAACCGTCGCCAACCGCGCCAGTCGCACTATCGCCGATTTGCAAGACCCTGTTGCCAGCTCCACCCCAAGAAGAGGACATAGATGCGCTTCCGGTGAGGGTTCCGCCGTTGGTGATCGACAGGGAGTTGTTCGAGCCGCTCCGTCCGATGTACAAGCGCTGGCTAGTCTTCCGATCAAAGATCCCGCCGCTGATTTGGATGGCGTTGTAATTGGCACCGCTCGCCATGCCCGACCCTTCGTTATTATTGCCATTCCCTCCGTTGTGCGTGAGGTTGCCGCCAGTGTTGATGATCAGCGTGTTGTAGGAAGAGGCATTCCCGGGATTCCCGCCGCCTGAACCGTCGTCTCCCACGTAGACTCTGGTGTCATTTCCACTCAACAGAACGGGTCCATTGATGGTCATGGTGTTCCCAGTTCCAGAGGTGTGGCCGGCGCCCGCAATAAAAATGCCGCTGCCAGTTCCCGACTCGTTGAGTGAAGTATCGACGGCGACGGTCGCGACAGTGAGGCTGTTGCTGGAACCAAATAGAGAGGTCGTGCCAGCGAAGATGTTCCCGCTCGTCGTGATCACATTGCTATCGGTGTTGATCAAGGCGCTGTTGCCCGCGGCGGCCCAGGGAGTCCCCGCTACTAAACCTAGCCAGTTGGTGTCGGACGTGTCCCATGTGCCAGTCAAACTGGGGCCATTCCAAGTCCCCGTGGCCGCAGAGGCGGAGACACTCAAAAGGGTGGTCGCCACTAAGGCGGCGGCGATGGACGTGTTGAGGATGCGGGAGCTTTTCCGCGGGATAATGGGGTTTAGCATAATAGTTTTGATTTTCCGGGTTTCTTTTTACCGTACTGTTGTTGATGAGGTGACCTAGAGGTTCTAGGCAGAGATTCAAGTTCGCTGATAAAAAATCATTGTCATGTCGGCAAAACTGCCGACACAGACAATAATTTTTATAAAGCGACTAACCGCCCGGCTACTTCTTCGCAAACTTGGTCTTCGCCGCAGCGAGATCATCTTCCAATCTCGTCAGGTAATTCTTCAGTTCAGCATCGAGCTTCTGATAAGGCGCCTTGATTTTATTGATGTTTTCTATCACCTGATTGTAAAGCGGGATCAAGGTCTCCACATCCACTTCACTTTTCTTGAAAAGGTCCAGCAAGCCGTTAATCCCCGTAAAAATGGCCAACTGACTGGTGATCTGCTCGCGAAAGGTTAGGCAACTGGCTTCGAGCACGGGGATGCGAAGCTGCACCACTTGCCAGTTGGCCGTGATCGACAGCTCCTCGGTGAGGGTGTCTTCGATTCGGGCTTTGTTCTGATCAAGTTCTGGCTTGGCCTTTTCCGCGTTTCGCACTTCCGTTAAGGTGGTGATGATCGCCTGATAAGCGGCAGGGATTTTCACGCTATACATTTTATTTTCGGTCAGTTTCTTCGCCTGAACCAAGGCCATTTCCGCATCCGCTTGGGGCCCAGCCACTGCCTTATAGGGATTCCCCGCTGACGCCTGAGCGCGAGCCAAAGGACTGGTCAGGAGCACAATCCCCAAAGCCAAACAGGCGGCGGAGGTCAAGGCGAACATCGACCGGAAAGATTTGGCAGATGACCCCAAGATGGGATGATGATCGGCAGATAGCGAAGAATGAGCTTGGTTGTGTGGTTGTTTCATAAGGGCAACGATCAAACCCCCGCTTCAAGGATTTGTCACGTCAGCAACTTTGCCGACACGACCACTCATTCCAGAACCGCCATCCCCCCAATCCCCCCTCGGCCATTTCAATTCCACAAAAACCCGCCGAGCACGGATTGCGGATTTTCCCCACCCCAACCTACTGGCGCTCCCGGTGGACAGAGACCGCCTGACTACGGCTGTTTACTTGGAGCTTCTTATAAATCCGCTCGATGTAAGTGTGGACCGTGCTGTAACTGAGCTGCATTTTTTCCGCAATCTCCTTATAGAGATGCCCTTGGGCCAGCAAATCCAGCACCTGGGTTTCCCGAGCGGATAGGGCCTCGGCGGTGGAGGCGGGTTTGCGATGAAAGGTCTGGACTACTTTCCTCGCGATCGAACTGGTCATCGGCGCGCCTCCACCATAAACATCGCGCACCGCCGCCAGCAACTGCTCGGTGGGAACCGGTTTCAGCAAATACCCAGCGGCTCCAGCGGCCAGAGCAGAAAAAATCATATCGGTGTCGTTGTGAACAGTAAGCATCAGGAAATGCGCTTTCACGCCTTTCCCCACCAGTTGACGAACGCACTCCACCCCATTCATCCCCGGAAGGCTAATATCCATAATGACCACTTGCGGAAGCTGTTCGGGAATCGCCTGAAGCGCGACCTCTCCCGTCGGGTATTGCCCAATGCAGGCACAGTCGCTCGTGCCATCTAAAATCAGTTTCATGGCGTGGCGAATCCGCTGATCATCTTCAACCAAGGCAATGGTCAATGGCTGAACAATAGAAGTCATAAATTTAAATAATAACACCCAAGTCAACCCGCGTCCCATTCCCCAGTCGCGACTGAATCTCACAGGTCCCACCGATGTCGGCCATCCGACGACGGAGGTTGTCCAGCCCATCATGGGTGGCGACGCGGTTCTTCAACCCGTTGAGATCAAACCCTCTGCCATTATCCGCAATTGTCAAACGGATGGTTCGCCCTTCAAGGGTCATGCCAATTTCCATCGCGCTGGCGTGCGAATGTTTGATCCCATTATGAAGGCACTCTTTCAAAGCCATGCACAGCTGATGCCGGACGATCGAAGTCACGGTCAGCTCAGGCACCTGATCCGGGAGATCAAGGCGACAACGGATTTCCGCTGGCGCCAACATCGCCCCCGCAAACTCGGCGATAAACTGAATCAACTTCTCCAAGGTGTCGTTGGCTGGGTTGACCGCCCAGACGATTTCATCCAAAGCCCGGGTCAACTCGCTGGCCGACTGAAAAATCCGCCGAGCGTGCCCGCCAATCAACGCGCCCTCACCCTGCTCCCGCCGAACCACTTCGCTGAGCAAAGCGATCTCCGTCAGTCCCGAGCCCAGGTAGTCGTGCAAATCGCGGGCGATCCGCGATCGTTCGCGCTCAAGGGCGTGGGCGCGATCTAACCGCAGCCCCAAGATATATTGGCGAGCCGCCAAGGCCACTCCCGCCAACCCTGCCAAGACCAGCAACCAGAACCATCCACGCCGCATGATGGGCAGTACGATGGCCAACTCCAACCGCTGAGCCACGCCCCGGCGGCGATCAGTGATACTCACCCGCCAAACATTTTCTCCCACCTTGACCACCGCGCTCACCCCGCAACCCGTCGACGATGTAAAAGTCAGCGGCCAACGACTATAAAAAAAGAGGTCGCCCGCCCTTGCCCCCGCATCGGTGAGATCAATCTCTAAGCTATCCCGTAAACTGGCCACCTGACGGATTTCCGCTGCCCCACAATAAATATGCAAATTCGACCCAATCAACACGGGTACATCGGGCGTGCGATCCAGATCGGTGAAGACGAGCTGTTGCGAATGTCCGTTCGGGAGCACTGGGGTGGTCCACTTGCCTTTGGCGATCCCCAGAAATCGGTTGTCCCAGAATGACCAAACCGCATAACGCCGACGGGGATCCAGCCCCGCTTGCCCAAAATCAAAATGAGTCGGCAGGGCGAACTCCGTGCTCGAAACCGCATTGAAGAGCAAGGCAACGGTGGAGTCGCTCCACTGGCGATGCACATGGCCAACCAGCGCCGTCCACGCTGGCATGGTAAAAAGATGGAGCACGTCCGTACGCTCTCGAGCGGGCGGACTGAGCACTTCCAGATTGCGCAGGTAAGGATCAAACGCCCGCCAGTAAAAAGGTTCGGAAGTGATCGCCGACCCGCAAGACAGCCCCACCATGCTCAACCAAGTCTGCATCACGGGCTCGCCACCTTCCACGCTACAGACGTTTTCGATTTCTCCCGCCACATAATACACATCGGGATCCACCGCAAACCATCGGCCCTGAAGGGCGAGCGACGGAAGGACATCCGCAATCACTTTGCGTAACCCAGTTCGCGAGGCCGCCGCCGCCACCCGACTGGCATCCACACTGCCCACGGTGGCGCGATCTGGCAAACCTCCACCGCCGGCATAGAGCAGGTAACTGCCTTCGCCCGCCGCCTCACGGATGGCCGCCCAGTCCGACCGGTAGACTTCAAAGGCGGTGCGCTTCTCATCAGGAACCCGCTCGCTGACACGCGGACAGAAGACTTTTAAATAGGAAAAACCGCTGGCCACTGATCGACGAATCGTGGCGGTAATTGCCACCAGCCCAGTGGTATCCTCAGCCAGCGAAGGGCGGTCAAAATTAAGTCTCAGACCAAAACGAGCCCCGATTTTGCCCACCCGATTCGCCACAAACGACCTCCACGGCGCCTCCAAGACCACCCGAGCCGGCTCCACCGCATCGTCCACCTGAATGACCTCGGGCCGGAGCCGCTCCCCAGAGCGCTCGGTCGCATCCAAAACCTTGATCAATTCGCTGTCCGTCGTCTTTTGCGTGCGAAAATTCCAACTGTTCCAACCAGACAACGCTCCCTTCATAGTCCGCGCCTCATGGGTTTTCGCCACCCACTCCGCCCATCGCCCCATGGCATGCACGGGCTTTTCCATCAGCAACACCACCTGCTGACCCCAGCGCGTCTCCCCCGCATCCACCCGCACCCCACTCATCTCCGCACTCAAACTAAAAGTCAGCCGATCTTTCTCCAAAGCCGTGAAACGCCCCACCACATAGGCGGTGGGCGCGCCCACTGGCCCAAAGAAAAAACCACTCCCATCCCCACGATAAAACCCTCCACCCTCCCACACCTCGAGGGGCGTCTTGATTTCATTTAAGGCGGTGATTTTTAACCCCGGCGCATCCCAACCCGTGACCAACCAATTCTCTGGCTGTCCTCTCGGCCTCAGCCCACCAATCTCGTCCATCGTCAACGCCGCCAATCCGATGAGCTTCACCCCAGCAGTTCCCCGATTCCTCAACCCCGCCTGCAAGATCACCCCAGAGACCCCAGGCACCTGCCCAAGCCGGAAAAGTAAATCCAGCCCCTCCTTTTCAAAACGCCTGACCACCATCGCGACCTCAGCCTCCCCATACGGCGTCGCCTCCGTCGCGCTTTCCCGCTCGCCCACCACCATGCCCGACGCCGACGACAAGACCCGACGCTGGCCATCCACCTCAACCGTCGCCGAAAATCCCCCGTGAAATTCGCTCAAGCCCGGGGCGGTAATCGTAAACGCCCGCCCATCCGCATCCAACGCAATCCCGACGCCACCAGGTCCCGCCACCGCGATCAACCCGCCACTGGCCAGAAAGACCATCACCAGCAACCACTTACGCCAAAAAACCAAGAAGACGCCCCCAAAGAGGGACATCCATAATCTACGCCGATTCGGCGGTGGACACCATCGGGCGATCGTCATTTGCAGAAGAATCTAGAAGAGCAACCGATAAATGTCGAGAGCCTCAAACCGATCCACCGAACCTGCCAACCCAGCCGATGCCCCGCCCCGTAAGTGACCACCGCTCAGGTAGTAACACCACGCGCTTCGCAATTACCGTCCGCAATCGCCTCCACATTCGGGCAAGAGAAATCCCCCAATCTCAACCGATTGATGGCCTGGAGATTTGCCTCTGGAGTTTCACTGGCCGACCCGCGCCACCGCCCTCGACCGAGGGGCGGCACCCCGCGCCTCGAGTGCCAAAATCCTTCTTTATCCATGATGACGCGTCACCCATTTCCCATGGAAATAATCAACCAACTTTCTGCCCAAGCTGTGATCCAAAGTGGCAAGTGAAGTGGGGGGCAAAAAACAAAGCTCCTGAGGTAGGGATCGAACCTACGACCGATCGGTTAACAGCCGATTGCTCTACCGCTGAGCTACTCAGGATTTAAACGAAAGCTCCCAATTAAATGCCTCACCTTGAAAGATTCGGCAATCTTTTTTTCAGAGAGATCTCGAAATTTTCTCATCACTCGCCCGTCTCATCCTCAAGACCACCGAGAATTCCCCCCGCCACCAAAGCTTGGTGCTCGACGATGTTTCCCAAAAGAACTCCCACGGCGACGACCGAAACGCTCATCGGTTTAAATGCCAAAAACTCCCCGTGGGGATTTTTCTTGAGTAAGGGTGGGGGCCTCAGCTAATTCCCAACTATGTCAACTCCAACCACACCTACCAAGAAACCAAACGCCGCCCTCATGAAACCTGTGCAACCCGATGAGGCTTTGGCCAAAATCGTCGGTTCCACTCCGATTCCTCGGGGCGAATTAACCAAGAAACTCTGGGACTATATCAAGAAACATGGTCTGCAGGACGCCACCAACAAGCGGATGATCAACGCCGATGACAACCTCAAGGTCATTTTCAGTGGCAAGGCACAGGTCTCGATGTTTGAAATGACCAAGTGGGTCTCCGGTCACATCGTCAAGTAAACCCCAAGGCGGTCTTCCGCTTTCCAGAAATTTCTGAAATTTTGCCCCACCGAGTTCTCTCGGTGGGGCATTCTTTTTCCAAAGAACCCACGGAAAGCGCCAGCGGGAATTAGCGACGATCTCGCTGAATCAAATCCAACCGAGCCGCCTCCAGCGAAGCCCGCTCCTTGGCCGTCAGGCTGTCAAATCCAGACCGAGCGATTTTATCGAGCAAATCGTCGACCTCACTCGACGACTGCGGACTGCGCGGAGGGGAAGGAAGAATCCGGAACTTCGGGCGGGGCCGAAGAAAATCAGGCCACTTCCACCCTTTAAAAGATTGCGATCGAAGCCCTTGCAAATATCCGTAAGAGGCTGCGCAGGTAATCAAGGTGCTCAAAAGCCCTATCTGATCACCCGAACTCAGTGCGCCAACCACCGCCAGAAATAGACTTCCCATCGCCACAAATTTCATCGGAATTCCTCCCCACCACTCGACATTCGGGTAAATGGTCGCAAAGGCAATCACCAGACCCACGGAAAGTGGCATCGCTCCCACCAGTTCCCCATTCACTCCCAATAACCACAGGACCGAAACCACCACCACGGGCGCCCCAATCAGAATGGCGAGAAAAATAAGGTAACGCGCTCGACTGAGTTCTTGCTCGCAGTCCCGGCCAAAGCTGTAAACGAAGATCAAATTAAAAATCGTAAAGAACCCCACCTGCCCAACGGCCAGGTAGCTAACGATCCGCCAGATTTGACCTCGCCTCCAAACCGCTTCAGGAGAAAAAGCCAAGAACGCATTCGATTGAAACGGCCCCAAAAGAGCGGAGACAATCACCCCACAGACCAGCCAACCCACCAGAAGCGTGGTCACGCCAATCGGGAAATTGCCAATCCGCATGAGCGGTTGTTGATCGCGGAAACGGTTTTCAAAAAACATCAGACCGATTAATAGTCTAGTTTCTGGCCATCGGCAAATCTCCATTAAACCCAACGCCACTTCTACCGCTTGCCTTTTCTCTCGCCCTTCTAAAGGTTTATTTGATGGATGAACCAAAATTGGGAAGCGTCTCGCCAAAAAATCACCACCTCCTTTCCTGGGTCAAGGAAGTCAGCACGCTCACCCAGCCAGATCAGATTTTCTGGGTCGATGGCTCCGAGGCGGAAAAATCATTCCTCCTCAATGACGCCGTCAACCAAGGCGTCCTCATCGCCCTCAATCAGGAAAAACTCCCCGGTTGTTATTATCACCGATCAAACCCCAACGATGTCGCCCGCGTCGAGCAGTGCACCTACATTTGCACCCCCGCCAAAGATCAGGCCGGACCCACCAATCATTGGGCACCTCCTCGGGAAATGCACGAACGCCTCCGCGGCATGCTCCAAGGAGCAATGAAGGGCCGAACGATGTATGTGGTCCCCTACTTGATGGGCCCGCCCGGTTCCCCTCTCACCAAGGTCGGCGTCGAAATCACCGACTCCCTTTACGTGGTCCTCAATATGCGGATCATGTCGCGCATGGGCCAAGTCGCCCTCGATCAACTCGGGACCAGCGACGACTTTAACCGAGGCATTCACAGCCTGCTCGATTGCCACCCCGATCGCCGGATCATCGCTCACTTCCCTCAAGAAAATGCCATCATCTCTGTGGGATCTGGTTACGGAGGAAATGTTTTATTGGGGAAAAAATGCTTGGCCCTGCGGATTGGGAGCTATCTCGGCCGTGAGCAAGGGTGGATGGCCGAACACATGCTGATCCTCTGCGTCGAATCTCCCTCTGGCGAAAAGACTTACGTGGCTGCCGCTTTTCCCAGCGCTTGCGGGAAAACCAACTTCGCCATGCTCATCCCACCCGCCGCCTTCGCCGACTGGAAGATCACCACCATCGGCGACGACATCGCCTGGATGAAGCCCGGATCCGATGGCAAACTCTACGCCATCAACCCCGAAGCAGGATACTTTGGGGTCGCCCCAGGCACGAACTATCAGTCGAACCCCAACGCCATGGCGACAATCGCTCATGACACGATTTATACGAATGTCGCCCTCACCCCAGACGGCGGGGTTTGGTGGGAGGGAATGGACGAACCAGCTCCCGAAGGAACGCTCGACTGGCAGGGACGACCTTGGACGCCGGAGTCAGGAGAAAAAGCCGCTCACCCAAACTCCCGGTTCACTTCGCCCATGCAAAATAATCCCGCGCTCGCTCCCGAAGCCCACGACCCCAAGGGCGTTCCAATCAGCGCGATCATTTTCGGAGGCCGTCGCGCCACCACCATGCCCCTTGTCTTCCAAAGCTTTAACTGGATTCATGGCGTCTACCTCGGGGCAACCATGGGCAGCGAAATGACCGCCGCCGCCGCGGGAACCGTGGGACTCGTGCGCCGCGATCCCATGGCCATGCTCCCCTTTTGTGGCTACAACATGGGCGATTACTTCAACCATTGGATGGGGATTCGCCGCGAACTCAGCGACCCGCCACGCATCTTTCATGTCAATTGGTTTCGCAAAGGAAGCGACGAGCAATTTCTCTGGCCAGGCTTCGGGGAAAATTTTCGAGTCCTGAAATGGATCACCGATCGGGCAAATGGCCATGCTCGTGCCCAAGAGACGCAGATCGGCTGGATGCCCCGCTTCAGCGAATTTGACTGGACGGGCCTCGACTACTCCCGGGAAAAATTTGCGCAGACCATGAAAATCGACGCGGGCGAATGGCAACGCGAACTGATCTCCCAGACCGAATTATTTCTGACCCTCCACGATCGCTTGCCCAAAGAGCTAATTTTTCAACGCGAACTCCTCATCTCCCGCCTCTAGATCGCTTCCCTCTCCCTAAAAGCTCGCGGAAATAGGCGACGCGATCCCCAATTCGGCGAATCGCTTCGGCTTGCATCTTTTTCCCATGTCGGCAAACTCCCCAACCCTTGCACTCAGGAATTTTCACTCGCTATCCTCATCTCGCCGCCGCGCTGATCGCCCTGATCGTCTGCGGTATTGGGCTGGCGGTAGGAATCACTTGGGCTCACGGGTTGGAATTTCGCTATGTCCATGCTTTAGCAGCCGACTTATCCGAACAGAAACTCCAAGGCGTGGCGCTCCAAAAAGCCGCCTTCTCGGCGGACGACTTGCTTCTCCTCTACGGAAGTTCCGAGCTGGTCATTAATGTGCCCAATAAAGCCAGTTCCTTTTTCTACGACTACCCCACAGGCTTCCGGGTTTTTTCCGTCGGAAAAGCGGGCACCACCGCACTCGGCATCCTCCAAAAACTCGGGGCACTCGGCCCCCAAATCGCCGGCCGAAAAGTCGCCATCTCCATCTCGCCAAGCTCCTATTTCGTCGACGATGTCGACGCAGGCTATTACGGAGGAAGTTTCTCCGACTTGCAGGCCTCCCAAATCGTCTTCTCCTCCACCCTCAGCCCCGAACTCAAGCGCGATATCGCCAGGCGGATGCTCGAATACCCCAAAACACTCGACGATAATTGGATTCTTCGCTTTGCCATCGCCCGTTTAGCCCGAAACACCATCCCCAACCGCCTTGGCTTCCTCGCCATCACCCCCCTCGGAAAGCTCCAAAACTCCATCGCTCTCACCCAAGATCACTTCGAATCCGTTGCCCATATTCTCCGCTCCAACCTCACCGAAGAATCCCCCCCCAAACGAAAATTCCGCACTCTGAAGTGGAACGAAATCTTTAAACGCTCCGAAGCCCTCGCAAAGTCCTTCCGCATCTCCCCCAAAAAAGCCCCCGCCTCCACGATTGTCAAAGGTGCCCAAGGCTCTCAAGATCGGGCCTTCCTCCAAACCCTCGCCCACGCCGATGAATGGACCGACTGCGAACTCCTCCTCCGCACTCTCCGTGAGCTAAAAGCCAACCCACTCCTCATCAGCATGCCCATCCACGGACAGGACTTAGAAACCAGCGGCGTCTCCCTCAAGGCCCGCGATACCTACATCGCCCGCCTCCAATCCCTCGCCAACTCCTACCAAGTGCCACTCGTCTACTACAAAAAAAATGAGGACGACCCGTCATTCTTTGTCGACGAAGACGATCACCTTGGCGTGGCAGGTTGGGTCTACTATAACCAGACGCTCGATAGTTTTTTCCACGATCAACTCCCATCCTCTCCCAAACCATGACCGCCTCAGATGTCACCAAAAACGCCCTCGATTTACTCGCCGAGATCACCGAAGTCGAAGAGGTCCGCTCCCAACCAGATCTCGCTCTCTACGACCTCCAAATCCTCGACTCCATGAAGCTCGTCCAGCTGATCGTCGCGGTGGAATCGCGCGTCGGAGTCGAAATCTCCCCCGCAGACTTTGAACGCGATCTCTGGTCCACCCCAGCCCAATTTGTCGCCGACCTCCTCCGCCGCTCGGCACTATGATACCGATCCAAGCTTGGCTAGAGGCCCACCCACGAACGAAGAGCGCGCTCCTTTCCCTCTACTATCTCGCAATCATCGCGGGACTGATCGCCCTCTATGGCCGTGGCGATTTCTCCACGCCCCCCTTCATCTACCAAGGCTTTTAACCAATGCCTTTGCTCAACCAAATCGACCAATGGGGACGACTTCACCCAGAGCATCTCGCCCACCGAAGCGACGACCGCACCCTCACCTACGGCGAACTCCTCACCCGCTCCAACGCACTCGCCTCCCGCCTCGAAGCGGAACTCGGCGATAACCGTTCGCCAATCGCCATTCACGGCCACAAAGAACCCGAGATGCTCGTCGCCTTCCTCGGGGTAGTCAAAAGCGGGCGCCCTTATGTGCCCATCGATCGTTCCATCCCCCCCGCGCGCGTCACCCGGATCACCCAAGCCGCCGGAACCTCCATCACCCTCACCCCAACAGAGATCGATCTCTGGTCCCAACCCCACCCAAATTCCCACGCTCCCTTGCCCAAACCCGTCTCCGGCCAAGATCCCTTCTACATCCTCTTCACTTCCGGAAGCAGCGGTGAACCAAAAGGGGTGGTCATCACCCTCGCAAACCTCGAGTGCTTCGTAGATTGGATCCTCACCGAACACCAGTTTCCTTCCTCATCCGAAACCTTTCTCAACCAAGCTCCCTTCTCCTTCGATCTCTCGGTGATGGATCTCTACGCCAGCCTCGCCACCGGCGGAACGCTCTTCAGTATCACCCAATCAGATATCGGGAATTTCAAATCTCTCTACGCCAAGTTCGCCTCCTCAAAAATCACCACTTGGGTCTCCACCCCCTCCTTCGCCCAAATCTGCCTCGCCGAACGCACTTTCGCCGAACCCCTCCTCCCCAACCTCCAACGCTTCCTCTTCTGCGGCGAAACCCTCAGCACAGAAGTCGCTAGCCAACTCCTCCACCGCTTTCCCAAAGCCGAGGTCTGGAATACCTACGGCCCCACCGAAGCCACCGTCGCCACGACCTCCATCCAAATCACCCCCTCAATTCTCAACCAAGGCTCCCCACTCTCCATCGGTCGCCCCATGCCAGGTACCAGGGTCCTTATCCTCAATCCCCTCGACCACATCGTTCCCGAGGGCGAACGCGGCGAAATCGTCATCGTCGGCCCCAATGTCAGCCCAGGCTACCTCGGTCGCCCAGACCTCAACGCCCAAGCCTTTCGCCCCTTCGAAGGCGCCCCAGCCTACCACACCGGTGACTGGGGTCGAACTCGCCAAGGCCATCTCTTCTTCGAAGGTCGCCAAGATAATCAAGTCAAACTCCACGGCTATCGGATCGAACTCGGGGACCTCGAAGCCAATCTTCGCTCCCTCCCCGAAATTGCCGATGCCGTAGTTCTCCCCCTCGAAAAAGATGGCCAAATCGAGTCGCTCGTCGCCGTGGTCATTCTCACCGACCAAAGTCTCTCCACCGACTTCATCCGCACCGCCGAAATCAAAAAACGCCTCAGTCAGCGCATCCCAACCTACATGGTCCCAAGGAAGTTTCTCTACCTCCCCTCTTTCCCCATCACCTCCAACGGCAAGACCGACCGCCGAAAACTCGCCGAACTCCTCCCATGATCTCCCACCACCCCCGCTCCACCCAAATTCCCTTCCGACTCTAGTGGCCTAGCGATGACTCCTTTCGGTTCCTTCACCTGGTTCGGCCTCCTCCTCTACGCGGTCATTCCCACGATCCTCTTCGGCCTCGTTCCTCGATTCCAACGCTGGTGCCGCCACTGGCTTTTACTCGTCACCGCAGGAGTTCTCACCCTCGAATTTAGCTCCCACCTCGCCGTTCGCCCCAACTGGGAAGTCCGAGAAATTTGGATCGTCCTCGGCTACGCCCTCTTCCAATCCCTCCTCGCCTCCGCCCTCCTCCGCTGGAAATCCCTCATCCCTTTCCCCCTCGCCGTCACCCTCTCCCTCCTTCCTCTTCTCGTCGCCAAACTCCTCCCCGACTTCTCCCCAGACTCTGCTTTCGGCTTCCTCGGGATCTCTTATCTCACTTTTCGCGCCCTCGATGTCCTCTTCAGTATCCACGACGGCGTCATCAAAACACTCCCCCTCCCCCAATACTTCGCCTTTCTCCTCTTCTTCCCCACCGTCTCCTCAGGCCCGATCGACCGCTATCGACGATTCATCCAAGATTGGGCAAAAATCCGCTCCCCAGAGGAGTTCCTCGCCGATCTCGACTTCTCTATCAGCCGAATCTTTCGCGGATTTCTCTACAAATTTATCATCGCTGCCCTCATTCACACCCACTGGATCACCCCGATTGCCAAAATCCCCGGTATCCCCGCTTGGATCGGCCTCATGTATGCGGAAACTTTTTATCTCTTCTTCGATTTCGCTGGCTACTCCGCCTTTGCCATCGCCATCAGTCGCCTCTTTGGCATCCATACCCCAGAAAACTTTCGCACCCCTTTTCTCTCCCAAAATATTCGCGAGTTTTGGACCCGTTGGCATATCAGCCTCTCCTTCTGGTTTCGCGATCATGTCCACATGCGCTTCCTCCTCGCCGCCACCCGCGGACGCTGGTTCACAGGAAAACACACCGCCAATTACCTCGGCCTCTTTCTCACCTTTATCCTCATGGGTCTCTGGCACGGCTTCGAACTCCGCTACCTCGTCTATGGCATCTACCACGCCTCCCTCCTCTGTGCCTTCGACCTCTTTTCCCGTTGGCATAAACAAGCCCAACTCTGGAAAGCCACCCGCCCCGCTCAAGTCACCAGTATCATCCTCACTTTCCACTCTTTCGCCTTTGGGATCATGATCTTTAACGGATACCTCACCCCTCGAGTCCCTCCACTTCGCGAAAATCTCGTCGAAAGCTGCGACGCCGATACCCTCACGGGCGTAGTCTGGGATCGAACTCAGCCCAACGCCACCCCACTCGTCGACATCTACGTGGATGGCGAATGGGTCGATGAAGTGATTCCCAACGAGTTTCGCGAAGATCTCCGCGAACGCGGACTCGGCAACGGAAACCACGGCTTAACCTATCATTTCAAACCCGATGTCCAAACTGGCCGAGCCCACAGCGTCGCCGCTCGCATCCGCGGAAAAAAGAGCGACCTCGACGGCTGCCCCATCATCGTCGTCGGGCCCCGCGAAAGCACCTCAGTCACCCCACCACCACCCGAACTCCTCCCCGAACTCGAACTCGAATAAATCGCCAACCCATCCAGCCCATCCAACGCTGGGCTTAGGCTTTCTCAGGATAACTCCGCCTCCGCCGAAGCCGAAACCAGTTGTTCATGGTCTTGCGAAAAGCCTCGCGCCGAGAAAGATACGTCCGCTCCATTTCCGTCCCAAAAGCAAGCTGCCCAAGAATTCCCCCCACCGAAAAATCCTCGGTCGAAAAAATCGTGCAAGCTGTCCCCACCGCCCCTGCATGGTGCGCATCACTCCCCGCCGTCATCGGCAACTTCCGCCGCTCCGCATAGACATAGGCCGCCTCGTTGAATCGCTTCAATGTCGTGGCCGCATTAAACACCTCCACCCCATCAACCGCCAATGTCTCCAAAACCGACTCCCGAATCCCCGCACGAAACCGATCGTAAGGATGCGCAGGAATCACCACCCCCCCCAATCCATGCACCATCTCCACCACCTCCAACGCAGGACACCCCTTCAACTTCGGCAAAATCACCCCCAAACAAAGCAAATGCCCCTCCGCCGTACTCACCTCCACCCCAGGAATAATCAAAAAATTATCCACAGGCTTCCCATCCATTCTCATCAACCCCTGATCAACCAAATAGCGACACCCATCACTCGTATCATGATCCGTCAAAGCAAATCCATTCAACCCCTTCGCCCTCGCTCCCCGAATCATCGCCTCAGGACGACTCACCCCATCCGCCGAAAACCACGAGTGACAATGGAGATCAATCCGATATCGCATACACTGCCTTTCATCCCATAACCTCCCCCCTAACGCAAACTTTTTCCTCCACTCCCCCACACTCCACCCCCTCGCCCACGTCCATTTCAAAGATAATCAAGATTTCAAGGTTGACACCACTAAATATAGTGGTAAACCCCTTCAAAACTCTACCCTTAACACAAGATGCACTGCTCCAAATGCGGAAGCCTTGAGGACAAGGTAATCGATTCCCGCCTCTCCAAAGATGGTCGCGCCATCCGCCGACGCCGCGAATGCGTCGATTGCACCAACCGTTTCACCACTTACGAGGAAATCGAACGTGCCGATCTTCGCGTCAGCAAACGCGACGGCCGCAGTGAAGCCCTTTCCCGACACAAACTCCTCGGTGGGATCATCAAAGCCTGCGAAAAACGCCCAATTACCATAGAAACAATGGAATCAACGGTCGACGAAATGATGCGCGAACTCGAAAGCGAATTTCAACGAGAAATTCCCTCAGGTGCCATCGGCTCCAAGGTCATGGAAAAACTTCGCCACCTCGATGAAGTGGCCTATGTCCGCTACGCCTCCGTTTATCGCCACTTTCAAGACATCGGGGAGTTTTTAGAGGAAATCCAATCCCTCGGCCGACGCCCCAAAAAAAGCACCCTCCAACCCGAGCTCTTCCCCTAATTTCTCATGATTTGCCTAAAAAATAACCTCCCCATCATCGAACTCGCCAGCGGCCAAGCCATCGCCTTCGAACGCGACTGGCTCATCCGCTCACTCACCCAAGCCGCCGCCCTCGCCGGGTACTCCCAATGGTGGCTCGCCCACGATGTCGCCCAGGCGGTCACCCAATTCCTCGAAGACCAGGCCACCACCAATGTCCTCCCCATCGAAACGCTCACCGCCACGGTCCAGTCCATCCTCCAAGTCATCGGCTATGCCGAAATCGGCCAACACTTCACCCCAGCCCCACCACGAGTGCAAGTCTCCCTTCTCGACCTCGCTCGAGAAGCCAGCACCGGCTACGAATTAGCTTTCTTCGAACTCCTCGGACGACGCCTCCAAGACCTCTGCCGAGAACCAGGAAGCTACTTCGAACTCCTCGGCCTCGAATCCTGTGTCAAACTCCTCCGCTCCAAAAAAACCTGGAGCCGTGACTGCGACGCTTTACGCCTCGAAATCGTCGCCTTCACCAGAGAACAAATCGAAGTCGTCGCCATCCAAAATCCCGTCTCCTTTTCCCTCGCATGACCATCTTCGAAAAAATCGCCACCGGCCAAATCCCCGCCGAGATCGTCCACTCGACACCCGACTTTATCGCCTTTCACGATGCCCACCCCCAAGCCCCTATTCACGTCTTGATCGTCCCCCGACGCCCCATCACCCGCATCGGGGAAGCCCAGCCCGCCGACGCCCATCTCCTCGGTGAAATGCTCCTCGCCGCCCAAATCATCGCCACCAAACTAGGCGTCGCCAACTCCGGCTTTCGCCTCGTCATCAATAACGGACAGGACGCCGGCGAGTCCGTACCCCACCTTCACATTCATCTCCTCGCTGGCCGTCCTCTGCAGTGGCCTCCAGGCTAAATTGCACCCCGTGAACCCACTCAAACCTCGGCCATTCTCAGAAAATCGGCGGGTCGTCATCACGGGAATGGGCCTCATCTCCCCCACTGGCCACACTCTCCCCATCTTCTGGAAAAATCTCTCCGAAGGCCGCAGCGCCGTCGCCCCTCTCACCCGCTTTCATCCCAGTGATTCCCCTTCCCGACTCGCCGCCGAAATCCCCCACTGGAACCCCCTCGACTTCATCGAAGCCAAACTCGCCCGCCGCTTAGACCGCTCCGCCCAATACGGCCTCGCCGCCGCCAAGCTCGCCGTCGCCGACGCCAACATCAACCTCGCCGAGATCGATCCCGACCGCGTCGGAGTGGTCGAAGCCACCTCCCTCAGTAACTACGATGCCGCTTACAAAGGCCGCCGCTCCGTAGACCAACGCGGCTACCGCACGGTCACCCCCTCCATGATGATCAATGGCTACGTCGGGAGCGGCAGCGCCGAAATCGCCACAGAAATCGGCTGCAAAGGCCACTCCATCACCTGTAGCTCCAGTAGCGCCTCCGGTAGCGATGTCATGGGCTACGCCATGAGCATGATCCAACACGAAGATGTCGATGTCATGGTCGCCGGCGGCTCCGAAGCCCCCCTCGTCGATACCATCTACTACGGCTTTGCCATGAGCCACGCCATGACTCGCTGGTCCGGTCCCCCCGCCGAAGCCATGAAACCTTTCGATCGCCAAGGCGACGGCTTTGTCATGGGCGAAGGCGCCGCCTATATCGTCCTCGAAGAACTCGGCCACGCCCTCAGTCGCAACGCCCGAATCTATGCCGAACTCCTCGGCCACGGCAGAAGCTGCGAAGCTTTCCACGCCATGGCCCCAGAACCCCACGGCCAAGGAGTAATCCGCGCTATCGAAAAAACCCTCCGCAAAGCCAGGCTCCACCCCGATTCCATCGACTACATCAATAGCCACGGAACCGCCAACGCGGTCAGCGACCTCGCCGAAGTCCGCGCCATCAAAACCTGCTTCGGTCCCCACGCCCGAAAAATCGCCGTCTCCTCCACTAAACCCATCACCGGCCACTCCCTCGCCGCCGCAGGCGCCACCGAAACCATCATCTGTGCCCTCGCCCTCGTGCATCGGCTCGTCCCGCCAACCCTCAACCTCTCCACCCCTCTCGAGGAGTGTGACCTCGATTTTGTCCCCGCCAAAGCCCGCCCCTATCCCCTCCGCACCGCCATGAACCTCAATAGTGGTTTCGGCGGAAAAACCTCCTGCCTCCTCCTCGCCCGCTATCCGTCGTGAGCTTCGCCCCTTTTATCCCACTCGCGGGGTGCTTTTTCAACGCTCTCCTCGCCACCTTCATCTTCGCTAGGAGCCCCAGATCCACCACCAGTCAGGTCTTTCTCCTCTCCGGCTTTTCCATCGCCATCTGGAACCTCGGATCTTTTTTCCTCCTCTATATCCCCCAAAGTGACACCACAACCGCCCTCTTCTGGGCGCGCTTCCTCCAGTTCGGTGTCCTCTTCGAAGTCGCCGCTTTCGTCCACCTCTCCCTCCTCGTCGCCGGCCTCCCCACAGGAAAGAAAATGGTCGGCCTCTACGTCTGCCAAACGCTCCTCGCCATCCTCAACTGCACCCCTTGGTATATCTCCGGCGTCCAATACCTCGGCAACTCCGGCTGGTATGCCGTCGCCGGTCCCGCCTTTCATCTCCTCAATATTCCCTACGCGATTAGCCTTTTTTCCATCGTTCTCCTCTTCCGAAAACGCCGGTCAATGTCCGTCCTCCAACGCCAACAAGTCACCCCCATCCTCTACGCCCAAACCCTCCTCGCCCTCTTCGGAATCAATGACCTCCTGCCCATCATCGGCATCAATCATTATCCCCTCACCCACCAAAACATTTACCCCTACGGTAGCCTCGCCGCCGTCTTCTACGTGGTGGTCGTCGCTTACGGGGTCCTCCAAAACCAATTCCTCGACGCCAGAGTCGACTTCACCCTCGCCGCTGCTCAGATCATCCGCTTCAGCTTCCTCTTCATTATCGCCAGCGGCCTCCTCCTCGGCGTCGCCGTCCTCACCAACGCCTTCACCCCCACCTCCCTCTCCCTCTCCCTCGTCGTCTTCATGCTCAGCACGATCACCGCGTCGCTCTTTTTCCCAAAACTTTTTGCCAGCAAAAGCTTGGAAAAATGGGAACGACATCTCCTCGGTGATCGCTTCGAACAACAAGATCAGGCCAAAAGCTTTATCGATGGCATGCCCCGCCAAAATAATCTCACCATCCTCGCCGATGACCTTCATAATCTCCTCATCCGAGGCTTCGGCTTGCAAAACTATCAACTCATCATCCCCGACGATTCCCCTCAAACTTTTGGAGAGGTTCGCATCCACCCCCCAGCCCAAAAGAAGGATGCCCTCCAACGCCAAAGTCAGGCGGTCCTCCTCGAATACTTCGAAAAAGATTCCCCAGATTTTCTCACCCTCAACGCCATCTACCCCATCGCAAAAAAACGCTTCTCTCACGAGGACGTCCTCGCCCAATTACACCAACTCAAAATCGATTTCTGCTTCCCCCTCAGCTCCGATAGCGATCCCTATGGTCTCCTCCTCGTCGGTGCCAAAAGCAATGGCCAACTCCACCGAACCAGTGAACTCAAGTTGCTCCTCAGCCTCGTCAAAGCGATGAGCCCCACGATCAACCAAATCCGCCTCAAATCGCAAGTCCTCCAAGCCCAAGAACTCGATCTCCTCGGCCGCATGTCTCGCGGAATGGCCCACGACTTAAATAACTTACTCACCCCAGTCTGGACTCTCCTCCAACTCTCCATCGAAGAAAGCGATAGCCCTAAAGCCCTTGATTTAGAACTGCTTCCCGTCGCCATGCGCAATATCAAAACCATGCGCGCTTACATTCGTGAAGCCCTCTTCTTCTCCGAAAATCTCCGCCTCGATCTCCATCTCGGTCGTCTCGATCTCGTCATCCAACAAGCCGTCGATCAGGCTTCCCAAAAAGCCTACACCAAACACAAAAAAAATATCGATGTCTCGGCGGTCGTCCCCAAAGATGTCCTCGTCGAAATGGACGAAGTCCTCATCCTCCGCCTCATCTCCAATCTCATCTCCAATGCCATCGATGCCTCCCCGTCCGATGGCCAAATCAAAGTGCATCTCACCCGCTTCACCCAAACAAATTCGGGAAACTGGTTGCGCATTCGCGTCGTCGATCAAGGAGAAGGTATCCCTAAAGAAAATCTCCCTCGCATCCTCAAACCCTACTTCACCACCAAAAATCGCGGCGACGAAACCCGCGGCTTTGGCCTCGGCTTGGCCATCTCCAGAAAAATTACCAATCTCCACGGCGGAAATCTTTCGATTGCTAGTACCCTAAAAAAAGGCACAACCGTTCAAGTCGATATTCCCGCACGCCAATCACCCACCATCGAGTCCTTAGCCAATCCTTCCGCTTAAATGCCCACTCTCCTGGTCATCAGCAATAAACTCCCCCTCGCCAATGCCTTAGCAGAAGTTCTCGACCCCACCCAGTTCCCCATCGTCCGTCTCCCCTCCATCGCCCACGCAGAAACCCTCCTCTCCAGAGGCGGAATCGATGCCACCATCCTCGATATCGACCAGCCCAACGCCCAATCCCTTCTCCTCATCAAAGAACTCCAATCCCTCGCCCCTGCCTCTCCCATAGTCGTTTACACTAACTCACTACCTCCTCTCTGGGAAAATGATGCCTACCTTCTCGGCGTCGAACGCATCCTCCATAAACCCGTCAGCGGCCCCATCATCAATACCCTCCTCAATCGAATCTTCACCCCAAAACATCTCCCCATATCCTCCACCCCTCCACCCCAAATCTCCACCCCTATCTCCACCTCCATCCCCTACCACCCCGAAGTCCAAGGCCTCGAAGCCCTTCGCCGTTTTTCCACTCTCCTCACCCACGGCCTCGATTCCTCTGCCCTCCTCCAACAATTTCTCCTCCTCCTCCGCGAGATTCTTTCACGAGGGGCACGGCGAGCACGGAGTCGGCCCCCTTGAGCCGGCGGAGCCTGCTGCGGGCCTCGCGGGCGGCGGCCGCCGCCTTCCTCTCCGT
>JBAWZW010000017.1:0-33907 GCA_037142835.1 Verrucomicrobiota bacterium
ACCCACCCCCCGTCAAACCGTTCCCGTCCGCCAAGATAGCAACGGCGGAACCATCGATTTCCAAGGCTCCCAAATGCTCGCCACCGATGCCACCCTCACCGGTCGAGCCGGTGGCCCATCCGCAACCGGTGGCACGCTCTCGGTTTTCTCAGGAAAATTTTACCCGCAAATCGCCACCCAGACCGGCGCCGAAATCAATCTCGTCGTCACCCAAACTGGCTCCACCATCGCCCCCACAAATCAATCCTCAAGCGCCGGTTACGCCTTACTCGACTCCGCGGGCGTCCCCCTCCCAGGCATGGGCTACTTTACCGTCGATCGCTTCACCGAAGGCGGATTCAGTTCGCTCGATCTCGGCGGAAAATTAATCGCCGCCAATCCCATTTCCTTCGGCGGGAACATCGAATTCCGGGGCCCCATCTCCATTCACGCATCCGCCAACCTCCGCGTCGCCGCCGGGGGCGTGATCCAGGCAGATGCCGCCGTTAACCTCTCCAGCAAGTATCTCGCCCTCGGTCAGCCCTTCACCCCGCCACCGAATCCCGACGACGAAGTCATTCCTTTCCAACAAGATCCGTCGACGGTCACTCGCCACTTCTTCTTCCCACCGACCTTCGGCACGGGTAGCCTCACCGCCCAAGCCGAACTCATCGATCTCGGAAATCTCTCCTTCCAAAATATCGGATCGGTTAACCTGATTTCAAAGGGCGATCTCCGAGGCAACGGAACGGTGCAGATGGCGGGGGATCTCCGCTTGCAAGCCACCCAGATTTACCCCACCTCCCTCTCCACCCTCAACCTCTTCGCCCTCGACCACGGCGCCCTCCAAGGCTCGGTCACCATCGCAGGCTCGGGCCCCAGCAACACCCCACTTTCCGCCGGAGGCTCCATCAATATTTTCGCCTCCAAAATCTCTCAAGCCGGAACCCTCCGCGCTCCCTTCGGCTCGATTCGTCTCGGCTGGGATGGTTCTGACTTCGATCCCTCCACCCCCACTTTCGATACCCCACTCAATCCGATTAGCGGTACCACCGCCCCTGTTCCCACGACTGTCAATCTCGTAATCCACTCCGGGAGCACGACTTCCGTCGCCGCCATTAATGACCAGACAGGACGCAACCTCCTCATCCCCTTCGGCCTCAGTACCGACGGACTATCGTGGATCGATCCTCGGGGAGTCAATGTCACCACCAGCGGTCTCCCAGAAAAACGCCTCCAACTCGCGGGCCAAAGCGTGACCACCGCCAGCGGGTCAACCCTCGACCTCCGAGGCGGCGGTGATCTCTATGCCTTCCGCTGGACAGCGGGAACGGGCGGAAGTGCCGATCTCTTTGGCTCTGCGACCACCGAATGGAGTGCCTCCACGGTTTATCCTGCAGGAACTCTCGTCAGTTTTGCTGGAAAAACTTGGTCCGCTCGCGTCCGCAATAGTGGCCAAGGCCCAACCACCAACCAATACTGGACAAGCGTCGCCGATTCCTACGCCATTCTCCCAAATTTCGACGCCCCCTTCGCCCCAGTCGCCACCTACAACAACGGCGGAAACTCTCGCTTGCTCGGTGGCGATCTCGGTTACGTCAGCAACTCCCTGAAAATCGGCGACCGCATTTATCTCGAAAAATCTCCCACCCTTGCCGCCGGTTTCTACACCTTGCTTCCAAGGCGCTACGCCCTCCTCCCCGGGGCCAACTTGATCACCCCAAATTCCGATGCCCCTCTCGTCAATTACTCCACCCCCGAAGGCGCTTTCCATGTCGCTGGCTACCGGGTCAACGCTTTCCTCCAACCCGAACATTCCCCCACCCTCCGCTCCCAATTTGAAGTCGCTCCCTTCGCCGTCCTCCGCTCCCGTGCCCGCTACGATGACTACCTCGGCAACGATTTCATCTCCGCAGCCGCCGAACGACTCGGCATCGCCCGCCTTCAACGACTCCCTCAAGACGCCGGTTCACTCGCCATCCAAGGCAACTCCGCCCTCAATCTCGCTGGCCAAGTTCGCACCTCCCACCCCGACTTCGGTCGCGGCTCTTCCATCGATTTAAGTAGCAACGCCGCCATCAATCTCCTCGGCGGAACTGCCACCGCCCCCATCACTTCGACGGTCGTGCTCCATAATGCCCTCATCCAATCGTGGGGCGCAGAAAGCCTCTTGATCGGTGGCCTCCGTCGCTCCACTTCGCTCGGAGATGTCGTCGATGTCCACACGCCTTCCTTGACGGTTGATAACCAAGGTGAAACCTTCAGCGCCCCAGAAATCCTCCTCGTCTCCCAAGGACAACTGATCGTCGCAGATCGTTCCACGATCACCGCCCGCGGATCGATTGCTGATCCATCCCGCACCCTCAACATTGCCGGCGATGGCGCTCTGCTCCGGGTCAGCAATGATCCCCAAACCCCCTTTATCCGCACCGCCACGACCAACTCTCTCGCCCCCCTCCTCTCCATCGGTGCCCACACCAAAATCACGGGTGCCAGCCTCACCCTCGACTCCACAGCCACCACCCAACTCGACCCCACGGCGATTCTTGCTGGCCAATCTCTCGATCTCGGTTCTGGCCAAATCAGCATCGTTCTCAGCGGCAATATCCCCACCCTCACCGGCGCGGTGATTCAACCTCATTTGGTCATCGCAGGAGACTTTTCCGCCCAAGCGCAACAGGCCGAAACCCTCAAATTGCGCAGTTATCGGACCATCGATCTTTATGGGTCGGGCTCATTTGGCAGCCAAAATCTCCACTCTTTAAGCCTGCTTGCTAGTGGCATTCGCGGCTATCAGCAAGGCGCCACCCCCGCCGAATTGACCGCTGGCGAAATCCTCCTCAGCAACCCCGCCAACAGTGCCCAAATCGCTCCACCCGCCACGGCCTCCGGCACCCTCAAACTCCGCGCCGAGACCATTCGCCTCGGATCCAACACTTTCTCGATCAACGGGTTCCAAGCGGTCGATTTCCAAGCCACCTCCTCGGTCATCGGGGAAGGCACGGGCATTTTGACCACCCCAGCCAATCTGCTCATCACGACCCCCCTGATCACGGGGGCTCGCGGCTCCAATCATACCATCACCACCCTCGGATCTCTCGCCCTCGAATCCATCGCCGGCCACACCCCTTCCCCCACCGAACTGGGAGCGAGTTTCGCCTTCAACGCCTCAACCCTCACCGCCAATACCCAAATCATTCTTCCCAGCGGCCGCGCGGCTCTTCACGCCTCCACTGGCAATCTCTCCATCGGCGGAAGCATCGATCTCCGCGGAACCACTCAGGAATTTTACGATCTCACCCGCTTCTCCAATGGCGGCGAACTCCTCCTCACCGCCGATCTGGGAAATGTCCAACTCCTCTCCGGAAGCCGCATCTCCGTCAGCGCCCCCGACCTCGGCGGCGACGCCGGAAGCGTCACGGTTCAAGCCACTCAGGGCGCTTTCACTCTCAACAATTCCACCCTCCTCGCCGAGGCGGGCGCCGCTTTCACCTCAGGAAGTTTCGCTCTCGATGTCCGCTCCCTTCCCTCTTTCATCACGCTTAGTGAATCTCTGAACGATGGCGGGTTTTTCCAAAGCCGTCATCTCCGCGTTCGCACCGGCAATATCGTCGTCGCCAATGCCGCGGGCGTCGCCAATGTCGCCCGCGACTTCGCCCTCTCCACCGATGCCGGAAGCATCAGCGTCACGGGAACCATCGACGCTTCCGGCAAAACGGGCGGGAAGATTTCCTTGATCGCTGGTAGCAACCTGACCGTGGAATCCTCTGGCCATTTAACCACCCACGCCGAGGAGTTCAGCAGCGCCGGCAAAGGCGGAGACATTCACCTCGAAGCTGGCTCCGCCATCAATGGGGTCGCCAACCTTGCTTCCAGACTCAACCTCCTCGCAGGTTCGCAAATCGATCTCGGCGTCGATGCATACCTACCCGGAGTTTACACCACCCCAGGCTCGAGCGCTTTCCAAGGCCAATTCACGGGAACCCTCACCCTTCGCGCCCCCCGAAACGCCACCAATTCTGGCCTCGGGGTCGGGCCCATCAATAGCACGATCACCGATCCTTCCTCGATTCTCGTCGAAGGCTACAAGATCACCGACTTAACCAGCAGCAGTGGACTGATCACCGGCTGGAGGAGCACTTTCACCACGCTCCCCACCGCAGGAACCACCCAACGCACCATCTACAACGACGCCAATACCTTTCTTTCCACCGCCAACGCCAACGCCATCACCACCAGTCTGCTCGGCGCCGATCCCCAAAACCTTCTTTCCAAACTCGTCCTCGCCCCAGGCGTCGAAATCATTAACCGCACGGGCGATCTGACCCTCGGCTCCGCCACCTCCACCGCCATCGGAAGCGCTTCCTCTGGCAATACTTCCGCCGATTGGGACTTATCCGACTTCCGCTTCGGCCCCAAGAAAACCCCCGGCGTCCTCACCCTTCGCGCCGCCGGCAATATCGTCCTCTTCAACGCTCTCAGCGATGGTTTCCGCGCTGATCCTTCAGGCACCCCAGGCGGCATCTTCCTCCCCAGTGGCACGCTCGCCGGCCAATCCCTCTGGATCAGTCCGCTGATGCGCCTCAACTCCGCACTCCCCGTCAATACCCAGTCCTGGTCCCTCCACCTCACCGCAGGGGCCGATCTCTCCGCCGCTGATTTCCACGCGGTCAAACCCCTCAGCGCCATGGGCGCCAACTCAGGCTCGGTTCTCCTCGGGAAGTTTTATTTACCGACGATCGTCAACGGTGCCACCGCCACCACCGCCAGCGCCCTCAACAATCGCTTCCAACCCATTCGCACGGGAACAGGAGAAATCGTCGTCAGCGCCGCCCGCGATATCCAACTCCGCAACCAGTTTGCCACCATCTACACCGCAGGCGTCCGCTTGCCCCAACCTTCCACGATTTTTACTCCTGGCGACTTCCTCGAGCCGATCGTCGCTCTCACCGCTGGCGAACATCCGTCCCAAGGTTCACTCGGCTCCGTCCAACAAGTCTACCCCGCTCAATGGTCGATGGCAGGTGGCAATCTGACCCTCTCCGCGGGAGCAGATCTCTGGCACACCACCCAATCAGGAAGCACGGTGATTGCGGATTCTTCCGCTCAGCTTCCCATGAACTGGCTCTACCGCAGGGGCTTAGTCGATCCTTCTACGGGCCTCTTCGCCGTCGGCGGTGTCGATACCAGTGGCCCAACCTCCGTGGTGGATCCTTCCGCTTCCACCGCTTGGTGGATCGACTTCAGTAACTTCTTCCAAGGCGTCGGCGCCCTCGGCGGTGGCGATATCACCCTCACCGCGGGCAGCGATATTATCAATGTCGACGCCGTCATTCCCACCAACGCCCGCATGGCTGGCCGCGACCCCGTCACCGGCCTTAATCTCGCCCCTGACACCGACCGCCTCCTCGAACTCGGCGGAGGAAATTTAACCATCCGCACCGGCGATAACTTGGACGGTGGCATCTACTACGTCGAACGCGGCCAAGGCGATCTTTTCGCCAATGGACAAATCACCACCAACTCCTCCCGCTCGCCCTCCTTGGGCATCACCAAGAGCTTCTCCAACCCAGAAATCTTTAACCCGCTCACCTGGCTTCCCACCACCTTCTTCCTCGGAAAAGGCAGCTTCGATATCGCCGCCAGAGGCGATGTGCTCGTCGGCCCCATCGCCAATCCCTTTCTCCTCCCCGTCAGTCTCAATAACAAGTTCTGGTATAAGTCCTATTTCAATACCTACTCCCCCGATTCCTCGGTCGAGGTCTCCTCTTTCGGGGGTAGTGTCACCCATCGCCTCGCCGTCACCCTGCCCGGTCAAGCGAGCGCCAAGCCGATTCTCTCCGCCTGGATGGAAAAACAAAACCTCTTCCAAACCGCCGGAGCTTCCACCCGTCTCTCCAACTGGCAACCCTGGATCCGCCTCGCCGAATCGACGATCACTCCTTTCACCACCGTGGTCACGATTCTCCCCCCCTCCCTCCACACCACAGCTTTCGCTGGCGACATCAATCTCGTCGGCCCAGTCACTCTCTTCCCTTCCCCCACGGGTGAACTCGAACTCGCCGCCACCAAAGCCATCGTTGGTCTCCAACCCACGGGCGTCACCCAATATGGCGTTCCCGCACAAACCGTTAACGTTTGGACTTCTTCGACGATCAATCTTTCGGACGCGGACCCCACCTCCATTCCCAATCAAACCTCCCCATTGGGCTACCAAACCATCGCGGGCAATCTCCAACTCAATCTCCGCCAAACCGCTCCCTCTTTTCTCTCCTCCATCGATATTCTCTTCAACGAAACCGGCTCCTCATCGGGACTCGCCGCCAGCATTGAAAGAAAACGCGCCCTCCACGCTTCCTCGATTCTCCACTCTCAGTCCACCGAACCCGTCCGCATCTATGCCGAGGGCGGAGACATCACGGGATTCACCCTCTTCTCCCCACAAGCCGCCCAAATCTTCGCCTCCAATGACATCACCGATGTCTCTTTCTACATCCAAAATGTCCGCCCCTCCGATGTCTCGATCATCTCCGCGGGACACGACATCGTTCCCTATAACGAAAACGCCCCGATCCGTTCCCTCGCCAATAACCTCGCCCTCGGCAATATCGTCGGCGATGCCAAAATCTCCACGGTCACTGGCCTCACCACCAGCGTCCTCGCGGGCGACCTCCAAATCAGTGGCCCCGGTGTCCTCGAAGTCCTCGCCGGCCACAATCTCGATCTCGGCACAGGTGCCAACTTCTCCAACGGCACGGGCCTGGGAATCACCAGCATCGGCAATTTCCGCAACCCCTTCCTTCCCTTTACCGGGGCTGATCTCATCGTCCTCACCAGCGTGATGGGTCCCAATGGCACTGGCCCCGCCCAAGGCCTCAGCCAAAGCACTCTCGACTTCTCCACCCTCAAAACCTCTGCCTCCACCAACTCGCCCTATCTCGAAAAAATCCAAGCCGCTGGCGCTCCCACCGCTCTCACCGACGAACAAAAAGCCATCGTCAGCTTGGAAAATTTCTACACCGAACTCCGCAATACCGGCCGCGCCTTCGCCACCACGCGCAACTATGATTCCGGCCTCGCCGCCATCGCCTCGCTCTTCGGCAAGTCCTCCACCCCAGGGGTGATCTTTACCCGCGCCCGCGATATCCGCACGAGCACCGGCGGCGCCATCTCTCTCGGCATTCCTCAAGGTGGCCTCACCCTCGCCTCCGATATCTTTGGCAGCCCCCTCACCCCTCCAGGCATCGTCACCGAATACGGTGGCGCCATCTCCCTTTTCACCAATCAGAATGTCGATATCGGTCAGGCCCGCATCTTCACTCTCCGCGGTGGCGATATCCTCATCTGGTCTTCCATTGGCAATATCGCCGCCGGCTCCGCCCCCAAGACGGTCGTCACCGCTCCCCCCACCAGGGTGGTCGTCGATACCACCAGCGCCGATGTCCAAACCGATCTCGGTGGCCTCGCCACCGGTGGCGGCATCGGCGTCCTCGCCGCTGTCGAAGGCGTCAAAGCCGGCGATGTCGATCTCATCGCCCCCCAAGGCTTTGTCGACGCCGGCGACGCAGGCATCCGGAGCACGGGAAACCTCATCATCGCCGCCACCGCGGTGCTCAACGCCTCGAATATTCAAGTCGCGGGGACCGCCTCGGGCGTCCCCTCAGCACCCACGATTGCGGTTCCCTCCATCGGCGCTCTCACCCAGCCCCAGCAACAACCCACCGGTGGCGATGCCGCTTCTCAAGCCGCCAAAGAAGCCCAAAAACAAGCCGCCGAACAACAGGAACAGCTCCCCTCCATCGTCACTGTCGAAGTCCTCGGCTACGGGGGCGACGAGGGCGCAGAAACCACCAGTCCACCCTAGCCGCGACCCGCTCGCTCCCTCACCTCTTTTCACTCCTCACTCCACACTCGCACCATCATGAAACCCACGACATCACCCCTCGCCGCTTTCTTTGCTCTAGCTCTCAGTCTTCGGGCGGCGGATCTTCCCCCACCAGCAGAAGCCGAAACCCAGTTTCAATCCGCAAAGACGCTCATCCAGGCGGACAACCCCGACCGCGATCCCATGAAAGCCTTTGTGCTCATGAAACAGGCCGCCGATCAAGGCTACGCCGAGGCCGAGTCGGGTTTGGGGTTTCTTTATTCCGCAGGAATCGGCACCCCTCGCAATGATTCCCAAGCGGTCGTCTGGCTGAAAAAAGCCGCCGACAAAGGCGTCGCCAAGGCAGAATATAATCTCGGACGAATGCTCCTCGCGGGTCGCGGCATCCCCAAGGACGAAAAGGCCGCCTTCCAATGGATCGATCGGGCCAGCCAACAGGGACTCCTCGAGGCCCAACTCTTTCAGGGCGAAGCGCTCTACTTCGGTGAACATGGTCAGGCCGTCGATTACCCAGCGGCGCTCGTTTTACTAAAAAAAGCCGCCGATGCCGGGAGCGCCAACGCCCAAAATACCGTGGGCGTCATCCTCCGAGACGGGAAGGTGGGCACGCCCGATTGGGTGGCCGCAGAAGCCTGCTTTCGCAAAGCCGCCGAGCAGGGCCACGCCCGTGCCCAATCCAATCTCGGTGTGCTCCTCGCCCGCAAGCCCAAGGAAGGAGCCGAGCGCATCGAAGCGCTCAAATGGTTGATGGTCGCCGATCAACGCGGCGAGATCACCGCCCAAAAGCTCCTCGGGGAAATCCTCGTGAAAGTGCCTCAGGAAGAAGTCGCCGAGGCCCGCAAACAGGCCGCCAGTTTGCCCAGAACTAATCCCAAACTTTAATCCGCAGAACCCGAGCAGACGAGCAGACCGCCGCTACTCCACCGCGGTGGGCGCAATCTTAGCGGCATTCAGGCTCTGCCGAAGGAAAGCGGCATCGCCGAAGAGTTTCCTGAATCGCCCGTCCGCATTTTCTTGGGCATTTTTCCAAGCCCTGCCGTCCACCCCAGGTGCGGATGGATCGCCCGTGCCGCCTTGGTGAAGATCCTCCAGAAACTGCTCCCGCGTCTGCTTGACCAACGCCTCTTGGATCGGCGAAAATTGTAACGCCCCATCCGTGGCGATCAACACCGCTGGCACTTGGAGCCCGAGCGGAACTTCAAAAACTGGACCCGCAGGGGAAGCGGGTGGCGACACGCTCGCCACAGCCATCGGGGTGGTCTTCGCGGTGAAAGAGCTCGCGCCAAGGCGAGGAGTGGATGGGTTCTCGGGCGCTTCTCCCCCAATCGGAGCCAGGGAATCGCCTCGCCCAGCCACCGCCAAGGGGGCGCCGTCGATGACCGCTGCAGGTGGTTCTTCGGGCAGATCTAACCCAGCACTTCCCGACGGCTGATTGCGCAACGCTTTCTCTCCGAATTCCATTCGTAATGGCTGGCCTTCCTCGAATGAGACCGCCACGGGCGGAGCCGATTTGGTTCCCCCTAAAAAGTAATAGCTCACAGCCAACCCCCCGAGGGTCAGACTACCCAGAAATAAAGTGGTGGATTTGTTCATCGAAAAAGGAATGCAGAGTTGAGGTAAAAATTGCCGGGGAAAACAAAAAAGACTGGCGCCGGGTTGCCCCGGCGCCAGTGATTATTTGGCTTCGTCCACTAAGACCGTAACCGATCTTAGTGAAAGAGATCCTGAGCTTGCGGACTACGGCGCAACGAGGCCACCGTCATCGCCACGGCCCACGTTCATCACCGAAATATCGAGACCAGCGGAACCGATATTCGCACCGATGTTGCCAGTGATCTGGTCGAAGAACGCCTGATCCTGAGCGGCGGAAAGATCGCCACTATAGAGGAGGTGCTCGTAGCCCCACATGGTGTAGGCACCATTGGTGATCTTCGCCGTGTCCGTCGCGCCGAGCGCGGAAGCTGGGGTCACTCCGACGCCGTTCCAAGACAATGCCTTGGCGCCGTTAGTGTTCACCGCAGTGTTCGAATCGGAGAAACCGAGGATGCTGAGGTAGTTCACCGCAGTAGCTCCACCGATGCTCCCACCGGCCGCATTCTGCAACTGAACCGCAAGGGTCGTAGCGCCCAGATTGGTCGCGATGGTGCCACCACTGGAGTTTCCACCGTTACCGGCGATGTCGCCGTTCCACACGCCAGAAGCATTGCTTCCGTCGCCCACAGGCCAGAGTCGCAGGGTGCTGCAGGCGCCAGAAACGATCGTAGGCTTCCACTGCTGGACTGGCAAGGATACGCCAAAGCCGCTTTCGGCAAGGTAAGTCGAGCGCGTACCCGAATAGTCATTCCGACCCGTCAGGTAAACGTTCGTCGCATCCGCCGCCACACCCGTGAGGAGGCTCAGCTTCTGGAAACCAGTACCAGCCAGCGCCTTGAACGCCTGGGTGGTGACGTTCGTCAAGTTCGCCGAGACGCCTTTGTTGGCGACGGGAACGAAGACGATCACGCCCAGCGCCGTGTCAGTGAGACCACCGACATTGTAGGGCGAGGTGGTCGGATAGACGTCCGAGAAGGCAAACTTCGCGGGAGCGCTTTCAGACGCCGCTGGCACCCCATATCGGGCGGCCGAGCCGTTTGGACCTGTGTAGGCCGTTCCACCAGTGACCAACGCCGTAACCGGCAAGAACACTTGGTTCTGCGGAACCGCGAGGTCACGAATGCCCTCCACTGAACCCGTAAAGGTGCAGCGGATGATCGTCACGCCAGTAACACCGGGGAAGGTGCCCTTGAAGATGGACGAGGTGGCTCCTTGCAAAGCACCGATGGTGCCCGCAGTACCAGTCTGGGCTACGCCCGTCAGACCTGCACCGTAAGAGGCGATGATCGTATCGACGGCGGCTTTGCGAAAGGCGGTAGCGCCCGTCACGTTAACGATGGAGTCAGCATACGCGGAACCCGCGAATGCCAGGGCGGCGAGGCCGCTGAGGATGAGTTTAGTTTTCATTGGTAATTGGATTGGTGTTTTGATTTTGGTTTGTTTGATCATGAGGTTAAGCAACCGAACGGCGCCGGCGAGCGATCAGCCCGAGCAGACCACTGCCCAAGAGCATGGCGGAGGTCGGCTCAGGAACAGAAGCGGTCGTCACATTGAAGGACACACTGCCGGATTGATCGATCACGAGGGTGCCTTGAAACTCACCCGCACGCGTTGCCGCGGTCGAGGTGTACTGACCGGAGACACTGCCATTGGCTGGTCCAGCACGGAATAGATCGAGCGCGCCTTCCGCGGTGCCCACCGTATAGGTGCCGTAGTTGCCGACCGCAAAGGCCTGCTGGACGCCACCACTGATCGCGCCACCGAAAGCCGCATTTTGCGTCGAGCCAGTCATCGGATTAAAGTCTTCCCAAGTGTTCGCTTGCGAAGTGGCGAATGAAGTGACCGCCGTGGACGAGGTAGTTTCTATCGCTTGGTTCATTGCGACCATGTTAGCTGCCGCCAAGATCAGGTTGGCCCCGGTCGCGATCGTGGTGAAAGTCGTATTCTTCGCGAATTCGTTGGCTCCCACTGCCGCACGCGCCTTGGTCGCGTAGATCGTCTGCTCAGGATCGCCGTTCTGCAACGTCGTAACGGGGTTAGAGTTGCTCCACGCGCCAGCCGCGCCGAAGAGCAAGTCGGTCCGCTCATACCAAGCGATCGCATTGCCCGCTCCAAGACCATAGGTGCTGTCGAGCAACGTACCAATGTTCACGATGTTAACGAGGTTGGTGGTCGCATCACGGAACACGGTGGCCGTGTCGCCGAGAGCCGCCTCAATCACCGTGCCCGAGCCGACGCCGCTAGTGGCACGGAACCCGAGGACCAAGTCCCCAGGAGTGAAGTTAGGGTTCTGCGCCTGCGCACTTGCCCCTGTGATTACCCCAGCGACCGCAACGGCCAAGGCAATATAAGTAGTTTTCTGATTCATTTTAATCTTTTGATTGTCTAGTTAGGTAGTTTTGTTGATGTTGGTTAAGGTCTGGCATCCGTGCCTCACTTCCAACGAGTCCTAATCAAGCAGACATTTTTTCCAGCGAAAGGACTCTAAGGTGAAGATCTCATGTCCAATATGACAAGTTCGTCTTATTCACTCCCAAACCCTCTTTCCCGTGCTAATAATGTTTCAATTGCGTGACAATTTTATCTGGACTTTCCCGCCACCCCTTCACTTTCCTCGTTTTCTTCCAGAATCGCTGATCAGATCGTCAATCTGAAAGCTCACCCCACTTTCCTCATCAAATCATCCTTTAGTAAATTCCAGACCTTTTCTTCGTCATGCCGGGAAGCCTAAATCCCCTCCAAAGTCAGAACCCCAACGCCCTCAGCAACTTCTTCGATCCCCCGGCTTTGACTCCTCTCCCCGTCAATCCGATTCTCCGCCTCGTCCTCATCCTCTGGACGATCGCCGCCTTTTCCCCCATCGCCCAAGCGCAACTCCACCCTCCTCCTCCCCCTCCAGGAATGATCCTCGATCAAGCCAAGGTCATGCTCCCAGAAGCCACCGTCCTCCTCAGCAAAAAACTCCGCGCCGCCGCCACCGAACGCGGCATCTTGGTCTACATCGTCACCGTTCGCTCCCTCGAAGTCTCCTCCTCAAAACAACGCGAACGCTTAGCCAATCTCTCCCACTTTTATCGCGACGACTGGCTCGACAAACGTGTCGGCGTACTTTTTCTCATCGATGACGAAAGCGGCAACGCCATGCTCGCCGCCAGCGAGCTCGCCAACAAAGATTTTCCCCCACTCCAACGCAACATCCTCCTCGAAAAACCTTTATCTCTCGCCAATCAAGAACCGCTTCTCCGCGATAAAATCGAAAAAACTGCCCTCGCCGTCATCCAAGTGATCAGCAAGATGCAAGACGACGACCGCCAAACCGCTCGGCGAGAAAAATTTACCGACTGGACGATGGTCGCCTTCACCGCCTCCTGCCTCCTCGCGATCATCGCCGGCAGCTGGAAACGCAAAAAATATTCCCCTTCCCCCGTTTCTCCCGCTGCCCCCGCCGCCTCTTGATCCCGCTCGTCCTCCCATCGCCCGAAATCAGTGCCTAAGAGCGAATTCCCCAGAAAAAAACCGCCGCCCCCCGCAACCCTCCCACCATACGAATCGCTCGCTGGGCGCGAAAGGATGAGGTTGCACCCGCTACCTCACGCCATCATGCTCTTCTCCCGCACATGAAATCTAACCATTCGACTTCTGACCTCGCTCGCTCCCTCGGTGCTCTCGGCGTGGTCTACGGCGACATCGGCACCAGCGTGCTTTACGCTTTCAAGGAATGCCTCACTCACGGTCTCAAGACCGAAACCGAAATCATCGGCGTACTTTCCCTGATCATTTGGAGCCTCTTCACCCTCGTCTCCGTAAAATACCTCTCGCTGATCATGCGCGCCGATAACCAAGGCGAAGGCGGGATCCTCGCCCTGCTCTCCCTCGCCTTTCCCTCCGATATCAAATCGCGAGGAAAAGCCGCCGCCGCCATGACCGCCGTCGGCATCGCAGGCGCCGCCTTACTCTATGGCGACGGCGTCATCACCCCCGCCATCTCCGTCCTCTCCGCCGTCGAAGGCCTCCTCACTGCCACCGACAAAATTCGCCCCGTGATCATTCCCCTCACCATCGTGATTCTCATCGCCCTTTTCTCCGTGCAATCCAAAGGCACGGGCGCCATCGGACAATGGTTTGGCAGAGTCATGCTCGCCTGGTTCACCACTCTCGCCGTCCTCGGGGTCATCCAAATCGCCCAATATCCCATGGTCCTTCACGCCCTCAACCCTTTGAACGGGGCCACTTTCCTTCTCCATCATGGAAAAGCCGGACTCGTCATCATGGGCAGCGTCTTCCTCGTCGTCACCGGCGGCGAAGCTCTCTACGCCGATATGGGTCACTTCGGCAGAAAACCCATTGCCCGAGCCTGGACTTTCCTCGTTTGTCCCGCCTTGATTTTAAACTACCTCGGACAAGGCGCTCTCGCGATCACTCATCCCGAGTCCCAAGAGAATCCCTTCTTTAATATGGCTCCAGGTTGGCTCCTTTACCCACTCATCGCCCTCGCCACCACCGCCGCCATCATTGCCTCCCAAGCACTCATTTCCGGAGCCTTCTCCCTCACCATGCAAGGCATCCAAATGGGCTACATCCCCAGAATGGAAATCCGCCACACCTCGAAGAGCGAACACGGGCAGATTTATATTCCCCGCATCAATGTCATCCTCGCCATCGGTTGTATCGCCCTCGTGCTCGGTTTCCAAACCAGTAGCGCCCTCGCCAGCGCTTACGGGATCGCCGTCACCCTCACCATGCTCGCCACCACGACGATTTTCTTCTTCGCCTCCCAGCGACTCTGGAAATGGAGCCCCCTCCAAGCAGGCGTCACCTGCTTGATCTTCGGCGCTATCGAAGCGGTTTTCTTTTTCGCAAACTCCTTGAAAATCCTCAACGGCGGCTGGTTCCCCTTAGTCGCAGGAGCGCTGATCTTCATCATCATGGTCACCTGGCGAGACGGACGGGCTCTCCTCCAAAAAAGCCTCCCCCCAGGGATGCCTCTCGACGATTTTATCGCCTCCATTGCCATCGCGGGAGCGATCGATGAACAGCACAAACTCCACCGCAGCCAAGGCACCGCCGTCTTTCTCGCCAGCAATCCCACAGGGACTCCCAACGCCTTGATCAAAAACATCAAGCATAACCAAATTCTCCACCAAAAAAATATTCTCCTCACCATCAGCACCGACTCCTCGCTCCCCTACGTCTCTTCAGAACAACGGGTTACCGTCATCGATAAGGGGGAAGGCTTTTACCGAATCACCGCCAAGTTTGGATTCATGGAATCCCCAAAAATTAAAGAAGTCTTCGATTGCGTCAACCAATCCGAACTCGCCGTCTCCATCGAAAAGACCACCTTCTTTATCGGCAAAGAAAATATCGTGGTCACCGAAAAGGCCGGGATGGCCCTCTGGCGGGAACACCTCTTCGTCCTCCTCAGCAAACACTCCGAAAACGCCGCCGACTACTTCCAACTCCCGCCCAACCGCGTCTACGAAGTCAGCCAAGTCGTGGAAATCTAAGCCTTTCCCCTTCTCCTCAGCGGAGATTTTCCATCGCCCGCCAGCACGCTAAAAAGCCCGGCGCAAAGTCCCCAGGCCGCTTCTCAATCCACTCCGCAATCTGTTCCCGAGTGAAAAATGCCCCACTCTCAATCTCCGCAGGCGGCAGCCGAAACGGGCCTTCATGCTCCCCACGATAGATTCGGACAAACTCCCAGCCCGTTTCCGGACTCGCCGAAAGCGCCCCCATCTCCGTCAACTCCGTCTCCACCCCAAGCTCCTCCACAATCTCCCGCGTGGCTGTCCCCGCATAGTCTTCCCCAGCTCCCACATGGCCCGCCGCACTCGAATCCCATTGCCCAGGGTGCTTGTCTTTCCATCGCGATCGCTTCTGCAAAAAGAGATCGCCTCGCCCATTAAAAACAAAAATATGCACCGCCCGATGCCTCAGCTTTTGCGCGTGCACATTAAAGCGCGTCGTCTGCCCCGTCACCCGATCCTCCTCATCCACGACATCAAAGATTTCCCCATGCACATCCTGCGCCCCCACTCCCCCAGCCTGCGGAACGGTCTGGGTCGCAAAGTTCGTCAACGCAATCCACTGCTCCAATGAAAGCTCTTCCGCCCTCGTCGTCTCCTCCACCCCCAGCGCCAAACAAAGCGCCCCCCAATCAAACCCTTGATCCGCAAGGTTCTTCCGAAGCTGCTTCCGACGCTGCGCAAATCCTTGCTTCACCAAACTCCGGAAGCGCGCCCCATCGCACTCCTCAACCTCCCCCACCGGCCTCGGCGTCATCAACACAATCGCCGAATCCACATTCGGTGCGGGATGAAAGACGGAACCCGGCAGGGTCCGCAGATACTTCACCTTCCACCGCCGACCGATCAATAATGTCAGGGCCCCATACGCCTTCGTCCGCGGTCCCGCCGCCAAACGCTCGGCCAATTCTTTCTGTAAAGTAAAGATCAACAGGCTGACGGGACTCGGCTCGGCGGTAAACTGAAAGAGAATCTGGCTCGAAACGTAGTAAGGCAAATTCCCTAAAACCTTCACGGGTCCCCGACTAAACAACCCCCGCAAATCAAACTCCGTGGCATCCCCATGCACAATCTCCACGCCCGGAAACTGCTCTTTCAAAAAAGTGACCATCCGCCCGTCTTTCTCAATCAACAAACCGTTCGCCGATCGGGCGACCGCATACTCCGTCAAGGCCCCAAGTCCCGGCCCCAGCTCCAACCACATCTCCCCAGACTTCAAACCCAGCTGGGCGACAATCCACTCCGCAAGGTTTTGATCGTGCAAAAAATTTTGCCCAAGACTGCGGGTGGGTTTCATCCCCATTTGCGCAAGTGTAGAAGTAATGGTCGAGAGTTTCATCGGCGTAAGCTGAAAGCGAAAACATCCACCCTAACCAACCAAACCCCCGAGGCGAGCAATCCTTCCACTCTCCCTTAATTGACTGAAGACTCCCAATCCATCTAAGGTATTCCATGACCCAAAGCGCTACACCCGAACACCGCCGACTCACCGAAGAGGAAAGCCGGGTAGCCAACTGGAAACGCTGGGGCCCCTACCTTTCCGAGCGCCAATGGGGAACGGTCCGCGAGGATTATTCACCCGATGGCGATGCCTGGAACTATTTCTCCCACGACAATGCCCGAAGCCGCGCCTATCGCTGGGGCGAAGATGGCCTCCTCGGGATCTCCGACCGACACGCCCGACTCTGCTTCGCCCTCGCCCTCTGGAACGAACGCGACCCCATTCTCAAAGAACGAATTTTTGGACTGACCAACCCCGAAGGCAACCACGGCGAAGACGCCAAAGAAGTCTGGCACTATCTCGATTCCACCCCCACCCACTCCTATCTCCGAGCCCTTTACAAATACCCCCAAGCCGCTTTCCCCTACACCCAACTCCTCGAAGAAAATGCCCGACGCGGCAAAATGGATCGCGAATTCGAACTCGAAGACACCGGGGTCTTTGCCGAATCCCGCTACTTCGATGTCATCGCCGAATACGCCAAAGCCAGCCCAGACGATATTCTCATCCGCATAACCCTCGCCAACCGCGGACCAGACTCCGCTCGCCTCCATCTCCTCCCCACACTCTGGTTCAGAAACACTTGGTCGTGGAATCACTCAACCGAATCCGCCCGACCGCAAATCCGGCGCACTCCCCATGACCCCCGCTCGGTCATCGCCTCCCATCCTGCCCTCGGCGATTTTCGCCTCGCCACCTCCACCGACGCCCCCTGGCTCTTCACCGAAAATGAGACCAACCACGAGCGGATTTTTAAGACGCCCAACCACTCCCCTTATCTCAAAGACGCCTTCCACGAAGCCATCATCCACGGCAAAGTAGACGCGCTCAATCCCCACGGCGTTGGCACCAAAGTCGCCCCCCACTTGATCCTCGATATTCCCCCAGGCGGCCAGAGGGTGATCCAGTTGCGCCTCGCTCCCCTCAACGATTGGCCCGAAAAACCCTTCGAGGATTTCGATCAAATTTTCGCCACTCGCCGCGCAGAAGCCGACGCCTTTTTCCAAACCAAATATCCACCAGGCCTCTCGTCCGAACGCCAAAATGTCCTCCGCCAAACCTACGCAGGGCTACTATGGTCCAAACAATTCTATCATTATGTCGTCAAAGATTGGTTAGCCGGGGATGCTAAATCTCCCCGATCTCCCTCCCCCAATCCCATCCGCAACCAAGACTGGAAGCACCTCCACAACGACGACGTCATCTCCGTTCCCGATAAGTGGGAATATCCTTGGTATGCCTCCTGGGACTTAGCTTTTCACATGATCCCCATGGCAAGGGTCGATCCCCATTTTGCCAAAGAACAGCTCCTCCTCTTTCTCCGAGAGTGGTTTATGCACCCCAGTGGCGCCATCCCCGCCTACGAATGGAACCTCCATGATGTCAATCCTCCCGTCCACGCCTACGCCTGTCTCCGCGTCTATCAAATCGATGCCGAGTCCGGAACTCCCGATGTCCTTTTCCTCGAACGCGCTTTCCAAAAGCTCCTCATCAATTTTACTTGGTGGGTCAATCGCAAGGATCCCCAAGGCAATCACCTCTTCGCTGGAGGATTTCTCGGCTTAGATAATATCGGCCTCTTCGATCGCTCTAAACCCCTGCCCACTGGCCAATCCCTCGCCCAAGCCGATGGCACCGCTTGGATGGCTTTTTACTGCTCGACGATGCTCGGAATCGCTCTCGAACTCGCCAAAGAAAAACCCCAATACGATGACATCGCCTCCAAGTTCCTCGAGCATACCGCCCAAATCCTCACCGCCATGAACTCGATGGGCAATGGCGGCTTGTGGGATGAACTCGATGGCTTCTATTACGATCAACTTCTCATCGAAGGCCACGACGCCATCCCCCTCAAGGTCCGATCCATGGTCGGTCTCCTCCCTCTTTTCGGCGTCGAAATTATCGACCAAAAAGACATCGAACGACTCCCCAATTTCCAAAAACGCCTCAAGTGGTTCGTCAAAAATCGTCCCGATCTCGCCACCAATATCTCCTACGTGAAAAAGCGGACTTCCACCTCCGTTTCCGTCCGCCGCATGCTCGCCATCCCAAAACTCAAGCGCCTCGTTCGCATCTTACCCAGAGTCTTCGACGAAAAAGAATTCCTCTCCCCCTTCGGCATCCGGTCGCTTTCCCAAGTCTATGGCCACGCCCCCTATCATCTGCCCATCGGGGGAGTCGACTACTCCATCAGCTACGAACCCGCCGAATCCCAAGGTGCCATGTTCGGAGGAAACTCCAACTGGCGCGGCCCCGTCTGGCTCCCCATGAACTATCTCCTCATCGAAGCCCTCAGACGCTACCACGACTTCTACGGCGACTCCTTCCAATTAGAGTTCCCCACCCGCTCGGGCGTCCTCATGAATCTCTCCCAAATCGCCGATCAATTAACCCACCGAGTCAGCCTGCTTTTCCTTCCTGATCAAACCGGCGCCCGCCCCTGTTTCGCTGACCATCCCCACTACGCCAACGATCCCCATTGGCGTGATCACGTTCTCTTCCACGAACACTTCTGCGGCGAAACCGGCCGCGGCTTAGGTGCTTCTCATCAAACAGGTTGGACCGCGCTCATCGCCGATCTCCTTTCCCAACCCGACAAATAAACCCCACCTTTCACCCCTTCAAATCACTCACCCTTTCTTCTCGGCTCTCTGCTCTTCATGCCACCACCCGAAAAAGCTGACCCCAAAATAAAACTCCGCGATGTCCCCCACAAACCCGGCGTCTACTTAATGCGCGATCGCTTCCATCGCGTCATTTATGTCGGCAAAGCTCGCGATCTCCGCAAACGCGTCAGCCAGTATTTCATGCCCAGTCGCGCGATGCGCGCCGATATCAAAACCCGCGCCCTCCTCGAAAGCATCTGGGATTTTGAATGGCACATCGCCGGTAGCGAACCCGAGGCTCTCCTTCTCGAAGGTCGCCTCATTAAAGAATTCCGCCCCCGCTACAATGTCAGTTTCCGCGACGACAAACGCTTCCTCCTCGTCAAAGTCGATCTGCTCGAAGAATGGCCACGCTTCCGCCTTTCTCGTTTTAAAAAAGAGGATCAAGCTCGCTACTTCGGCCCCTTCGCCCACTCCGGTGCCCTTCGCCAAACTATCGCCTTCATGCGGAAAAAATTTGGCGTCTTAACCTTCGGCCGAGGCACGCCCACGGAACGCGAACTCAAGTCTTCGACCTACCAAGTCCCCATGAAACTCGCCGACTTAACCGCCGCCGAATATCGCCAGCGCATCGACCAAGCCTGCGAATTCCTCGACGGACAATCCAAAGATCTTCTCGACACCCTCGACGCCGAAATGCGCAAAGCCGCTACTGCCCTCGACTTCGAAAAGGCCGCCGAAATCCGCAACATGCTCGATGACTTGCGAAAGACGACCAAACCAATGGCTCGCTACAACCGCGACCAACGCCACCGCCTCGGCGTCACCAGCACGATTAATCCCCTCATCGACCTCGCGGCCCTCGGCGAAATCCTCCTCCTCGATGCTCCGCCGCGCCGCATGGAATGCTTCGATATTTCCAACATCAGTAGCACTCACATCGTCGCCAGTATGGTTTGCTTCATCGACGGGAAACCCGCCAACCACCTCTACCGCCGCTATCGGATCCGCACCGTCGCCGGCCAAGACGACTTCGCCAGCATGGCCGAGGTGGTTCGCCGACGCTATTCCCGCGTCTTACTCGAAGCCGCCTCCATCAGCGCTCGCGCACCTCTGGTCGCCGATCCCACAGAGTCGCACGTCGATTATTCGCCAGACTACTCTCAAGAAAAACTCCGCGATGCCGTCGCCCGCGTCGCCGAAGAGCCAGAGAACCGAGGCATCCCCAGACTTCCCCAACTCGTGATCGTCGACGGCGGAAAAGGCCAACTATCTTCCGCCTGTCACGAACTCCAACGCCTCGGTTTAAACGATCTCCCCATCATCGGGTTAGCCAAGGAATTCGAGGAAATTTATCGCCCAAATAATCCCCTGCCCCTCATCCTCTCTCACGATTGTGGCGCCTTGAAAATGCTCCAACGCATTCGCGATGAGGCACATCGCTTTGCCAATGGCTACCATCAACTTCTCATGAAGCGCCGCATCGCCGAGAGTCTGCTCGACGATTGCCCCGGAATGACCGACCCCAAAAAGAAGGTTCTCTTGGAAAAATTTGGGAGCGTCACTCGGCTCCGCACTGCCAGCCAAGAAGCCATCGAAGGCACCACGGGAATCGGCAAAAAACTCGCCGAACAAATCTTCCGATTTCTGGCCGCTCGAAGCTAGCCGCCCAGAGGGCGGACGATCTCCGCTTCCTTTCCGATGCCCACAACCAACTCTTTCGCCCATCCGCAAAGTGCCTGAGGATTAACACAATGAATGAGTGCCTTCCCTCTCTCTTGCACTCCAAATCCCTCTCCGTATGCCGCTCCATTAAGGATACAATAATCAGTGTGATTCTCCACCATTTGCCGTTCGCCCTTCTCCAATAACTCCTCCATCCCCCCATCCAATTCATACTTCCACCCAATCAACTTGGCCTGCGGAAAGTATCCCCGAAGCTTCCCCATCACCTTCTCCGCGGGCACGAGGGTCAAGGTAATCGGTCCCTCCCGACTGGAGATTTTTCTCCGCCCCACACCTTCCCAGTGCACCCTGAAATCAGCCAAGGCCGCCGCGTGGAAAATCGCCCCCACCGACCTCGTTTGCCCAAGCTCTTCCAGTCGCTCAAGCAAATCGGCGTTCGTCGTAAATGGAATAGTCTCCGCCTGCGACACCCTCTCCAAGGTGGTCGACGCTACCCCCTTCAGACAAATCACCTCATGCCCAGCCTCAGCCAGCGCCGAAGCTAAACGACTCCCCAGTGCTCCCGTGGAAAAGTTGGTGATCCGTCGAACCTCATCGATCGGTTCGTAACTCGGCCCACAGGTCACAATAATCTTCATCAGGAAAACTCTGCCACGACTCCGACTGGCGCGTCGAGACGCACTGCACGTCCTTCGGGCGGCGGATCAATCCACTCTTCTTCCCACCTCCGCACCACCTGCCACACTCTCGCCACCATGACCACGCACTCCACCCGCTTCTCCCGCACCGCTCGTCACTCGTCCATCTCATCCGGGGGCGTCTTCAGAAAAACACGGAACTTCTTCCGATCCTGCGCTTTATCATAAGCTTCCTCCGCGGAAATTCGTCCCGCTCGAAGGTGCTCCATGATCGCATCGTCCAGCGGTTGGTTTCCTTTCTTTTTCCCGACCTGCATCATTCCCGAAATCTGATGCGTCTTCCCTTCACGGATCAGATTGGCGATCGGCGTATCCACCACGAGGACCTCGAGCGCCGCCACCCGCCCAGGCTGATCAATGCGCCGAAAAAGATTCTGCGCAACCACCCCCTTGAGGGATTCCGACAGACCAGCACGAATCTGATTCTGTTGCCCTGCGGGAAAGACATCGATCACCCGATCAATCGTCTTTGGCGCACTCGGAGTGTGGAGGGTGCCAAAGACGAGGTGCCCCGTGGCCGAGGCCGTCAAGGCTAGTTCAATGGTCTCTAAGTCGCGCATTTCACCGACCAAAATAATGTCAGGATCTTCGCGCAACGCCCCCCGTAGAGCCGATGCAAATGACTTCGTGTGCACGCCAACCTCCCGGTGGTTGACCAGTGACTGCTGTGAGCGGTGCACAAATTCGATCGGGTCTTCGACGGTGATGATGTGATCTTTTCGATGCAAATTCGCGTAATCAAGCATCGCCGCCAAGGTAGTAGACTTCCCCGATCCCGTCGGGCCCGTGACGAGAACCAGTCCTTTTTTTAACATCGCAAATCGCTTGAGCACCGGCGGGAGCCCCAACTCTTCGGCGGTGAGAATTTTACTGGGAATCAAGCGAAAGACCGCTGAGATCCCACTTTTTTGATTGAAAAAGTTTGCCCGGTAACGCGCCTGTCCGGGGAACTCATAGCCAAAGTCGACGTCGCCTGTTTCCTCAAAAACTTTGATTTTTTGCTCGGTCGCAATCTCATAAACCAACGATTTCAGATCGTCATTTTCCAGTGCCGGCAGATCCACCCTGACCAGTTCCCCATGAATCCGGAGCATCGGAGGGTTTCCCGTAGAGAGGTGAAGGTCAGAAGCCTTCTGCTCCTTCATGAACTTAAAATACGCATCGATCCGTGCCATAAGGATCTCAACTAGCTAGAGGGATGCCACCCCCTGCCACGATCAAAGAATTCTCTAAAGTTGCTCGTCTCGACAAGCCCACCAGACGCATCCAAGGAAGGTGGTCATGACGAGTGAGAAAGTTTGGAGAGTCAACATAGTGGTGAGTTCTTCTCTAGAAAAAATCCCCAAATCCTTCAACAGAATTCATACCAATAGGCTGATTTTATTCCAAAAAAGTCAAAAAAGACCGCCGAGTAGACCGTTTGCTTCATCGGAGGAAGCCATTCGAAATCAAACTGATTCGGGGGGATCCAGCGAAACCCTCGAAACTCGGGATGCTCGGTGGCAACTTGGATGGCATTGTCCTCGCCCGTGTAGTCGCAAAGAAAGTAGCGCTGCACTTTCCCATGATAGCCCCGCTTCGTCCGGCCTTTTCCATAAAGATAACGATAGGGTCCACGAGCATCGACAATCCGATAATCCGCCATCTGGACTCCGATTTCCTCCCAGACTTCTCGAAACAAAGCCTGCTCGGGCGTCTCCCCCACTTCCACCCCACCCTGGGGAAATTGCCAAGCCCCAGCCCGATCCAGTCGCTCACAAATCAGAATCTCCCCACGTGCATTTCGAAGAATCACCGCGACATTCTCTCGATATCTGTTTTCAGTCTTTCCCATGGTTCGTCAGAAACTTATCTTTGCTTGCTTAGGAGTCGTGGTGGCTGCGGCAATCTTTTTTCATTGGCTGTGGACGCCAGAACGCCAAGCCCGCGTGCACACGGCTGACTTTCTCAAGGCGGTAGAAAAACGAAATTGGGACACCGTGACAGATTTAGTTGCCGAGAATTACTCTGATCGATGGGGTCATGACAAAAAGAATTTCATCAAGGATGGCCGACAAATTTTCCAATCATTCTTTCTTCTCACCATCACCTCGTCTCTCCCGACTCCGCTGATCACCGGTGCCGAAGTCCAGATCAGCACCTCCTTAAAAATCGCCGGGCAAGGTGGTCCGCTCGCCGCGCTCATCGTGAACCAGGTCAACCAGCTCAAATCCCCCTTTGTCTTTGTCTGGGCACGGAGAACTTGGAAACCTTGGGGTTGGGAACTGGTCTCTATCGACCATTCAGAGGTGGAATTCAGAGATGATTTTTAATGGAGCCTTCACTCCAATAAAGCCCTTCCAATGCCTCGTGTAGCCGCTCCGTAGCCATGCCCCAGCTGCCTCCACCCGCACCACTTTTCGAGGATCTTCGATCTCTTCCGCGGGCCTTCTGGGTCCTCTTCGCGGGCACTTTCATCAATCGCTTCGGCACGTTCATCTGGCCGTTTCTGACGATTTATTTAACCCGCCAAGGACACTCCTTAACCGCCGCCGCTTGGGCCGTGAGCGCTTTTGGGATCGGATCTTTCTTCGGCAGTGCCATCGGAGGCTGGCTATCTGACCATCTCGGCCGACGCCAAACGATTGTCATCGGGACTTTCTCCGCCGCCACTTTTTTCATGCTCCTCTATTCGGCGAACTCATTGCCGATGATCATTTTATGGACGACCCTCGCCGGGATGGCTGGGGGCATTTATCATCCAGCAATCAGCGCCCTCCTCGCCGACATTGTCCCTGAAAGCCAGCAGGTCCGCGCTTCCGCCGCTCTCCGACTCGCCGCCAATGCAGGGTTTGCCTTCGGTGTTTCACTGGGCGGTATCTTAGCCAATACCTCTCTTTTTTGGCTCTTCGCAGGCGACGCCCTGACCACCGCCATCTACGGTTGTATCGCCCTCGCTTGGCTCCCTCATGGCCTCCGACGACTCACCCAAAAGACCCCCATGCGCCTCGCCTGGAATCAATTGCGAGTCGATCGGACTTTCCACGCGCTCTGGATCGCCGCCTTCTTTGCCACCCTGATTTTTTCGCAGTTCGGATCCACTTACTCGCTTCAGGTGATTCGATTAGGTTTAACCGCTCACTTCGGTCCTTGGCATCTCCCACCCGAGACCGTCTACGGACTACTCCTCGGCTGGAACGGCGCCTTAATCGTCCTCGTCGAGTTACCCTTGACCACCGCCACCCTTCGCTTCGATCCCCGACGCGTCATCGCCTTCGGCCACGCCCTCGCGGGACTTGGCTTTGCCCTCAATGCCTTTGCCAACTCGATTTTTACCCTCTGGATCGCCATGACAATTTTCACTTTCGGCGAAATGATCAGCTCCCCGACATCCAGTGCCTACCTGGCGCGGATCGCTCCTGAACAAATGCGCGGGCGCTATATGGGAACGCTTTCCCTAGCTTGGAGCGGAGCAGGAATCCTCGGACCTCAACTCGGATTTCGCCTCTTCTCCGTGAACCCCACCCTTGTCTGGTTCACCTGCGGTTTTCTTGGCTTAATCGCCGCCGCGGTGATGCTGCGCGTACAACCAAACGTCCAAGCCTCCAGCCCCCGCCCTTCGTCACTCAAAGTTTCTCCCTTTTGAGCGGAAGCCAATCCACCACCCGCTGAATTTCCGCGTCCCAATAACCCCAATCGTGAGCCCCAGAGGCTTCTCGATAAGTCACCGCCCAAGATAAGGAATCGAGGTGCTGACGAAACGCCCGAGTCTCTCCGATCAACGGGTCTTCCATCCCGCACCCCAGATAGATTTGGGGCATTGCCTGACCAGATTGCTGGCACTTTTCCGCGAGAAAAAATAAGTCCGTCTCCGTGCCCGTGCAGGCCAAATCAGGACCAAAAGCACCGATATATTCTGGGCGGTTGAGGAGAGCCCCATCCCGACCCGCCTCCCGAAGTCGACGCGCCAAATCCAATGCCCCAGAAAGACTGGCCACAGCCGCAAACTTTTCGGGACAGGCCAGACCGAGACGCATCGCCCCGTATCCCCCCATAGAAAGTCCTGCGGCGAAGCGGTTTTCCCGTTCGGCCGCCAAAGGAAAAAAGGCTTGGCAGATTCGGGGCAACTCTTCGCTGACGAAGGTCCAGTAGCGGGGCCCTGCATACATATTTTGATAGAAACTTCGCCCAACGGCCGGCATGACCACCGCGAGATTTTTTTTCGTCGCGTAACGCTCGATCGAACTCAACCGAAGCCAACTCGTATGGTCATCGGTCAGCCCGTGAAGCAGATACAGGGTAGGGTGTTTCCTCTGCGGATCACCCTCTGATGAGCCCAGAGACTGCGGCACAATTAAGTGAGCAGAGCAATTTAACCCGAGAATCTCCGAACGAAAATGGAAGTCAATCCAGGCCACAATTCAATGGAGAAAAACCTCCGCGATCCTCAGCGAAACGCCACCCACCCAGCCACTGGAAGCTTTGCTTGAACAAGGTCATTCGGGGCGGGCGCGCACATAACCGAAGAACGCTCGGGTTTTGATCATTTCAGCAACCGCAGAGGGGACCATTTTTTCCCACTCCGTATCTTGGGTAGCAATCCGGTGGAGCACATCTCGAGAAAAAATATGGAGATACTCTGGCGTGAAATTATCGAGCTGTTTGAAGCTCCCTCGGTCGGTCAGATAGCCATGCAGTTTGCGAAGCTCTGGAGCCACCTCAAGAGTTTCTAAAGTAGTCATCGGATCGGTGTGATGCGGTCGCAAGGGATAGACAAAGACTTGCAAATCGTTTTTGAAAAGGCGTCCGAATGATTCGAGAATTCCCCCAGGCAGTTGCGAATAATACTTCTCATCAAAGAGCTCGATCAAGCTCGCGGCCCCCATGACGATCCCAATTCGCTCTTTCGTCCGCCAAGCCAGATAGGCAGCCAGACGATAGTATTCAAAGAAGTCCGAAATCAAAACGGTGTAGCCACACGCCCCCAGCAAATCCGCCCGAGCCAGAAAGTCGCGACGATCAACCATGCTCCCGCCCGCAAGGAGATTGCGCATCGTCAGTTCCATCACGGGGAGAACCGTTTTCCCTGCGACCTGAGGATCGGCGGAGAACTTCTCCAGAGCGGCCTCCAGCATATCCACATTGACATGGGTCACGGGACGGAAGCTTCCGCGCTCAACGAGAATCGCCTTTTTATGCAGCGCTTCACTAGGCTGGAGGACCGCCCGATCCGGTCCAAACATCGCCGCCCCACTCAGTCCGAGTTGCACGAGCTTGAGCGACATCAGCCGGTTATCGACATAACGAAACTCGATCCCTTTAAAGTCGATCAGATCAATCTCAATTCGTCCCGTGCTCAGTTTATCGAGTAAACTTTCCACGAGTTGCTCGGGCTCGTGATGCAGAAAAAACGCCCCGTAGAGGAGGTTCACCCCGACAATTCCCAAGGCCTCCTGCTGGAGGGCGGCCTCGGTGTCGAGCATCCGAACGTGAATAATAATCTGGCTGGGCTCATCGCGCGGGTGCGATTGAAATTTCACCCCCATCCATCCGTGGCACTCGTTGCCACCTTGATAACTCCGGGCCACCACCGTATCGGCGAAAGCGAAAAAGGCCGTGGTGTCCCCCCGAATTTCATTCAGTCGATCAATGTTCAGTTGAAACTCATGGTCGAGCATCGCCTGCAGACGCTCGCGGGAAACATAGCGTTGGGTTTCCCCATAAATCGCATCGCTCACCGCCATATCATAAGCTGAAACGCTCTTGGCGATCGTCCCCGCCGCCCCGCCAACACGAAAGAACCAGCGAACCACCTCCTGACCCGCGCCGATTTCCGCGAAGGTCCCGTAAAATGGAGAATCCAGATTGATTTTGAGCGCCTTGGGATGCGTATCAACAATGCCTTCGCGTATTATCATGATCGCCAAACTTACGCGGATGGACGCACCGATGGCGAGCAAGGATCACCAAAAACTCCGTCACTGGTTCTCGATTGGAGGACCGATCACCAATCTTTCTGGCGAAGTTTTTTCACCTGAGATCGCTTTTTTTTATTCTTCAAAATCCGTTCCTTAACCCCCCGAGGTCTAGGGGAGTTTTGACGCCGAAGCTTCGCCCGCTCCGCCCGCTCCGCCGCCAGAATTTCCCGACGAGCTTGCTCGATGGCGTCGAGCACTCGATCCCAAGCGAGTTGACGATTCGCGGACTGCGACCGGGTATCTTGAGCAGTCACCATGATCCCCGTCGGCCGGTGGCAAAGATGCACCGCCGTCGACACCTTGTTCACATGCTGACCACCAGGACCAGAACTCCGAGTGAACTTTTCCTCAAAATCAGCAAGGTCGAGCCGCAGTCGAGCGAGTCGAGAAGCCCGATGAAGAGAAAAATCGATCGCCGAGCTCACGGAAGCAGATCCTGTGGCGTGCGACCGAAGCGCAAACGATCCAAACGAAGCGTCAGCGGACTGGTGGTCTTTTCCCCTTGAAACCGCACCCCAAAATGCCCTGGCAATTCAACTCCGCTGGCGGTGGTGGTGAGGAGCGGGTTCCCCGCAGGACTGTTCAGCCAAATCCTCAGGGTCAGATGAAATTTCCCTGCCAGCTTCGCTCCCGCAGGGGTTGCCTCAAAGCCGATCACGATGTGCTGCAACTGGTTAGACGGACCCGGCAAAGTCGCCGATCCTTGCTCTGGAAAGGTGCTTACGGTGATCTTCCCCGCATTTTCGGTGAGGTTCACCCGAATCAATTCATCGATGTTTGAGCCACTGAAAAAGTTCCACTGCATCTGACGCGGCTCAGCGGCCTTGGACTCGGAAAAGAAGGCGACATCGAAACTCGCCAACCACTTTCCCCCTTGCAGATCATCGATAAATGCCCCTCGATCGCCGAGCGCCCGCCGAAAAACAAAGCCTTCATTCGTGACCAGAAGCATCTGGCCACTCGCTCCCCCTGCAGGGTTGGGGAGAGCCGACGCTTCGATCAATCCTTGGGGAGCTTTCCAAGTGAACCAACTCCCGCCAGTTTTCCAAGCTCCACCCCAACCACTTCCGCCCTTTTGCCCTGCAAGTGACGAGCCCAGAGGGTAATCAAAATTTTCCGCTGCGATCATGGATGGTCCCGTGGGCGGATGGCTCTTGGACACCGGTGCCGAGCGATAAAGAAAAAACCAAGCCAGCCCCAAGACGATCAGGCCACAAACTGTTGTCCACCAACGCTCCGCCGCCGTGGCAGGGGTTTCGAAAACGGGCGCATCCTCATCCCCAACGAATCCCTCCCCAGCGGCAAACTCGCTCGACCACGCTTCCTCGACGCCGTTCTCCGCCCCGTTCTCTGATTCGATCCAAGAAGCGTCATCATCCCCAGCCGACTCTCTTTCCGCCTCCTCACTGGCCCCATCGCCCACGACTTCTAAGGAGATTGCCGATTCCCCTTCCCCCTCTCCCTCGGGCGGAATCTCCTCAGTGGCCCACTCGATTGGCTGATCAGAGTTTTCCGGGGAAATTTCCTCGAGCGGTGCCGTGGGCAAGCTGACTACGGGAACGGCGACGACCCGCGGCCGCCGCACAGGGGCGGAGCTAAGAACAGCCTGGGCTACTTTGGGACGCGGTCGAAAAATCTCGGGAAGAATCGGAGGCGTCGGAGGGTGAAGCGCCGCCAGAGATTGCCGCGCTTGGCTGACTGTAGAAAAACGGGAGCGCCTTTGGGGATCAATCAGCGAGTTCACCCAGCGGGTCAATTTGGGAGGCAAATCTGGACGGGCGAGGCTCAGAGACTGGGGAGCATACCCCGACCAAGCGGCGACCAGTTCTTCCACGGTCTGACCGACGACAGGGGCGGTCCCAGTGAGTAACCAATAAAGGCAAGCTCCCGTAGCAAAGAGATCGGCTTCCGCCGAAGGCTCGGCACGGCGAAGCTGATCAGGGTCGAGCCAAGGGAGCGCGTCTCCAGGCACTTCCGCCCGATAACGAGCCAAGCCCCAGTCTAAAACCCAGACGAATAATCGTCCCGTGGGAAGTTCACCGAGGATCAAATTCGCGGGCTTGATTTCTCCGTGGGGCAAGCGAATCGCCTCACCAACCGCCAGCGCACTAAGGATTTGAGCGGCCACATCCAAAGCTTGCGCCCCATCGAGTTTTCGTTCCTTCACCGCATCGACCCAGTTCACCCCGTCGGCGTATTCATAGACCAAAACCACCCCCTCCTCGTCGTCGATGACCTCGAGCATTTGGGCGATATTATTTCCCGCCGTCCGCCGAACCCGGGCGGCGTCGCGGAGCAGTGCTTGGCCGTCGAGCGGATAAGGTAACCCTGTGTCCACGAGCAACTTCAAGGCCACACGCCGACGCGTCAGCTTGTCGACTCCGCGGTAAACCAAGCCCGCATTGCCCACGGCGATCCGGGTCTGCAATTCAAAGCGGTCAGTCGTTTGGCTCATCAGTGATCAAAAAGTAGCGGAATTTGTTGGGGTTGGGAAAATTTCTCTCGGATGATTTCGCACTCAGATCGCACGGATCACTCCAAATCAATAAAGGGTTTCCGATCAAAGTGGGCACTTTTTCTCCAAGGAAATCACCTTGATCACAAGTTTCCCAAGAATCGGCGTTCGGTAATCCATCGGGACTTCATCCATTTCCTGAACCGCCCATCTCGAGGATCTCTCCGTTTGTGCTTTGCTCAAAAAAGGTTTGTGCGGTTGAGTGTGGTCGATGTTTTCCATAACCATTCTCGCGAGCGGAAGTGCTGGCAACTGCGCCTTAGTCGAGACGGCTTCAACGCGCCTACTCATTGATGGCGGGATCAGCGCTACGCAGATGGAAAAACGCTTGGCGGCTTGTCATCTCTCCCCTGATGAGGTGGACGGGATTCTTTTGACCCACGAGCACTGCGACCATGCGCGAGGATTAAGGGTCTGGTCCAAGCGCCATTCTACGCCGATCTACTGCAACCGCCTCACCGCGGAAGCACTGGAAAAAGATGCTCCAGACCTCCGGAAAGATTGGAAACGCTTTGTCACGGGAAGCAGCTTTACCATCGGCGACACCACCATCGAAACCTTTCCTGTGCCCCACGATGCCGTCGATCCCGTGGGCTTTGTGATTCATCATCAAGGAGATACCTTGGGAATTTTAACCGATCTCGGTCAGGCAACCAAACTCGTCCAAGAGCGGGTGCGGATGGCTCAGACGATTTTGATCGATACCAACTACGACGAAAAGCTTCTCCAAGAAGACACCCGGCGCCCCTGGGGAGTGAAGCAGCGGATCATGTCCCGGCATGGTCACCTTTCGAATACCGCCGTGGGAGATGCCCTCGTGGAGTTGCTGGAATGGCGATTGAAACGGGCGGTGCTCGGGCACTTGAGTCGGGATTGCAATCGTCCCGACTTAGCCGTGAGTAGTGTTCGGAAGCGCCTCGATGAGGCGGGAGGAACGGCCGTGGAGGTGGTCTATGCGGGGCCCATCGAGGTCACCCCTCGATTTGCCGTGGCAGGTGCGTAAGCACAACTCCGAGCGACTCCAGGAGGGCGGCCATCGATGGATAATCGAATTCCTCGGGCTCGGCTCCCGGGTGAAAGTAAATTTCACTCAGCCCTTCTGGTATTTTTTCAATCAGTTGCTGGAGAATGGATTGGGTCATTTTGCCGGTCTGTCGCAACCCGAAAATTCGGTCGGAAAATTCCACGCCCTGGGCGAGAAGCGTGGGTTGAGCCGCCCGACTCAGAAGATGAAAAATTCCACTGATCAACGATCGCGGGGAGGGTTCACGCACCAAACGAATCGCTCGAAACCCTCGCTGAAGAGCGATCGGCAGTCCGAGACGAAAGATCGTCGGATGGAGATGCAGATGGAGGTGACCGTCCCAATAAGTGGGAGGCAGACCGAAGGAGAGAAAGCGATCAAATTGACCAGCGATTTCGTCTTGGAGTGCAGGAATCAGCCGGGGGGAGAAAGCGTAGCGAAGTCCCGCCCGCGTCGGGGACACCGGCAAATTTCCATGGAGGTCGGTCAGCAGCGAAACCTGACTAGCCAGTCCCGCACAGAGAGTGAGGTGGAGCCCCACCTGCAAGCCGGGACAACGACGAGCCATCGCCACCGCCTCAGCCGCAGCGGGTTCATTGACCATCAAGCTGGCTTGGGTGAGCACGCCAGAGCGGTGGGCCCGTTCGATCGCGGCATTGATCGTGGGGCTCCGCCCAAAGTCATCTGCGGTAATAATCAGGTGTTTCAAAACAGTCGAAGGGCAGGCAATCTGACCTGCCTCACCCTGATGATTAGGCGCTTCTCCACACCACTAGGCAAGGCATGAACATCACCTCAGCGCTCTTCTGCGGAGGGTTGGTTCTTCTCGGATTAGGGAGCGTTGCCTATGCGGCGCTGGGAGCGCTCCTCCTCCGACGATGGCGATCTCCCTCGCCCTTCCCCACTGCAGATCAACCAGCCACTCCCCCTGTGACCCTGCTCCGGCCCCTCAAAGCCGGCGTCCCTCGATTGCGCGAAAATCTTCTCACCCTTCTCGAAGCGATGCGCGCAGAAGATCAGCTGATTCTTGGGGTCGAACCCGACTCACCAGAGATGGAAATCTGTCTCGCCCTCCAAGTTGCCTTCCCGACTCGGAAGATTTGCCTCGTCGGAACCCAGCCGGGTTTCGCCCTCAATCCGAAAATCAACAAGCTCATCCAAATGACCCCGGTAGCACTTCACTCCGACTGGGTTTTAAGCGACAGCGAAGCGGTCATTGATGCCGATTGGCTGGAAACCTTTCGCCACCAGTGGATTGCCAGTGGAGCCAATGCCTTCACCTCCGGCTATCGGATCCGTGGGCATCGGTCCTGGCCCGAATGTCTCGACGTCGCGGCCGTGCTTCTCGAGCTCTGGCCGGGATTGGCTTGCGTGCAAAAATTCGGACGCCTTCGCTTCACTCTCGGAGCGTGTACGGGGTTCAGGCAGAACGACATCGAATCCATCGGCGGGTGGAGTGCCTTTGGCGATTGCTTAGCGGAAGACCATCAAATCGGGGCGGCCTTAGTCGCCGATGGCAAGGTCGTCCAGCTCAGTCGCCTGCTCGTGACCCTCGAAAGTGATCCTCTCGATTGGCTCGCCTATTGGCGGCACCAACGCCGGGTGGCGGTCACTTATCGGGTCTGCAATCCCCGGGGATTTGTGGGAAAATCTCTCACCAACGGACTGGTCGCGGGGATCGGCCTCGGCGTGGGAGCGAGCCTCGGATACTGGAACCCATCCGCCGCCTGGGGCTTTGCGGTGGCCGTGCAAATCGCCCGCTGGATCTGTTTTTGTTCCCTCCGAAAATCGCTGGGCTTTTCTCTGCAATGGCTTTTCCCCACGATGATTGTGGCGGGGGCAACCGAGTGCCTTTGCGCGGTTGGCGCTTGGCTTCACCCCCGCATTTGGTGGGCAGGAAAACGCTGGCGCATCACTTCCAGCGGCCGATTAAGCCCCGACCCCAAATAATCCGCGAATGAAAATTGCTCGAGGGTGCCAGGGCAAAGCATTCCCAGACTTCGACAAAACATCCGCTAAAGATCGGCCATCTTCGTCGGGGAGATTTTCTAAAAAATTGCTTGCACGATTCCCTCGATCCGCTTAAATTCCCATTCGCGTTAACGCGGGTGTAGCTCAGTTGGTAGAGCACTTCCTTGCCAAGGAAGATGTCGAGAGTTCGAGTCTCTTCACCCGCTCCCTCCTCTTCCAAAGAGGAGCCGAAATCCTCCGCTACACCACCCTCCCCACCTTCCACAGACGCTCGTTTTCCGTCTGATCGTTCACGAGCATTCCGCCCAACCCCTCCCACGAAGCTGACGCAAATCAATTGGTTCGGGCGAGTGGATCCGTTGGGGGATTGGCGGATCGGCGCTTCACCTCGAGAACGCAATGGCGGTTACAGAGAAATTGGGTGCACTCGATTCTTCGCCCACCCGCCGGCAGCAGATGCCGACGCGGAGAATCGCCCCGTAGCTCGGCAACCAGTCCACCCCCAGTCCACCCCCAGCCAATCCTCAAACTCAGATGGCGATGTTCTGCGGATGAGGCGTGCCCGGCGAGCGGTGGACGAAGCGAGGTCGCCCCACGTTCTACCCCCTCCAGTCGCCCCGAGCCCTAATACGAGGCTCGGGACTGGTGAGTGGTGATTGGCGATTGGCGTGCCATCACCCCACGAGGATATTTCGGAAGCTCTCCCCGTGACTCTCCACCGATCAGTTCTCGCAAAAGCTCTGGCTTATGCCTGACGACGCCGACGATTAACGAAGCCCAGCGCCCCGACGAGAAGCAGACCGATCGTCCCAGGTTCAGGCACCGTGGAGGCACCGACGAAGCCCGAGACCTTGCTCCCTCCGCTGAAGGAACCCAGAGCCTCGCCACCCGTGAAAGTCACCGTCGATCCCGCTCCGATGGTCAGCGAGCCGAGCGTCTGGCTGACACTGCCGAACTTCAGGGTGGT
>JBAWZW010000018.1:0-33851 GCA_037142835.1 Verrucomicrobiota bacterium
GGATGGGGCATTGCGGGGGAGAGTGATGGGAATGGCGAACGAACTTTATATTTTCAATAAAATGGGATCGTGCTTGGATCACTGAATAAAATAATTAATCTATTTTATTTTTATTTTTCAATGATTGGATAAGCGCCAAGAAATCTCTAGCTTGACTAATTGAGGAAAAATTCAGTAATTGAAATTACCAAAGTCTCTTTGGGGAACAAAGGAGATTTCCTCTGGGAATCTCCTCATGCATGTGAAATTTTAGGAGATCATTCTCCTGTTAATTATTAATATAAAAAACCAATGACAATCCATCATCGATTTATAGTTGCAGGAATCTCAATTATATTTATTAATTCTGCTGAAGCAAAGCGTCCGCGAGCGAGCGACGGTGATTTGGCGCTTTCATTTCGGTCTGCTGGGATGGCTACATCCATAGTGTTGAATAGTGGTGAAGGTGCCACTTATCGTCCTGCGCCTGTCGGCACCCTCAATTTAGCGGACATTCATACGATCATGGCGGCGTACTTTGGGGCCAACTGGTTTGATGCGGGCAACGCAGTCGACGGACTAGTCGATAAAGCGGAGGACTCTGCGAGTGTGGTCGGCAAGACCTTTAGCGACTCTATCGGAGGGACGAGAGATTCTGGAGGAACGAGTTTGGGGAGTAAGGCGCTAGAGAGTTCGCTGAACGATGCTGGGGTTTGCAGTGGATTCGCAGACTATTTCTCGGAAGAGGCCCGCTACGCTCGGACGCATTCGATAGCCGAAGAGCGTTCGTTGTTTTCTTCTCATTTGCCAGGGGTGCTCCGGGTGCTTTCTGGGGTGCTTTCTGGTTCCGCCTCGTTAAACAGGCCGAGCGCGTTTGGGTTGGTGAATTTTGCACCGATTGGGGTCCCGAATGCGACTGGGGCGTCGAGTCCCGTGGAAGTGGCGAAGGCGCCGGATGGGGTGGCAAAAGATTTTACGGCAGTTGCTTATGAGCCAACTTTTGCGACAACGAGTGGGAGTACTTTTTTGGCACCGGCACCAGTTCCCGAGCCGGGAACTCTCGCCCTACTTGGACTTGGCGGGCTGGGCTTTGCTCGGCGGTGGCGCCGGCGGGCTGAGGCTGGGGATGGGGTACGGTAGTTGTCGAGTGTTCAAGGGGGGAGCGGTTTCGTTGGTCACTTTGCTGGTTGAGGCTAGTGGTCGTCGGAGGTGTTTTTGAGGACTTCTTCCAGAGTCGTGATGCCTTCGCGGGCTTTTTCGATGCCGACCATGCGAAGGGTTTTCATTCCTTCGGTGATGGCTTGATTTTTGACTACGGTTGCGGAGGCGCGCTTGATGATGAGGCGGCGAATTTGTTCAGAAACGGGAAGGACCTCGATGATGGCCACGCGTCCCATGTAGCCTCGGCGTTTGCAGCGGTCACAGCCAGCGCCTTGGTAAAAGGTCGTTGATTCTTCCTCGATCCCGAGTCTTTGAAAGAGTTCAGGTTCTGGGTGAAATTCTTCCCGACAATTAGGGCAGATTTTTCGGACGAGACGTTGCGCACAAGTGAGAAGGATAGAAGAACCGATCAGGAAAGGTTCGATTCCCATATCGTCGAGCCTCGAGATGGCACCGGCGGCATCGTTGGTGTGCAAAGTGGAGAGCACTTGGTGACCGGTGAGAGCCGCTTTGACGGCGATATCGGCGGTTTCGTTGTCGCGAATTTCCCCGATCATGACGATGTCGGGATCTTGGCGGAGGATGGAGCGGAGGGCATCGGCGAAGCTGAGACCGATTTCGGATTTGACGGCGACCTGATTAATTCCGGCGAGTTGGTATTCGATGGGATCTTCGACGGTGACGATATTATACTCGGGGTTATTCAGTTCGCTGAGGACGGAGTAGAGGGTGGTGGTTTTGCCGGAGCCGGTGGGGCCGGTGACGAGGATCATGCCGTGGGGGGCATCGATGGCTTTTTTGAAAACGCCGAGGGTATATTCATCCATACCGAGGGCATCGACGGAGGCGGAGAGGGCACCTTTATCGAGGAGGCGGATGACAATTTTCTCCCCATAAACCGTGGGAAGGATGGAGACGCGGAGGTCGACTTCCTTTCCGGAGACCCGAATGCGAAAGCGACCGTCTTGGGGGAGGCGACGTTCGGCGATATCGAGACCGGCGAGGATTTTAATTCTGGAGACGATGGGGAGTTGGAGGGCTTTTGGGGGTGAGCTTACTTCGATTAAGGAGCCATCGACCCGGTAGCGGAGGCGGAACTGTTTTTCGAAAGGTTCGAGATGAATATCGGAAGCTTTTTCTTTAAGAGCTTGGACGAGAATGAGATTGACGATTTTGACAACGGGAGCGTCTTCGCTTTCGACGGCGAGACGATCGAGATCAATTTCTTCGCGGTTGATTTTGACTTCCTCGACATTGGCGACATCTTGGGCGGCGTCTTTGAGGACTTGGTCCATGGCGGCACTGGCGCTTCCGACTCCGCTGAGGGCTTCGGTGACGCTCCGTTCGGTGGTGATCATGGGGATGATCTCGAGTTTGGTGCGTTGGCGAAGGTCATCGAGGGCGAGGACATTGAGGGGGTCAGCCATGGCAACAAAGAGCTTGTTTCCGAGGCGGCAAACGGGGGCGAGTTTGTAGAGGCGAGCCATTTCCTTGGGGACGAGGTCGGCGATTTCCTCGGGCACATGAACCTTGGAGAGGTTGATGGGAGGAACATCGAGGCATCTGCCCATCGAAATCACCATATCTTGTTCGGTGACATACTGTTTGTCGGTCAAGAGTTTGAGGAGACGCCCGCCCTGTTTTTTCTGAAGACCGACGGCTTCAGCGAGTTGGCTTGGCAGGAGGAGACCATCTTCGATGAGGACATCGGCGATTCGTTCGCCAAAAGATTTAATGCTCATTTTTCGATACGATAGGTCTCATTGAGAACGCGGTAAATCGCGCTGGGAGCGGCGAGATGCCATTGAATGTTATAGTCGAGGAGTAATTGGGCGGCATCTTTTCCAGCGGCATCGAATGGGTTGGCCATGGCGATCATGATCGTGCGACTCATGATATCGAAGGGAACGATCAGTCGACCGATGGTTAAATGTTCGGGGAGCATTTTAACGATGGCGCGATCGATTTCGTATTGTTCGAGTGGAGCGTAAGCGAATTTGCATCGGTCGAGAATGCCACTGAGGAGGTAGTCCGTTTCGTAGGCGCCCCGGCGACTAATTTCGTCGATGAGAGAGGATGCGAGGGTATTGGGTGGAAGTTCCTGATTTTTTTTGAGGACGCGTTCGAGGGCGGATTGGACGACTTCCTCGGCGACGAAGCGGTGTTGGCTGAGGATTTTCGCGAGGGCATCGTTGCCATCTTCGCCGAGAGCGAGGGAGTTTTCCGTACTGGAATCGCTGGGAAAGTGCGGGGATTTGTGGGTGGCCTGGAGGGTGGAGGCGGTGGTCATGAGCGTTCCGATATCGGCCACGGCATTTTCAAAAGAGAGATCGATCGCCACCTTAGCGACAAGGTTGCCGTGGGGCGATTCTTTGGAGGGTGAAACAGCGTGTTGAGTGCGGAGATTTTTTTCGATGGTGTCGATCGCTCGAAGTATTTCTGGGTGATCGGGGTGAGTTTTTAAGAGGCTTTGGTATTCGGCTAAGGCAGATGGATGATCGTTGACGTGCTCGAAAGCTTGGGCAAGTCGGCGAGCGACGGCAAAGGCGTCGTCGGTTTTTCCGACGCGCTGGTAGGCGTCCTTCAAGATTTCGAGTGATTCGCAATCGTGGGGGTTTGCCTCTGCGATGACCTCAAACATTTCGATGGTTTGGAGAATCTGCTCTTCCTCATCGGGAGAGATTTTCACGGATGGGTTGGCGAGTTGCATAGGCAGAGAAGTATTTAAGCGAAAACCGTGCCTTGGGGGAGCATTCGAGGAAAAATGCGTTGCGTTGAGGGGGGTGAGGACTTTAAAAATCGGGAGTAGCGCGATTGGAACGGGTACCCACTTCACTCTAGGGGATGATTTTCAGAGGTCTTTCTTTTGGGATGGTTCGAAGGAGGAGATCGTTGCGCGGCTTTTTTTACTGAACGACCACTTTATGCAACTGCCGACACTTCAATACAACGCGGACGGACTGATTCCAGCGATCGTCCAGGACGCAAAAAGTCGGCGAGTTTTGATGATGGCCTGGATGAATACGGCGTCGTTAGAGGCGACGATGCGGACGGGATTGATGAATTACTGGAGTCGATCGCGGAAAAAGTTTTGGATTAAGGGGGAGACGAGTGGGCATAGTCAGAAAGTGATTCGTTGGTCGACTGACTGTGACGGGGACACCTTACTTTTTGAGGTCGAGCAGGTTGGGGGGGCGTGCCATACTGGCTATGAGAGTTGTTTCTTTCAGGCGTTTACGTTGGAGGGAAGAGCCGAGCCGATTACTGAAAGCAAAGTGTTTGATCCTGAAAAAGCTTACGAAGTATCGAAAGTGGATGGTCAGTAATTCTTGGTTTTTTGGAGGGATTTTTTCAGGATAACCAGAGAGAATTGGGAGTTTTTCCTAAGAACCTATCACGCAATGAATACGCCGCTTCAACCTTCCTTGGCCGACTTTCGTGAGTTGGCGAAGTTGGGGAACACCATTCCCATTTATACGGAGCTGATTGCCGACGCGGAGTCACCGGTTTCGGCCTTTCAAAAAATCGATAACGGTGGGTACGCCTTTCTTTTTGAATCGGTGGAAAAAAGTGATCAAGCGGGGCGCTACTCCTTTGTGGGATCGGAGCCCCGGGTGACTTTTGAGAGTCGTGGGCGGACCATTCGGATCGTTCGGGAGGGAGAGGTTGAGGAATTTGAAACTACGCGAGATCCGCTCAGTGAGCTGGAAATGCTCATGAAGGAATTTCGCTATGTTCCGTCGCCGGCGCTTGGGGATTCTCGGTTTGCGGGTGGGGCGGTTGGGTATCTTGGGTACGATATGGTGCGTTTTTTTGAGCCGACGATTGCTCCCCCTCCTGCAGATGACTTGGGTTTGCCGGAAAGTTTTTTTTGGATCGCGGAGACGGTCTTGATTTTCGATCATCGCACTCGTCGTTTACGGATTGTGGCGAACGCCTTTGTGGTTGATCAGCCGGAGGAAGCATATCGGATTGCGGCGGAGAAGATTGCGGCCTTGGCTGAGAAGCTCAATCAGCCCACCCATCTTCCGCCGATTTATGTGGATCAACCTCCTGTGGCGATTGTTCCGACGGCGAATACTACGCGAGAAGAATATCTCCAGATGGCGAAGGATGGGATGGAATACATTCGAGCGGGGGATGTTTTTCAGTTTGTGGTTTCGCAACGATTTGAGACTGACTATGAGGGTGACGCCTTGACGCTTTACCGGTCGTTGCGTTTCGTTAATCCGTCGCCGTACATGTTTTGCATGAAGTTTGCGGGTCGATTTTCTTTGGTGGGAAGTTCACCTGAAGTTCATGTGCGGGCGATTGATCGGCGGATTGACATTCGACCGATCGCGGGGACTCGGCGTCGGGGGATGGACGCGGCGGAAGACGAGAAGAATGCGAGTGATTTGCTCGATGATCCTAAGGAGCGTGCCGAGCATTTGATGCTCGTTGACTTGGCGAGGAATGACGTTGGGCGAGCCGCAGAGTTTGGGAGCGTGGAAGTCAGCGATTTTATGACAGTGGAGAAATACAGTCATGTGATGCATATCGTTTCGAATGTGCATGGGACCTTGCGAGCCGATCGAACGGCCTATGATGTGATGCGGGCGACCTTTCCCGCTGGGACGGTGAGTGGGAGTCCGAAAGTTCGGGCGATGCAGATCATCAATCAATTGGAAAAAAACAAACGAGGGGTTTACGCGGGAGCCGTCGGCTACTTTGGTTTTGATGGGAATAGCGATTCGTGCATCGCGCTCCGGACGGTCGTCGTTAAAGATGGAAAGGCCTTTGTTCAGGCGGGAGCGGGGATTGTTGCGGATTCCGCGCCGGAATCGGAGCATCAGGAGTGTGTGAATAAGGCGATGGGGATGATGGCGGCGATTGCTCGGGCGAAGGGAATTTCTCCACTGGGGACCCGCTGAAGCGCTAAGCAATGGTTTGCCGAATTACACTGGAATCCGCATTGATAAATCCTCAAGAATCATTGACCGCCATTTTATGTTACTCGTGATCGATAACTACGACTCCTTCACCTACAACTTGGTCCAATATTTTGGGGAGTTAGGGGCGGAGCCTTTAGTCAAACGGAATGACGAAATCACCATGGAGGAAATCGCGGCACTTCGCCCAGAGCGGATCGTCATTTCTCCTGGGCCATGCACGCCGAATGAGGCGGGAATTAGTTGTGAGGTGGTCCGTCATTTCGGGCAGACGACTCCTTTGCTGGGGGTTTGTCTTGGGCATCAAAGTATCGGGCAAGTCTTTGGTGGAGTGGTGGTTCGTGCGGGACGTTTGATGCATGGAAAGACCTCGCCGATTCTTCATACGGGGACGGGTGTCTTTGCGGGTCTTCCTCAGTCGTTCGACGCCACTCGCTATCATTCTTTGCTGGTGGAGCGGGCGACATTTCCTGCGGTGCTGGAGATCACCGCGGAGACCGCTGAGGGAGAAATTATGGGGTTGCGGCATCGGGAGTTTCCGATTCACGGGGTGCAGTTTCATCCTGAATCGATCCTGACGCTTTGCGGAAAGCGCTTGCTCGAAAACTTCCTGAACTTGGATTGATCCGAGCGGTTTTGGGTGGGGGTGATCGGGGTGTGGGGCTTTGTTATGGCTTGGTCCCGATGCAGTAGAGAGCTTGGTCGGTGCGGATGATGATTTGACCGTGAGTGAATGCTGGGGAGGCGTAGGTCGGTTCTCCGAGGGAGTTGGTGGCGATGATGGAGAATTGGTTGGCTGGTTTGACGATCCGACAGGTGCCAGTGTCGTCGAGAAAGTAGAGGAGGCCAGCGGCGCTGACGATTGAAGCGTGGCTACGGGCGAACCGTTCGGTCCAGACGATGGCGCCGGTTTTGGCGTCAAAGGCGTGGGCGAATCCGCGATCATCGGTGAGGAGAAGCCAGTCGCCATCGATGATGGGTGAGGGGACATAGGCGACGCCGGGAGCGGCGTGGTGGTGCCAAGCGACATGGGTGGAGGTGACATTTCCGGTGCCATCGGGGCGGATCGCCATCAGGTGGTGATCGGGGAATCCACCAGTAAAGTAGAACAGTCCCGTGGTTTCGCTAAAAACGGGGGAGGCAACGAACTGGTCGGTAGGGCCATCGACAATCCAGAGTAGTTTTCCCGTATTGGGGTCGTAGCTGGCGAGGCATTTGCTCCCGCTGAGGACCATCTGGGGGCGGCCCGCGATCGTGCGGATCAGGGGTGTGCAATAGCTACGGGTGCGGTTTGGGCGTTCGATGCGCCAGAGTTCCCGTCCGTCGGTGCGGGCGAGGGCGACTACGTAACCGGGGCCATCGTGGTCGCAATTCACGATGACTTTGTCCTCATAGAGGATGGGAGTGCTGGAGAAACCGTGGACGCTGGAGAAGACACCTGGGCGTTTTAGCCAGAGAGGTTTGCCAGTGAGATCATAGGCGGCGACGACCACGTCTGTGCCGTCGAGAAAGGTGCAGAAGACGCGTTCGCCATCGCATGCGGGGGTGGAGGAGGCGTGACTATTCTCGCGGTGCAGGCGTTCGGTGGGTGTTTTGATAACCGTTTGTTGCCAAAGGAGTTGGCCATTGGTGCGATCGAAGCAGAGGAGGAGGCGTTCTTGGGTTTCTGGGTTAGCGGCGACGGTAAAAATTTTTCCGCCGAAGACGATTGGGGAGGCGTGTCCGTTGCCGGGGAGTGGGGAGCGCCAGAGGATATTTTCGGTTTTAGTCCAATGGGTGGGAAAGGAGCTTTCGGTGCTTCTGCCGTCGCCGTGTGGTCCTCGCCATTGGGGCCAGTCTTCGGCATGGGTGGGGATGTTGATGGCGAGGAGAAGCGAAAGCAGGAGGAAAAGTGGCATTGGGGAATGGGAGAGGAGAGGCGTGGTAGAGATGGGAGGGAGGGTGTTGGAGGGGGAGTTCACGGGCTGGGGTAGAAATTAAGCACCAAACCGCTGGATCCATTTGTCGCGGGATTCGACGATTTCCTGCCGGGTCCGGCGGGGACTCATTTCGAAGACGAAGAGCATTTCTTTCGGTAGCAAGGCGAGGAGTTTTTGATATTCCACATCGCCGGTGAAGGGCGCCATGTGGTCGTGACCGGGCCATGCCGTATCATGGAGGTGGCAACCGATGAGGCGAGGGGCGATGGTTTTCATCCATTCTACGTGATCAAGAAACCCGAGGTTATGTTTGACCTGCACGTGACCGAAGTCATGCCAGTAGCCGACATGGGGAAGGTTAAACTCGTTGAGGACGTCGATCATTTCGTCTTCGCTGGGAATTTCTTCAAAGCTGTGCCTGCTTTCGATGCCGAGGCGGATATTTTTTTTGGCGGCGTAGTCGGCGATTTTAGCTAGGCAATCGCGAGCCCGCTGGAAGTAGGGTGGTGCCTGTTGGCTGCGGAAGCGCATGGCGTCGGCCTTTTCTTTGGCAAAGGCTCGAGAGGTGCCTAATCCGACTTCGGTGAGGCGTAAGAGTTTTTCGGTGTGATCCTCGAGAGGAGTCCGCCCGAGATGAAGCACGACAAATTTTGCGCCGAGGCGGACGGCGAAGTCGATGGTTTGAAAGGAGTGTCGGAGTGCGCGGTCGCGCTCCTTGGGATCGACAGAGGAAAACTTATAGCAGTCTGGTGAGGCGCGAGTGATCTCGATGGGGAGTGGGCAGAAGTTATGTAAACTGGAGAAGCGAACCTTGCCGGCCTCATACATTTTGACGATCCCGTCCATGAGGGAGATTCGAATTCCGTGACCGAGTTCGATTTGGTCGAACCCCATATCGAGGAGTTCGCGACACATCTCCGCTCCGTCGGTATGGCGGGAGGAGTTCCAACAAGTAGAGATTGAGAGCACGAGGTTATTTAAGCAAGACTCAGGGGGATCGGGCAAGGAGGAGTCTTTGGGGAAGGGAAAATTCCCAAGGTTAAACGCTCACGGGATTCAGTTTCCAAATTTCGCGGGCGTATTCTTCGATCGTCCGATCACTGGAAAATTTTCCCATGCGAGCGGTATTTAAAATGGCCATTCTTGCCCAGGATTGGGGATTTTTGAAGGCGAGATCCGCTCGTGCGTGGGCGTCGCTGTAGGCGCGAAAATCGGCGAGGCAGAGATAGGGATCGTGGTGGAGGAGACTGTCGCGGAGCAGATTAAGGCAACCTGGTTCGTCTGGGGTGAAGTAGTTACTACCTACCCAATCGACGCAGGCCCGGAGTTCGTCGTCGGCGTTGTAGTAGGTTTGAGGGTGGTATCCGTTGCCAACGAGAGTGGCGACTTCGTCGACGGTCTTGCCGAAGATGAAGATATTTTCTTCGCCAACCTCCTCGAGAATTTCGACATTGGCCCCGTCGAGAGTTCCGATGGTCAGGGCACCGTTGAGGGAGAGTTTCATATTGCCCGTGCCACTGGCTTCTTTTCCAGCGGTGGAGATTTGTTCGGAGAGATCGGCGGCGGGGACGATTCTTTGGGCGAGGCTGACGCGATAGTTTGGGAGAAAGACAACCTTGAGTTTGTCGTTGACGCGGGTATCGGCGTTGATCACGGCGGCGACGGAATTGATCGCTTTGATGATACACTTTGCGAGGTCGTAGCCGGGAGCGGCTTTGGCGGCGAAGATGAAGACGCGTGGGGCGACATCGAGATGGGGAGATTGGAGAAGGCGTCGATAGAGGGCGAGAATGTGGAGGAGATTGAGGTGTTGCCGTTTGTATTCGTGGAGCCGCTTAATTTGGACATCGAAGAGGGCGGCAGGGTTGACGGTGATGTTGCAGTGTTGCTTGATCAGGCTGGCGAGGCTGACTTTGTTGGCATGTTTGACGGCCATGAACTCCTCTTGAAACTGGGGGTTATCGGCAAAGGGTTCGAGGTCGCGGAGTTGATTGAGGTGCCGTTTCCAGCCGTCGCCGATCGTGCGGGTGATCAGGTTACTGAGGAGGGGATTGCAAGCGAGAAGCCATCGTCGAGGGGTGATGCCATTGGTTTTGTTATTAAACTTTCCTGGGTAGAAGGCGTGGAAATCGGGGAAGAGATCACTCTTGACCAGTTGGGTGTGAATGGCCGCTACGCCATTGACGGAAAAGCAACCGACGACGCTAAGATTGGCCATGCGAACATATTGGACGTGGCCTTCTTCGATGATCGACATGGCTCGTTTTTTTGAGGAGTCGTTTGGATAGGCGAGTTCGACTTGATCGAGGAAGCGCTTATTGATTTCGAGGATGATTTGGAGATGGCGTGGGAGTACTTTGTGGAAGAGAGGGACGCTCCAGCGCTCGAGGGCTTCTGGGAGGAGAGTGTGGTTGGTGTAGGCGAAGGTTCGGGAGACGAGGCCCCAGGCTTTTTCCCAAGTCATGCCGTGAATATCGTGAAAGAGACGCATCAGTTCGACGATGGCGACGGCGGGGTGGGTATCGTTGAGTTGGATGACGACCTTTTCGGGGAAATCCTCCCAGCTTTCGTTATCTTTGCGGAAGCGACGAAAGATGTCGCGGAGAGAGCAAGCGACAAAGAAGTATTGCTGAACGAGGCGGAGCTCTTTGCCTGAGTCGTTTTTGTCGTTGGGGTAGAGGACTTTGGAGATGGTTTCGCTGAGATTTTTTTCTTGGACGGCTTCGACATAGCCACCGCGGTTGAAGGCCTCGAGGTCAAACTCTGCTCCTGCTCTGGATTCCCAGAGGCGGAGATAATTTACGGTGTTGGTGGCATAGCCGGGGATGGGAATATCATAAGGAATTCCGATGAGTTTTTGGGTTCCAGTCCAATGAGGCAGAGAGTTTCCGCGATCATCGAAGATATTTTCCACATGGCCATAGAGTTCCACTTCGGTGGTATGTTCTGGGCGAACGATTTCCCAAGGGGTACCGAACTTCATCCATTCGTCGGGGAGTTCGATTTGGTGTCCGTTGCGGAACTCTTGTTTAAAAAGTCCGTATTGGTAGTGGATGCCGTAGCCGATCGCGGGGAGGTCGAGGGTGGCGAGGGAGTCGAGAAAACAAGCGGCGAGGCGTCCGAGTCCCCCGTTTCCGAGTGCCATATCATACTCCTCGAGGCGGAGGATATCGACATCGTAGCCGAGTTCTTGGAGAGCGAGTTCCACCTCTTCAAAGATGCCCGCGCTGTAGAGGCTATTGGAAAAAAGGCGTCCCATTAAGAACTCGAGGGAGAGGTAGTAAACGCGTTTGACATTTTTTTTGTGGTGAACGCCTTGGGTGGCGATCATGCGTTCGATGATGACGCTTTGGGCGGCCTTGGAAGTGGCGAGCCACCAGTCGCGCTTGGAGGCTGTTTGGGCATCCCGAGCGAGAGTAAACTTTAAATGGTTCTGGATGAGAATTTTGAGGCCAGAGACCGATTTGTCGAGAGCGGATACGAAGGCGAGCGGTTCAGACATAAGGGTGGTGTTTCAACCGAAAGAGCGAAGCGCTCAAGGAAAAAGCATCAAAAAAACGCTTGGTGAAAAGAACTCGACGGGATGGCCTTGGTTTAAGGCAGACTTGGGTGATGAAGACTCTTTGCCTTTGGGCTATTTTTTTCGCGGGTATTTCTGGTGGGTGGGTTTTTTCTGTGGAGGAGGCTTTGGATGGGAACACGGCGACTCCGCCTTCGCGGATCAAGGTAGCCAAAGGATTTAAAGTGGAATTGCTCTATTCTGTTCCGAGTGCGGAGCAGGGTTCGTGGATTAATCTTTGTGTGGATGACAAGGGGCGGATCATTACCAGCGATCAGTTTGGGGGTCTTTATCGTTTTGCGGCCCCGCCACTTGGACAGGCGCTTGACCCGTCGACGGTGGTGAAGATTCCGGCGCCGATCAAGGCGGGCGACGGATTATTGTGGGCCTTTGGAGCACTCTATGTGGGGGTGAATGACTATGAGAACGCCAACAATTCGGGACTTTATCGGGTTTGGGATTCCGATGGGGACGATCAATTAGACAAGGTAGAAAAGCTTCGCGACATCACTGCGCGTGGGGATCATGGGGTGCACGCGGTTGTTCTGGCGCCTGATGGGAAGTCGATCTTTCTGGTTTGTGGAAATGGGGCTAAGGCATTGGCAACGAATACGGCGAGTGTTCCGAGGATTTTCGGGGAGGACCATCTGCTGCCGCGGATGCCAGATGGTCGGGGATTTATGCGGGAGGTTCTGGCGCCTGGGGGATCGATTTACCGGGTTTCTCCCGATGGGAAGCAGTGGGATCTTTATGCTTCGGGCTTTCGGAATATTTTTGACGCGGCGTTTAACCGGGACGGGGAGCTGTTTACCTGGGACGCGGATATGGAATGGGACTTTAACACCCCGTGGTACCGGCCGACTCGGGTTTGTCATGTGGTGAGCGGGGCGGAGTTTGGTTGGCGGAACGGGGCGGGAAAGCGGCCTGAGTGGTACAGCGACAACCTGCCGCCGGTGATCAATGTGGGGCCGGGATCGCCGACGGGGGTGACATTTGGATATGGGGCGAAGTTTCCCGCGAAGTATCAGGAGGCGATGTTTATCCTCGATTGGAGTTGGGGAAAGCTCTACGCGCTGGCGATGCAGCCTCGGGGGTCGAGTTATACGGCGGTGAAAGAGGAGATTCTTTCTGGGACGCCGTTGCCGATGAGCGACGCGGTGATTCACGCGAAGGATGGGGCGATGTATTTTACTACGGGAGGTCGGAAAGTGCAGTCTGGGCTTTATCGGCTGACCTATGTGGGGAGTGAATCGACCGAGCCTGTGGTGGCGAAGGTGGTGCCGTCGGAGGCGCGAAGTCTTCGGCATCGGTTGGAGGCCTTTCATCTGGACCCGCGACTTGAAGGAGTGGGAGAAGCGTGGCCGGAGTTGGCGAATAAAGACCGATTTATTCGTTGGGCGGCGCGGACGGCACTGGAGCATCAGCCGCTTGGGAGGTGGGCAGAAAAGGCACTGGCGGAGAAAAATCCGTCGATCCAAGTCGAGGCATTGCTTGGTTTGGCGCGGGCGGGGGGGATTGATCCTCAGCACCGCCAGGAGAATGATCCTCCGAATGATAAAGAGCTTGGGGAGAGAATTTTGAAGGCGCTCAGTCAATTGGAGTGGACGAAATTGACTGAGGAAGAGCGGATCACTTTGGTGCGAACCATGGAGATAGTTTGCGTGCGATTTGGGGCACCTGAACCGTCGATGGCCGCCAGGCTGGCCAAGGAATTAGACGGACACTTTCCGGCGTCGTCGCGGGAGATGAATTGGCTCCTTTGTGAGACGCTCGTCTATTTACAATCGCGGTCAGTGGCGGCAAAGGCGATGGCTTTGATCGATCGAGCCCCTACGCAAGAGGAGCAAGTGGAGTATGCGCGGTCTTTGCGAATGCTCAAGGTGGGGTGGACGATGGAATTGCGGACGCGGTACTTTGAGTGGTTTATTCGGGCGGCGAATTTTCGTGGGGGGGCGAGTTTTGCGAAGTCCATTGAACTGATTCGCAATGGGGCGCTCGCCACTTTGACCGCGGAAGAAAAGAATGGGTTGGCGGCGGTTTTGGTCAGAAAGCCGGAGGTGAAGACTGCTTTGCAAGCGGCGGCGAGTGTCTTGGCGGGGAGGACGGAGGTTAAGGCGTGGACGATGGAAGAGCTTTCTGGGGCGGCGTCTGCAGGGATGAAGGGGCGGAACTTTGATACTGGGCGAAAGATGTTTGGGGCGGTGGGTTGCTTTAGTTGCCATCGTTTTGGGAATGAGGGGGGAATGACGGGGCCAGATTTGACGGGTGCGGGTGGTCGGTACTCGCCGCATGATTTATTGGATTCGATTATTAACCCGAGCAAGGAAATCAACGAGCAATTCGTGCCGACCGTGGTGACGAAAATGGATGGGAGCGTGGTGATTGGGACGATCGTGAACCTTTACAAGCAGAACATCACGATCAACACCGATCCTGCGGATCCGGGACAGATTGAGGAGATTAGTCGGGCGAATATTCAAGGGATCGAGCCGTCGAAAGTCTCTTTGATGCCTCCCGGCTTGCTGAGTTTGCTGACCAAAGAGGAGATTCTTGATTTGTTGGCCTATGTTTTGAGTGGGGGTGACGAAAAGAGCCCGATGTTTAAAAAGTAAGGGGGGATGGGTTGGTGATTTGCACGGTGGGGCAGGAGAGGGGTGATGGTCTGTCTTTATGGGGAAAACCACACTATCTAGTGTTATTTTTTGAGGCTACCCCAAGATATTGGGCTTGATGGGAATTGGAAAACGATTATTTTTTCCTAAATCGACCACGTTTTCGCCCTAACTTTTCTTTTTTATCTATGTACCTCCAATCGCTCGAACTCTTCGGTTTCAAGTCATTTGCGCCCCGGACGAAGATGGAATTTCACCGTGGAGTGACGGCGGTTGTGGGTCCGAATGGGTGTGGAAAGTCGAATGTTTTGGACGCGATGCGTTGGGTGCTTGGCGAGCAATCGGCGAAGGCGTTGAGGGGTGGAGAAATGGCTGATGTGATTTTTAGTGGGACGGATTCGCGTGCTGGGGTGGGGATGGCGGAGGTATCGATGACCTTTTCGGAGTGTGAGGAGCAACTGGGGTTGGACTGGCATGAAGTGACGATCACCCGTCGGGTTTTTAAGGATGGAGGCAGTGAATATTTGCTCAATCGGACGCCGTGCCGGTTAAAGGATATCCAGCAACTTTTTATGGATACGGGGATTGGGCGGTCGGCGTATTCGATCATGGAACAAGGGAAGATCGACATGATTTTGTCGTCGCGACCTGAGGATCGGCGGGCGATTTTTGAGGAGGCGGCGGGGATTACGAAATACAAGTCGCAGAAGAAGGAAGCCTTGCGGAAGTTGGAGGCGACGGAGGCTAATTTGCTTCGCCTGACGGACATTGTTAAGGAGGTTAAGCGGCAGATTGGGAGTTTGCAGAGGCAGGCGGGAAAGGCTCGGCGATATCAGTCATTGATTGGCGATTTGAAGATGCTGGAGACGCATGCGGCGAAGCGGCGATTTGATTATTTGGAAGGGGAGCGTGGAGCGGCCAAGCAAGAGTTGGGGAGGTTGGCGGATCGTCAGGTGGAATGTGAGGAGGAGATTGAAAGTAGCGAGGGTCAGGTGGCGGTGCAACGGGCGGCGCTCCAGGAAATGGAGGAGGGGTTGAACCGAGCGAGGCAGTCGGTCAACGATTTAAAGACGCGCATTTCCAACCATGAGAGTCGGATTATTTTCAATGAGGAGCGATCGGCGGAGTTTAGCCAGTTGGTGGATCGTTATCGGTCGGATGTGGCGGGGGCGGAGGAGAAGTTTCGGATTGCGGAGACGCAGTTACAGAATACGGATGAGGAGTTGGAGCAAATCACGACCATGCTGGCCAGTGAGTTGCGGGTGATGGAGGAGTTGCAGGCGGCGACGGCTTCGTTGACTGGGCAGCGATTGGAAGCGGAGCGAACGATTAGTGGGGTGGGGCAGGAGGCGGGGCGGATTGAGAGTCGGATCAGTGGGTTGCGCGGGCAAATTTCGAGTGTATCGCAGCAGCGAGATGGGGCGGAGGCGCGGCTGAGTATTTTGTCTGGGGAGTTGGAGCAGTTGACCTTTGCGTTTACGCAGTTCACGGATCGGTTGAGAGATACGCAGGCGGAATTGGAGCGAGCGGTGAGTGATGCGGAGGCCAAGTCTGCGCAGCTTGCTGAGAGTGAGGGACAACTGCGTGACGCGCAGAGTGGCTTGGTAGAAGTGGAGCGTGAGCTTAGGGAAACGCATCGAAGTCTGGCGGAGCGAGAGTCAAAACTGGAGGTCTTGCGGGCATTGAATGCGGGTGGCGAAGGTTTTTCTGAGGGGACGCAAGCGGTTCTGCGAGGGTTAGATAACCCAGAATTTTTCAAGCCGGCGATTTTGGGGGCACTGGCTCAATACCTGGATGTGGCTCCCGAATTTGTGGTTCCGGTGGAAGCGGCATTGGGAGCGAATCTGCAGACGATCGTGATGAAGGATACGCTGATCGCTGAATCTGTGGTCAGGACATTGACGACCCAGAAGTTGGGGAAAGCGGGTCTGGCCTTGCGCGAATTGGAGTCACACTTTGAGCATAAGAGTGAACCGTTGCAACTTCCCGAGGGGGCGATTGATTGGTTGATTCGGAAGATTAAGCCACAAGCCGAGGTGCAGAGGTTGGTGGAGCGCTTGATCAACCACACGGTTTTGGTGCCTGATTTGGAGACTGCTTTGAGGGTATTTTCGTCGATGCGGGGGTCGGCGATCGTTACGATGGCGGGCGAAGTATTGACGGGGCACGGGGTGCTACATGGTGGGGCGACTGGGGAGTCAGTCAACTCGGTTTTGGCTCGGAAGAATCAGATTCAGACGCTTGCGGAGGAGGCGGAGGGGTTGCAGGGGCAGATTGATGGGGTGACAGAGCGGCGGAATCAATTGGTGGGGACGATGGAGAAGATTCAGGTGCGATTGGATGAGGTGAGGGAGGAGAGGCAGGAGGCGATTCTTCAAGTATCGGCGTTGCGCGGGCAATTGGCGATGTTTGACCGGGAGACGCGGGAGGCGGAGCGCAAGCAGCAGAGCCTTGATGGCGAGAGGATTAGCAGTGAAAATCGGCATCGAGAGGCGTCGGAGCGAGTGGGGAGTTTGGAGGAGGAAACGGCTATGGGATTGGCCCAATTGGAAGAGCTACAAAGTCGGCGAGCGGAATCGCAGAATCAGTTGGAGGTTTTGAGGGCGCGAGAGGGTGAGTTGAGTGGGGAACTGAACGAGTTGCGGATTAAGGTCGCGACGGAGCGGCAGCGGCACAGTTCACTTCATCATCAGCGCCAACCGATGGAGGCACGGATTGCCGAGTTGATCGAACTGATCGCGGAGAGGCATCGGGACATCGTGAATTACGAGCAAAGGGCGGAGTCGATGTTGGCGGAGAACGCCGAGATTGCGGCAAATTTGGAGATGCTCCGAGGCCAGGTGGGGGAGGGAGAGAGCGTCTTGTCTGGGCTTTTAGAGGAGCGAGTGGGGATGGCTGGGGCGGTGGAAGAGTTGGCGAATGGGCTCCGTGTTTTGAGGCATCAGTTGAATGAAGCGCACGATCAGCGGAGTCGATTGGAGGTCAAGCACACGCAATTTGAGATGAAGTTGACCGCGTTGATTGAGCATATTCAGAAGCGGTACCAGATTGATTTATCTACTTTTGAGAGAGATCTTTATGCGTTGAGGGTGGCGCTTCGTGATCATGGAAAAGCGGAGCGAGCGGGGAGCGACGATCAGGGCAAAGAGGAAGCGGAGGGGGCGAATTCTGGGCTAGGGGATGAAGAGGAGAATCGACCATTTGAAGAGACTGGGGCGATCGATTGGGAGCGGATTGAGAGATTGGTGCGCGAACTGGATCAGCGGTTGGACGCCATGGGATCGGTGAATCTCGATGCTATTCAAGAATACGACGAGCTGGAGCAGCGCCATAGTTTCTTGGAGAAGCAGAATGAAGATTTGAACAACTCGAAGGAGGAGTTGATCGGGGTGATTGCGAAGATCAACCTGACGACGAAGACGCTCTTTGCGGATACTTTTGAAAAGATTCGGGTGAACTTTTCTGAGATGTTCGTCGAGCTTTTTGGGGGAGGAAAAGCCAACCTGCTTTTGACGAATGAAGACGATCCGCTGGACAGCGGCATTGAGATTATTGCGAAGCCACCGGGCAAACAATTGCAGACGATTACGCTTTTAAGTGGTGGAGAAAGGACAATGACGGCGGTGGCATTGCTTTTCTCGATCTACATGGTGAAACCAGCGCCCTTTTGTGTCCTTGATGAAATGGACGCGCCGCTCGACGAGTCGAATATCAATCGTTTTATCAAGATCCTTGATCGGTTCGTGGCGCAGTCGCAGTTTATCGTGATCTCGCATCACAAACGGACGATTGCGCGGGCTGACGCGCTCTACGGGGTGACGATGGAAGAGCATGGGGTTTCGAAGCTCGTTGGGGTGAAGTTTAGTCGTCGGGATGAGAGCGGGGAGAAGCAGGATGTGTTGGGGTCGAGTAATCCCGGTCCTGTGCCGAGTATCGCGGAGGCTTTTGGGAAGAGCGGCGAGTTGCATAGCGCCACGTTTGCTGGGGGAGACGGAGTGGCGTGAGTTGATGGGGATTGAGTGAGGGGGCGGTGGGGGTGCTTGAGTTGGTTGCTGAGGGGGACTTTTAGTAGCCGAGCTGGCGCATATCCCCATAGGGTTCGACTTTGTAGACGCTGCGGAGTCGGAGTCGGGAAGTCGATGAGGGCTGGGCGTTGGGGTTTGGGGTGAGTGGGGAGCGATCGGAATTGGTTCCTGCAAAGTGGGTTGCGGACTCCAGATCGTTGGGGCCATCGTAGGGAACGAAGGTATTGATGGGTACGGAAACGAAGCGGCCGTCGCCTTGGAGATGGCTGTGGAGGGCGATGAAGAGGTCGGGGTCCCAATAGTTGGTGAAGTCGCGAGCGAAAGCGCCTCGAGCCATGCCGATTTGGAGATTTTTTCGGAGTTCGAAGTGGAGGTGGGCGGAATACATCCCGTGATTATTGCCGATCGTCCCCACTTTTTGACCGCGACTGATGTGTTCACCTTCGTGGACGAGAATGGTGTCGAGATGACCGTAGAGGGAGTCGACGTAAGTGACCCGATCGCCCTCGAGGTAGGCGTGGCGAATGATGACCACATTGCCCCAACCGTGACGGAAGTCGTTGGCGTAGACGACGATCCCGCGGGCGGTGGATGTTACGGGAGCGCCGAGATCGGTATCGCCGCCGCCTTGGCCGTTCCAGTCATCGCCGAGATGGCCATTGGGAGTCATTCCGCGGGCCCGGTAATATTTTTTCCCATCCATGCCGACGGGTCGTTGGAAGAAGTCGGCGAGTCGAACGGAGGAAGTATCTTGGCCCCAGAGAGGGCTAGAAAAACAACTGAGAAGTAAGAGAAGACCCGTCCAGCGCATTGGGGTGAAGGATGCGGTTCAATGAAAGGATGGAGGATTCAGCTGAGGACGACTTCCTTGGCGAGGAGGAGGAGACCGATTCCGAGGGTGATTCGGTAGATTCCAAAGCTGGTCAAAGTGTGGTCGCGGAGGAAGTTGAGCATCCATTTGACGGCGAGGATTGAAGCGATCGAGGCGACGATGGTGGCAATGATGAGGGGTTGCCAGAGAATCGTTTCGTGATGTTTTAAGGCATCGAGGAGGGTCTTTGCTCCTGCGGCGCAAAGGGTGGGGACGCCGAGGAGGAAAGAGAACTCCGTGGCGACGCCCCTACTGAGACCGAAGATGAGAGCGAAGACGATCGTGCAACCTGAGCGGGAAGAGCCTGGGAAAGCGACGGCGATGAGTTGAGCGAGGCCGAAGACGACGGCTAAGGTCCAAGAGACTTCAGCGGTTCCTTGGCGGCCGCGGATTAAAAATTCTACGAGGATAAAGAGGAGTCCGCCGGCGATCAGGGCGAAGGCGATGGGGGCCACAGTGTGGGGCAGAGTGAGGCCGCATTTTTTGAGGGTTAGAGCCCCAGCGCCAGTGATGGCAAAGGCGAGGAGTAGTTTTAAAAAGTAGGATCGGTTGGCGGGATCGCCCAAGCGATTGAGGGTGGACAAACGATGAGAAAAGAGGGGAAGCGCGGCGAGGACGGCGCCGCATTGGATGACGGCGTTGAAGACTTCAGATTCGAAGAAAGTGCGGGTGGCGGTGGGGAGATGAGTGAGGAGAAATTGTTCAGCGAGAAGCAGGTGTCCCGTGGAGGAGACGGGGATAAATTCCGTGAGGCCCTCGATGAAGCCGAGGATGATAGCGAGCAACCAATCAGACATGATTTTGGTCAGTTTTGGAGATGCGGGAGGTGCCGGTGAAGGGCAGTGCGGCAACGGTGCCCGTTAGACGGCGGCTTCTCCGCGCTCTTCGGTTCTGATGCGAATGGCGTCGTCGACTGGGGATACGAAGACCTTTCCGTCACCGATTTTACCGGTGCGGGCGGAAGCGACAATGGCGGCGACGACCTTGGCGACTTGATCATCGGCGACGACGATTTCGAACTTCATTTTTGGGAGAAAATCCACGGTGTATTCGCTACCTCGATAGATTTCGGTGTGTCCTTTTTGGCGACCGAAGCCTTTGACCTCGCTGACCGTCATTCCCTCGATGCCGACTTCGGCGAGGGCGTCTTTTACGTCCTCCATTTTGAAGGGCTTAATAATCGCTTCGATCTTTTTCATAGAGGGTGGAGCATAAAGGGGGGATCATCGGCTTGGCAAGTCTGGGGATGATGGAACAAAGGTTTTGATGTCGGTGGAGGCAGGGAAATTCTGGTTGCTGGGGATGATCGGGCTTGTTGGTTGGCGAATGGCGGAGGATAAATACGGGCATGACTTATCTTGCTACTTGGATTCAATCCGCGGTTGAGGAGGATTTTCAGCGGTGCTTCGACCGGGGTGAGGATCTTGAGGTAAAAAACGCGCGCTTGGGCGATGCCATCAAATGGGATGAAGTCGGAGGGCTCCTTTTGACTGGCGGAGGGGATATTTCGGCGGAGTTTCATGTCGATCCTCTGGTCGGCGGTTCCCAAATTCGCTCGCCTATTAGAGTTCGGGATCAATGGGAGTTTGGAGCTTTCAAAGAAGCCCGTGTTCGTGGGTTGCCGATATTGGCGATTTGTAGGGGGATGCAGGTGATGAATTTGGCTCTAGGAGGGAGCCTGCATTTGGACATTAATGGGCATGACGATAGGGAGATGCGGTCTTTGGAGTGTCAGCCATTGATCTATGAGCTTGGGGTGGAGCATCGGTTTGAGAAGGTGAATAGTTCGCATCATCAGGCGATTGATCGGTTGGCCGAGGGGTTGGTGGTGGAGGCTCGGCATGCGAAAGATGAGGTGATTGAGCAGGTTAGGATGATCGATTATCCGTGGGGGCTAGGGGTGCAATATCATCCGGAGCGTGGGGAAATTTACGCCCCTCTTTTTGAGGACTTCTTCTTTCAGATCCAGCGAGGTGGAGGAAGTGGCAACCGATGAGGGATCAATCGGTGCATTCGAGGAAATGCGGGACCGCGGGAAAGCGGATTACAATTTGAATCGAGAATCGGTCTGAAGGAGTTCTTCGAGACTTGCCCAGCCTTGATCGTCGAGGGCCTGAAAGGAGTGAAGGTAGACGGTCACCAGCGGGAGTGGGTGTTTGGTGAGGACGGTTTCGATGGCGGCGAGGAGGGTATCGCTGGGTGGCGCAGGGGGGAGGGCCTCGACCGTTCCATTGGCGTCGTGAGGGATTCCGAGGGCACCGAGAAAGTCGCAGAGGAGAGGGGCTTGATCGCCGACGAACCAGACTTGGAGAAGGTGGGCGGCGACGCCGTCGTTGGTCTTCCTGCCTAAGACCTCACACATCCAAGCGTGCCTTTCGGCGCGGGGCTTTCGGGTGACATAGATCGTGCGGAGTTTGCGCTGTTGGGCGAGAGTATCGATGGTTGTCTGGTAGAGATTGGGCTCCTTTTCCATGAGAAAAGTGCAGAACTGTTCCGCGACATTGATGGGCATCCGGGCGAAAATTTCGTGAGGAGTAAACATGGATAAAGGAGGAGGAAACTAGGGAAAATGGAGAGGAAGTCGAGAAGGCTTTGCGAGCAAAGTGGATGGGGAACTGAGAGAAGTGGCGATGGTGAATTGGAAGAGATGGAACTTCTCTTTTGGGGTTCGGCAATTTTATGGTTATGGATTGTCTATGACTCGTTCGCCGGTTCTTTCGCGCCACTTTTTCTTCATGGGACTTCCGCTATTAGTTTGGGGAATGGTCTTTTTTTCAGAGGGCTGGAGTTTTGGAGGGGCCATGGATTGGCGAGAATTTCGGGGGCCGACTGGGCAAGGAGTTTCTACGGCGGTCAACCTGCCGGTGGTTTGGAGCGCGACAACGCATCTTGGTTGGAAGGTGGAGATTCCGGGTCAAGGGTGGTCGTCCCCGGTTCTTTCTGGGGGGCGAATTTATTTGACGAGTGCGGTGGGAGATGCTGATAAAACGTTGCATGCTATTTGTTTAGATGCCACGGATGGGCGAACTATTTGGGATACCGAGGTCTTTCATCCTGATCCTGGGAGTGTGGCGAAGATGCACGCAAAGAATTCTGCGGCGAGCGGTTCCCCGATTGTGACGGGCGATCGCCTTTATGTGCATTTTGGGCACATGGGGACGGCGGCTCTGGATCTTCAGGGGAAAGTGCTCTGGCGGCAGACGGAGTTGAGCTATCCGCCAGTCCATGGAACGGGGAGCACGCCGATTTTGTTTGATGGAAAACTGATTTTTAACTGCGACGGAGCGAAGGATCCTTTTGTCGTCGCTTTGGATGCGGCGACGGGGGTGATTCGTTGGCAAACTCCGCGGAATACTTCGGCGAAAAAACCATTTTCCTTCTGTACGCCGCTGGCGATCAGTGTCGATGGGGTGGCGCAAGTGATCAGTCCGGGGGCGGGATTTGTGGGAGGATACGACCCGCAAGACGGTCGGGAAATTTGGCGAGTCGGCTATGGCGAGGGGTATTCGGTGGTTCCGCGGCCGGTTTTTGCGCATGGGCTGCTTTATATTAGTTCGAGCTTTGATGCGGCGGTGCTTTACGCGATCAATCCAGCGGGGGCGAAGGGCGATGTCACGGCGAAGAATGTGGTCTGGTCGACGCGGAAATCTGCTCCGCACTCCGCATCCACTTTGGTGGTTGGGGATGAGCTCTATTTTGTTTCGGACGCGGGGATCGCGACTTGTGCGGATGCGAAAACGGGGACGGTGTATTGGAGTGAGCGGCTTGGGGGAGGTTTTTCGGCTTCGCCCTTTAGTGCGGAGGGGCGGGTTTACTTTCAAAACGAGGCGGGCATTACTTTGGTGGTTGAGGCAAGTAAAACATATAAACTTCTTTCTACGAACGACATTGGGGAGAGAACTCTGGCCTCGAGTGCGGTTGCTGATGGGGCGATTTACCTCCGTTCGATCAAGCATCTTTGGAAGATCGTTCCTTGAACGAACGGCCGACAATCCCGCTTCATGATTTGCTGGGGATTGTGCAAGATGACTGCTTTGACAAACTGACTATGACTGATTCTAACTACATTCCACTGAGCCGAGACATCGAAGCGATCCGCATTCCGATTGGCGATCCGATCGCCCTTTCGGCGGGGACGGAGGTGCTGATTACGCAGGCTCTTGGAGGGAGTTACACGGTTTTGGTGGCGAATCAGTCGGGACTTTTTCGGATTAAAGGAGCGGATGGCGACGCCTTGGGGATGGAGGTTGCGGTGGGTGGGGGGTCGACTGGCGGGCCATTTGAGGAGGAGCACGTTTGGGCGGAGCTTCGGCAGTGTTATGACCCGGAGATTCCCGTGAACATCGTGGATCTGGGGTTGATTTATTCGGTGGAGACGTTCGAGCATCCGAATGGGCAGGGTAAAAGTGTGACGGTAAAGATGACCCTGACGGCCCCTGGTTGTGGAATGGGACCTTCATTAGCAGCTGATGCGGAGCAACGGATTTTGACCGTTTCGGGAGTGGCGAGTGCGAGTGTGCTCCTCGTGTGGGATCCGCCTTGGTCTCCTGAGCGGATTTCTCCTGCGGGTCGGGAGAAACTCGGGATGGAATAAACTGCCGTGGAGTAGGGGGTTACGGTGCCGTTTGTCCTGAGGATTTGATCGCTTAATATGTCGCTCATTCGTACTGCATTTATTCTGGGAGCCGGCCTGGGAACTCGCTTGGGTGGTTTGACCGCTCGGCGTCCAAAGCCCCTGATTCCCGTGCGAAATCGGCCATTGATCTGCTCGGCATTTGATCACCTGCTAGGGGTGGGGATGGAGCGATTGGTGGTGAATACTTTCTGGCAGGCGCACCGCTATGGGGAGTTTTTCCCAGCGCCGTCTTATGGGGGTGCGGAGCTGCTTTTTCGCGAAGAAACTCCCGAAGTTTTGGAGACGGCTGGGGGAATTTGGAATGTTCGCGATTTGCTCAGAGACGAATCGTTCATCGTCTATAATGGTGACATTTTCACGGACCTGCCTTTGGAGAAGGCGATCTGGGCTCATGAGGAGCAAGGGAATGAAGCCACCTTAATTCTTCGATCAAAGGGTGGGCCATTGCGGGTGGGGTTTGATATCGATGGGCAATGCGTGACGGATATTGGCCGTCCGATTGGTGTCTTGGGGAGTCGGCAATTTCTTTTCACGGGAATCTATCTCTTGAGCCCAGAATTTATTCGGAGGATTCCGCCGGCGACGAAGATTGGGGTCGTGGCGATTTTTCGGGAGATGCTTCGGAGTGGGGTGCGGATTGGAGGGGTGGTAATCGACGATGGGGACTGGTGGGATTTGGGTTCTCGGGAGGAGTATCTGGGGGTTCACGCGCATCTTGCTGGGGGGGAAAGCGGGACGGCGGGGTGGATTGATCCGTCGGCGGAGATTGGACCTGGCGTGAAGATTTCTGGGGCTACGGCGATTGGTGCGGGGGCGAAGATTGGTCGGGGAGCGAAGTTGCATGATTGCTTGGTTTGGGAGAACGCCGAGGTGGCGGCTGGCGCAGATTTGAGTCGTTGTATTGTGACTCGGGGATTGGTGGCGGATGGGAAGCGGGTTGACTTTGACTTCGCCTAGTTTTTTGGATCACGGCCATTGTTTATATTATGTCTAAAGCACCACTTGCATCCGTCGTTGTGTCGGCCATTGAGAAGGGGGGATCTGGGCGTAAATTTTGGAGGATGAATCTTGGGGCGGAGAGTTTCATCCTGGTCCGTTATGGGGAGGATCGGCCTGAGAATCGGCATTATGTGGCGATCGCCCAGTTCCTTTGCGGGGTGGGAGTTCGAGTGCCGAAGGTCTATTTTCACGATGAAACGGAAGGGTTGATATTGATTGAGGACGCTGGGGAAGCGGATCTTCACAGTCATCGGAACGATCCGTGGCCGGTTCGTCGGGCGCTCTACCAGAGGACATTAGACGAGGCACTTTTGCTACATACCAAAGCTCACCTGAGTCCTGAGGCGAGTGCTTTGACGATTTTGCAGCCGGTCTTTGACGCCACGCTTTATCAATGGGAGCAGGAATATTTTTTTGAGCATTGTTTGGGGCGCCATTTTAAAGTGAGTGCAGAGCGCATGGAGGCGGAGGGAGATCGGGAGGCTTTGCGGGCGATGGCGGGCGAACTGGCGGAGCAGCCGCGTTGTCTGGTTCACCGGGATTTTCAGAGTCAAAATATTGTGATTCGCGACGGAGAAATTTGTCTGATTGATTTTCAAGGATTGCGGTTTGGGTTAGCGCAATACGACATCGCCTCCCTGCTTTTTGATCCATACGTGGCTTTGACTGCGGATGAGCGAGAGGAGTTGCTTGCTCATTATTTGAGTGGTCTTTACGGGCAGGGACAGCATGAGGGATCGGCCTTTCGGGCGATTTACTTGTGGTGCGCGATGCAGCGGTTGATGCAGGCGCTGGGAGCTTATGGGAAGCTGGGATACGTGGATGGGAAGACGGCTTTTCTGGAGCATATCCCGGTGGCATTGGCATCGTTGCGAATGATTTTGGAAGAGATTCCGCGGCTTGATCGGTTGAGGAAACTTTTGGCATCTTTGCCAAAATCGTCATCCGCTGTTTGAGGTGGTGAGGATTGCTTCTCCATGATTGCTAGAAATAATTCTTTAGGTTGGTGGGGCATTGATAAGCGCAGAAGCGAACCTATGGGGGCATCTTCTAGGCAAAATCATTCTTTTAAAAAACCATGTGTGGGATAGCTGGATTTGTGGGTCGGGGAGATCGGAGCGTTCTCGAGCGGATGACCGCGGCGATCGCCTATCGTGGGCCTGATGCCGATGGGCACTGGATTGGCGAGGATGAGGGCGTCTTTCTTGGGCATCGACGTTTAGCGATTGTGGATTTGGAGGATGGGGCGCAACCGATGTGGACGACTGATGGGGAGCTGGGAATTATTTTCAATGGGGAGATTTACAATCATGCGGAGCTTCGCGGGGAGTTGGAGGCGGTGGGGGCCAAATTTAAGAGTGATCACAGCGACACCGAGGTGTTGCTTCACGCTTATCGGGAGTGGGGTGAAGGGATGGTCGAGCGCCTGAATGGGATGTGGGCGTTGGTGATTTATGATCGGGGAAAGCGTCGACTTTTTGGGAGTCGGGATCGGTTTGGGAAAAAGCCTTTTTACTACTTTCAGGAGGGGGAAACCTTGGCCTTTGCGAGTGAGCTTCCCGCTCTACTCGCCCACCCGCAGGCTCCGCGAAGCCTTTCGATGCTCTCGTTGAAGAAGTATTTTGCCTACGGCTACATTCCGGCGCCCCGCTCGATTTACGAGCGGGTCTGGAAACTTCCTGGGGGTCATTCTTTCCGTTTCGACCTGCGGAGTGGTGTCTTGGAAGTCTTTCGTTGGTGGGAGTTTATTTTGGAACCAGTCTCCTCGCCGCCGGACATCGAGAATCTTTGCGAAGAGATTCGTGACACTCTGGATCGTGCGGTGAAGCGTCGAATGATTTCCGACGTTCCTTTGGGAGTGTTTTTGAGTGGAGGGGTGGATAGTTCGGCGATCGCCGCTCTGGCGGCTAAGCACTTGCCTGCGGGCCAGTTGAATACCTTTTCGATCGGGTTTAGTGATCCGAGCTTTGACGAATCGGTCTATGCAAAAAAGGTGGCGGATCAACTGCAGACTCGGCATTGGAACGAGATTCTGGATCTTGATCAATCGGTGGCGCTGCTTCCGGAGATCCTCAGTCGTCTAGATGAGCCGACGGGTGATGGGTCCTTGCTTCCGACCTATTTGCTCTCGCGATTTGCGCGTGAAAAAGTCACCGTGGCGCTCGGTGGAGATGGGGGCGATGAGCTCTTCGCGGGATACGATCCGTTTCGGGCTTTGCGGATGGCGGAGGGTTACAGCAAATGGATTCCGCGGCCTATGCACCGGGCGATCCGTTTGCTGGCTGCCCAATTGCCCGTCTCGCATGGGAACATCAGTTTTGATTTTAAAGTGAAGCGGACGCTCCTCGGTCTAAACTATCGGCCACAGCTCTGGAATCCTGTGTGGATGGGGCCTCTCGACCCGGCGGGGATTGGGGAATTTTTTCGGGAACCTTGCGACGAGGAGGAAGTTTATAGCGAAGCGATCGTGGCTTGGGATCGTACGGCTCACTTGTCGACCGTTGATCGTACTTTGGAATTTTTCACGAAGATTTACCTGCAGGATGGGATTTTGGCGAAAGTCGATCGGGCCTCGATGCTTTGTTCGTTGGAAGCGCGTTCGCCCTTTTTGGACTTGGAGGTGGTGAACCTTGCGCGGCGGATTCCTTGGGAATGGAAGCTTCGGGATGGTCAGACGAAGTGGATTTTGAAGCGGGCGCTGGCGCCGCTGCTTCCTCGGGAAATTATTCATCGAAAGAAGAAGGGGTTTGGGATGCCGATTGGGCGATGGTTGCGCGAAGGGAAATTTCCGGTGGATGCTGGAGAGGCGATTCGAGGCATTGACAGGAATTTTTTGGAGCGTGCCCAGAAAGCGCATCTCAGTGGGAAGAGCGATCAGCGGCTTTTTCTCTGGAGTTATTGGGTGTTTAATCAGTGGAATCAGAAGTGAAAGTGGATGGTGACCCGATGAAAATTCTGCTGCTTTGCTATGAATATCCGCCGATTGGCGGGGGTGGGGGAAGGGTGGCGGCGCGGGTGGCGTCGGCCTTGGTTCGGCGCGGTCATGAGGTTCGGGTGCAAACGGCGGCGCTGGGGTGGAGCTCGATTTGCGAGGAGATTGATGGGGTGGAAGTTTTTCGTACGGGGAGTGGTCGTCGGGCGCCTGATACCTGTCGAGTGAGTGAGATGGCGGCGTATTGTGCGACGAGTTTTTTTCCCACGCTGGAGCATATTCGGGAGTGGAAGCCGGATTTGATGCACGCGCATTTTGCGATGCCGACGGGCTTACTGGCGTTGGCGGTGCATGGGTGGACGGGGTTGCCGTATGTGTTGACCGTTCATTTGGGGGATGTTCCTGGCGGGGTGCCTGAGCAGACGGACTCCCTTTTTCGGATGATTGGGCCGATTGCTCGGCGGGTTTGGAGTCGAGCTCGGGCGGTCACGGCGATTAGCACATTTGTGCAGGAACTATCGGAGCGGGCGTATGGGAGAAAAGTGATCCGAATTCTGAACGGGATCGACCTTGATGGTGGACGGGGGAGAAGTCGGCCGACGAGCGTTTTTGGTCCACCGCGAATGGTCTTTGTGGGGCGGTTTAGTGAGCAGAAGCAGCCAGGTCTTTTGATTGAGGCGCTGGCGAAAATTGGGGGATTGGATTGGGAGGCCACCTTGATTGGGGACGGGCCGCATCGGGAAGCGGTGGAGAAACAAATTGCGGAATCTGGCCTGGGCGAGCGGGTTCGGTTGACGGGTTGGTTGGGGGCTGGGGAAGTGGAAGATATTCTTCGGCAGTCAGATATCTTGGTGATGCCGTCGTTGTCGGAGGGCTTGCCGATCGCGGCCATTGAGGCACTGAAACACGGGTTAGCGATCGTTGGGAGTGCGATTCCTGGTTTGCGTGATGTGTTGGTGGACGGGGTGAATGGGCGGGTCTTTCCGGTGGGCGAGGCGAGTGGATTGGGGGAAGTGCTTCGGGGATTGCTGGGGGGTGGAGCTCCACTGCTGGCGATGAAACAGGCGAGTTGGGATCGGGCGGCGAATTTTGATTTGGGGGGAATTGTCGATGAATACGAGGCGGTTTTGCGTGGGGGGGTGGATTGAAATTGGTGCGATTGGCTGATAGAGTCACGCGTAATTAATGAATTGAAATTGTGATGACGAAGAAGACCGCGTTTGATTTTTCAAGGAGGAGGGGAGAGCGGGAAAGTGGGGCGGCGCTGATTTTGATGCTGGGAATGTTGGTGCTTTTAACTGGGTTGGTCTTGGCATTTTTGGTGACTGTGCGGACGGAGTCTGGGGCGTCGAAGGCGTATGAGGGGGGGACGAGTGCGCGAGGTTTGGCGGATTCGGCGGTGAACCTCGTGATTGGGCAGATTAGGGAGGCCTCGACGCAACCTGATGCGGCGTGGATATCGCAACCTGGCTTGATGCGAACCTTTGATGGGAGTGGGCGGGCGGTAAAAAGTTACAAGCTGTATTCGGCGGAAAGTTTGGTGGAAGAGGGGAGTTTTGATCCGAATAAGGGGGTAGATTTGCCAGCGGCGAGTGGGGCGAATAGTTGGCAGAATCAGCCGGGGTTATGGACGGATTTGAATGCGCCGGTGGCGGACCTGAGCCGGGTGGATCCGTTTGATCCTGGAAAGACGAAGAGGTTGATGGTTTATCCGATTTTTGACGGCAACCACATCAATTCGTCGGGGCAGATGTCCTTAAACAAGGATGGGAATGCGGACATTGAAGGGTTTACAGTGGAGCAGTTTGCGACCCGAGCGGTCTCGATGCCGGTGCGGTGGATTTATCTACTGAAGGACGGGACGCTGGCGTCGGCGAAGGCGTCGGGGACGGGTGGAGATGTGGAAGTGCTGGTGCCGGTGGGGAAGGAGAAGACGGCGCAGGGGGAGGTGAATCGGCCGGTGGCGAGGATGGCATTTTGGACGGACGACGAGACCGCGAAGGTCAATGTGAACACGGCTTCGGAGGGGACATTTTGGGATACGCCTGTGGGGAATTCTCAGCCGGGGGTGAACCGGCCTTGGGAAAGTTACTTATCGAATAACGAGGCGATGTTTGAGTGGGATTTAGCGGAGCGGATTGGGGCGCAGAAAGAGTTTCAGCGATATGCGGGGCATCCTGCGACGACCTGTCTTTCGGCGATTTTTGGCCGGCAGTTGTTGTTGGTTACTGGCGGTGATCGGTCGAAGATGATTGAGGAGATTAACAAGATGATTCCGCGGGTCACTGGGACGGAGTATTTGGATTTGAACTACAGTGAATTTGACCGTGATTATTCTTCGAAAGGGGGCACGAAGCGGGCGGGACCGGAGCAGGGGCAATTTAAGCAGGGGCAGAGTTCTGGGGATTTGAAGGCGTATCCAGTGAGGCCTGATGGGGAGCGGCTTTACGCAACGATCGACGAGTTTCTGTATTCCCCAATGGTGGGGAGTGCGGGGACGCCTCGGGTGCCGTGGACGCTGGCGCCGCGGTTGAGTTCGGCGAGTGGTCGGGATACCACGCGGGAGATGTTGGAGATGTCGAAGTTCTTTTTGACCGCAAACAGTAAGGCGCCGGAGCAGAACCTATTTAATCAGCCACGGGTGGCGATTTGGCCGGTGCAGGTCTCGGAGACGCGGCGGACGGCTTTTGACAAACTGGTGGCCTTTTGTGCGACGATGGGACCGAAGACTGGAGGGGATGCGTTGCCCTTTTATTTTACGCGGGAGAATGCCAACGATGGGAAGGCGGATCTTTCGGCGCGGAACTTGGCGTTGATGGGGTATTTGAAAGGGTTGACGGGGCGAGCGGTCCCTGGGTGGGATGCGGGGAGTGCGCCTGCGAAGAGTTTTGCGGCGAAGTACTCTGGGGGAGATCGGGATCAGATCTTGACGGAAATTTTCGACTACATTCGGTGCACGAATCTCGCGGACACCTCGGATGATGCGGTGAAGTCGGCTTATACGCAGACGGAAGAGAATCCTGTGAACACGGGAGTTTATCCGATGAACGAGTCCATGGGAATTGGGCATCGGGGGCAGGTGGTGCCGATCGAGATGCCTGATGGGACGCGGGGAATGGGGCGGATCGTGACGATTTCGGAGTTGGCGTTAGTGATGATTCGCCGGGATGACACGGCGAAGATTGAGTTTTCCTTTTTGCCGAAATTATTTTGTCCGATGGCGGGATTTTCGGCGGTATCGATGGGGTTACGGCTGACCTTTAAGAAGATTGATTTTAAGGTTACGGACATGGTTGGAGCGGTGAAGTATCCCTTTTTGGTGAACCCTGAGAATGGGAGTTCGGGGTTAGCGTCGCAGCCGACGCTCTATGACAGTGGGCGGGTGGGGGAGATTGAGGATAAGGATTTAAAGATTGGGGGGACGATTGGGCTCCACATGCTTTGTGAGTCGGGGTTCAATCAAAATCCTGGGCCTTACAACCGGGGATCGCCCGTGGCGTCGGTGCCCCCGACGGCGGAGGTGGTGGTGAGTAATCCTGGAAATAATGGGAGTAACTTTCTGACTTTTGAGGGGAGCGTGACTGTGGAAATTTCTGCGCCTGCGCGGGAAACGCCAACGAATTCGACGAACGAGCCGGTGGTCCAGACGATCACCTTTGTCTTTCCTAAGCAGCAAGTTCCGTTGCCGACTTCTGGTGGGGAGATGGCCGTGGGTGGCACGGGTGGGGCGGTGCGTGGGAGTCGGATTGCTAATTCTCACGAGGTGGGGATTGATGGGAACGACACCATCCGTTCGGTGGTGGCGGTGGGGAATCAAGTGCAGGGGGATATGCGGTTGGTGGCGGCGCGGAAAGTGGTCGATGGGAGTTATTTTAAGCCCGCGAATAACGGGGCTTATGCGGATAGCGCGCGGCGGACGAATCAGACGCACAGCCTGTGTGCGGGATGGCATGACAATGTGGTTCCGGGGTCAGACTTTGGATATTTGGTGAAAGGGATTACGAGTTTCGACGCGGTGAGTCGGCCAGATATTCCTGCGGGGATTAACGGGGTGATGAACGCGCTGGGGCAGCCTGGGGACTGGGATAACGGGCCGGGGTTTGTGCCTGATGGGGCATTTTGCAACAAGCCCGACGAGGGGGCGCAGAGGCATCGGCATGGGGGAGTGAATGGCGTTCCGTTTGCGGAGGATTCGGCGCCTTACATTGGGTATTTTTATCAGCCTGAAGATGCGCTTCATGGGCAAAACACTTTTTTTGCGCCGAATAGACAAGTCCCTTCGGCGGTGATGTTTGGATCTTTACCGACGGGGGTGATGCAGAATAAGCCGTGGCAGACATTGCTGTTTCGTCCTGCGAAATCCTACTTGCCTGGTGGGGCGAATCATCCTGGAAGCGCGGCCTGGGGGCCGCCGGATCACCTGTTGCTGGATCTTTTTTGGATGCCCGTTGTGGAGCCGTATGCGATCAGCGAGCCGTTTGCGACCTCGGGGAAGATTAATCTCAATCAGCAGATTGTGCCATTTACGAACATCCGTCGGGACACAGGACTGCGAGCGGTGATGAAGGAGGTGAAGGTGACGGCGATCAATCCGAACCAGCCGGATAGTGCGGGGCTTCCCTATAGCCAGCGATACAAGCTCTGTGGAACGCCCGGGCTGAGTATTGATGACGGGCCTGGCGGCGGGCACGGGGTGGTGTTGCGTCGGGGGATCGACTTGGACAATACGCTCAAGCAGGTCGCGGATCGGCAGACGAAGAACAAGCCCTTTATCTCGGCGTCGGAAATCTGTGATATTTCATTGATCCCAAAGGATTTGCCGGTGGTGGCGACGATGCGTCCGCATGTGAGTGCGGGGTTTAGTGCGGGGACGGATCTGGGAAGTTTTGAGACGAAGTTGGGGAGTTTTTGGGGGGCGCACCAAATGACTGGGGACAACAGTTTAGAAAAGCCCTACGCCCATATTTATCCTCGGCTGACCACGCGATCGAATAGTTACACCGTGCATGTGCGGGTGCAGGTTTTGCCGCAGAGAACGCGGGAGAATTCCTGGATTATCAAGGCAACGCAGAGTCAGCCGGTGGGAGAATTTCGGGGAGCCTTTTTGATTGAGCGGTATTTGGATGCGAATTCGGCGGGCTTTGTGGATAGCACGGGCAATCCTGCGTCGGTGCCCGCGAGTGGAGAAACCAGCGGACTGGCGTTGGGGCCGTATCGATTTCGGACGGTGAGCAGCAAGCAATTTCTGCCTTGATCTGCGACCCCTGCCGGGTCGTGGGGCTTTTGTGGGATACCGGGGGGGTCGCTTCGTTCAACCTCCGGCTAATCGCTGGGATCCCTCCGGGATGGCGGGTGGAGATGTCGCTGGGGGGCGGGGGTTTACCGGGCTCAGTTAGCCCGGCTACAACGGAGGGGATAACTGACCCGCCCCTTTATTTGCCTCTGCAACGCGAGTGACCGTAATGGCGGAACATCCCACAAGCAAAACTAACCATGTGGCGTGGAGAATACGGAGCATCATTTTGCAGTACGTTTGAGCCCTACCGCCGGGTCAGGGGTTCGTGGTTGAGGTTAGAATTGAGGGGATCATGCTGGTCGAGCCGCCGCGCCTTGTTGGGGATTGGGATAGATGCACGCATCGATTACGGAGAGAACTTCCTCTAAAAATCCCTTGGGAGCGACTCCGATGCGCTTGAGGTCTCTCGCTCGAAAATCCACGGACTTCATTTGTTCGCACATGACGAATCCCGTTAGGCCTGACTCGGCCGGAATACCCACATGAAAGGGAGTCTTCCTATCGGTATTTGTGATGGGACAGCAAATTGCGAGGCCGGTTGCTCGATTGAAGCTTGATACACTAACCACAAATGCTGGGCGGCGGCCCTTTTGTTCGTGGCCCGCCTGTGGATCAAAGGTGATCGTCACGAATTCACCTTGCAATGGAACATTGCCACGCATCACCAAACCTCTTTCCCAACCACCTTGCCCCAGTTGTCTTCACCGCCAAATGCCTTTGGTGAACTCGCCGCAATGAGATCTTCGATGCGATGCCGCCCACGGATCGGACGCGAGACCGCCGTTGGCGTAATCGTGATCTGCGAACTATCCTTGGAGATCTCCACAATCACCGAAGCTCCAACCGTAATCCCAAGAGAATCAACGATTGACTTCGGAAGTCGCACCCCCTGGCTGTTCCCCCAGCGCTGTAATGTTGTCTTCATGCGGGG
>JBAWZW010000019.1:0-32944 GCA_037142835.1 Verrucomicrobiota bacterium
GGGGTGGGGAGGGGATTCGGTGCTCTGCGACGGGGAGAATTTTTCCTGCGGAGGAGATTGTTTATATTGCGGGCAAGCCCTACTCCCTCGAGGCGAAGGAGCGGGTAATGCAGAGTATTGCGCAGACGGGGGAATTGCCGAGCGAAGACGAGGAGGAGCGGACGGGGCCGGAGTGGGAAGACCGCGATCGTTTGGGATTTTTTCCTGCGGGTTGGCAAACGACCAAGAGTGTGATGATGGATCCGACGCGAACCTTTGCGAAGATGAAGCGCGAGGGCGGAATTGGGGGACCGTTTCTTTATAGTTTTCTCCTTTCTTTGGGCGGCTTGGCTTTATCGATGTTTTATCAGTTCATTGTCATGGGGGTGATGAAGCAATCTTCTGGAGATGTATCGAAAGTTTTTGGGGAAATGATGGGTAATGAGGCGCTAGGAGGACTTGGGATGGTTTTGTTGATCGGGATCATCGGTGTCCCTGCGGGCATTTTTATGATGTCTGGGATCACGCATCTTTCCTTAATGATTTGCGGTGGAGCGAGGCAGCCGTTTGAGACGACGTTTCGGACCTACTGCTACGCTTCAGGCCCAGGGGCCGCCTTGCAATTGATTCCTATTTGTGGGGGTTCTATTGGTGGGTTGTGGACCTTGGTCTGCCTTTGTATTGGCCTCGCGAAAACCCACCAGATCAGTACGACTCGGGCGGTCTGCGCGGTCCTTCTGCCTGTTGGGGCTTGCGTTTTTTTGGTGCTGTTAGCGATTTTAGCTGGGGCGGGATTTTCCCAACTGGGAGGCCGGTGATCGTCGCATCTTCTTCTTTCTGAGTGTCATGGACTGGCGCCGACTTCGAGGCGGTGAAATCGACCATGAAATGCTTTGGTTGAGCGTTTCTGTGGTTAGTGGGGGATTGGCTTGGCTGTGGATTCGCTTAGGAGGGAGTGGTCCAGTTTGCCCGCTTCATGCGTTCACTGGGTGGCCGTGTCTGACCTGTGGGGCGACGCGGGCGGTCAGGGCCGTTTTCCGGGGAAACTTTCTTGAAGCATTTTGCTGGAATCCGCTCTTGATCGTCGCGTTGGGCATGGTCCTTCTCTTTGATCTCTATGCGTTGATCGTGGTGGGTTTTGGTCTTCCGCGACTGCGCTTTGAGGATATGCCGTCGTGGATGGTTCCGCCGCTTCGGATGGGAGTGATCGTGGCGATTTTGATTAACTGGGGGTGGTTGATTTATCGGGGAATTTGAAGTGGATGAGGTCAGCGTTCTTGGAGGAGTTCGCGGACTTTTGCCTGGGTATTTTCTAAAGCGTTGAGTGAGCGCAGGTGGCCGCGCTGATCGAGGAGCCACACGGTGGGGAGGGCGTTGATTCCGAGGGTGCGAACGAGGGGACTTTCCCAGCCTAAGCCATCGAAGAGCACTGGCCAGGTGATGGCGCGTGATTTGATGACGGCATCAAGAGTGTTTCGTTGGGCGTCTAGGCTGACGCCAAGGACGCGGACGCTTCCTGGAGGAAGTTGGGTGAGAGTGCGTTGGAGGAGTGGAATGGCGGCTAAAGATGGGGGTGATGGGGTGGCGAAGAAGATTAGAATGAGTGGGCGGCCGCGGAAGTCGGCGGGTTTGATGGCGGGGTTTGGGGAGGTTGGGAAGACGAGGGGGACTTCCTTGCGGAGAAAGCGGACTCGCTTCAGGTCATCGGCGATTCGGCCCTGGAGATCGGGGTTGGTGGCGAGCGGCTGGGCGTCGGCGAGAAGCGATTCTTTGATTTTTGGTTGGGAGTCAAAGAGGGTCGCCACCTCGGTGAGGAGCAGGGCGAGGCGGCGATCGGTTGGGTGAGCGATTTGAAATTTGCGAGTGGCGAAAAGTAGTTCCTCGCGTTGGTTTGGGGTGACCTCGCGGAGGTTTCGCATGAGGCGAGTGACTTTAGCAAAGTCGACCTCCACCCGTTGCTCGGGGGTGGCAGATTTATCGAGGCTATCGAGGAGTCGTTCTCCTTCTGTGCGGAGTTTGGGGGATTGTTCAAAATCGCCGCGAATCTGGAGGAGCCGAGCGAGGCGAAGGCGGGCTTCGAAGGCGCGGGCGTCTGATGGTTGCTCGTTTAAAAAGATCCGCAAGGCTTGATCCTGCTTGATGAGATGGCGAAGCACGGCCTCGCGAGCGCCTTCTTCAGATGGGGGTTTTTCTGGGCCGGCGTCGAGGGCGATAACCGCCTGCCAATCGGTTTCGGCGTCAGCAGCGTTGGTGGATGGGGAGAGGCGAAGGATTCCCGCGAAGAGGAGGAGAATGGCGAAGTTGCTCTTGCGGATCATTTTCGATCAACGGGTATAATGGATGCGGAGACGGCGCGGTGGTCGCTGGCATGATTCCAGGATTCCGAGCGATTGACGTGACCTGAACCGGTGACCACTTCGCGGACTAGTCCAGAGCTGGCAAAGAGATAATCGATTCGAGAATAGATGTCGGCGGTTTTCCAATAGTGGGTCCAGCGATCACCGAGATCATCCTTGGCGGGGATGTCATCGAGATAAGTGGGCGTGCCGCGAATTCCGCTGATTTCTGTAAACATGGGTTGGTCTTTGGTATCGTTAAAGTCGCCATAGCAAAGGAGATTTATGGTGGGATCGGCGACGAGAATTTTTTCGAGGTGCCGGCGGAGGAGTTGGGCTTCGTGTCGGCGGAGGACAGCTTCGCCTGCAGGAGCGGGGAGTTTGGATTTGAGGTGAGCGCCGACCATACGGATTTGGTAAGTTGAGTTGACCTCGATAGTCACGTCGAGGAACCCGCGGCGGACCTTTTCGAGATGGCCATTGAGGTCAAAGGAAACGTCGGCGACCGAATTGCGGGCGACGATTGGAAACCGACTGAGGAGAGCGAGATGGCGATCGGGATCGGTGGCTTGGAGATATTCGAAGGCGAGGTAGCCGAGGCCCGCGGATTCGAGGCGAGATTTAAAGTCTTCGAAGCGTTCGGGAGATCCCATTTCGCAGACGCCCAAAATATCGGGTTGTATTTCTTTGATGACGGCGATGACGGCGACGATAGAAGCCTCAGTTTTTGGTTTGGCGTGGACTTTTTCGCCTTCGGCGAGGGGTTGAACGCCCAGATAATTTTCGAGGTTATAGGTGGCGACGATGATTGGTTTGGGGGCGGCGATGGAGGAGGAAATGGCGAAAAGGAAAGCGAGGAGGCGGAGGGGAATTGGGGTGAACATATGAGACACTGTAAGAAGACGGGGAATGAAAAGGCGAGGGGATTTCCGGGCGCTTGGGATGGGTGATGGGGGCGGTTTGAAACCGCGTGACAGAAGGGCTCTGGGGCGGATAGGTTCGGGGACTTTTATTGATCACTATTCACTCCCCAATTTATGGCTCAGCTCACCAAGGAACAAATTGCCGAAGTCTTCGAAAGCATTGCCCAAATGCTGGAATTAAAGGGGGAAAATGTTTTTAAAATTCGGGCCTATACGAATGCGGCTCGGGCCTTAGAGATTTACACGGGGGACCTCACGGCGGCGGTGGGTGAAGGGAGGCTTGATGAAATTGCTGGGGTGGGGAAGGCGATCGCGGATAAGATTACTGAACTGGTGGCTACGGGACAGCTGGCTTTTTTTGAACGATTGAAAGCGGAATTTCCTCCGGGAATTTTTGAGATGTTTGAGGTGCAGGGATTAGGGCCTAAGAAAATTAAAGCCCTCTGGGAGAAGCTGGGAATCATCACGGTCGCTGATTTGGAAAAGGGCTGTAGCGACGGGCGGATCGCTGACCTTGCGGGGTTCGGAAAGAAAACTGCGGCGAACATTCTTCTGGCGATTCAAGCGCGGGCGAAGCACGCGGGGCGGTACCGTATCGGGGTGATTGCTGGCGATGCCGAGCAGATGGTCGCAGATCTTCGAGAGTTGCCCGAGGTCCTTCAGGCCAGTATCGCGGGGAGTTATCGGCGTCGCAAAGAAGTGGTTGGAGATCTTGATTTTATTGTGGCGACCAGTGAGCCAGAGGTTGTCTCGAAGTTTTTCATTGAGCATCCGATGGTCGAGAGCGTGATGGTTCATGGTGCCACGAAGTCGAGCGTGAGAATGAAGAGTGGGATTCAGGCTGATCTGAGGGTGGTCACGACTGGGGAATATCCCTTTGCCTTGAATTATTTTACGGGTTCCAAAGAGCACAACATCGTCCTTCGCCAGAGGGCTTTAGCCAGAGGCTGGACACTGAATGAGTATCGGTTGGGGTTTGATGAGAAGTCGAAGATCACCCCTGAGGCGGTGCCGCCGATTGATGATGAACGCGGACTTTATCGGGCGCTTGATCTTGATTATGTGGAGCCTGAGCTTCGAGAGGACCGTGGGGAGGTGGCGGCGGCGGAGGCCCATACCTTGCCGAATCTTGTGGAGTTAGAAAATCTCCGTGGGACATTTCATAATCACACCACCGCCAGTGACGGGCGGAGTTCCCTAGCGGAAATGGCGGCGGCGGCCCAAGAGTTAGGGCTACAATATCTGGGGATAGCGGATCATTCGAAGTCCTCCTTTCAGGCCCGCGGTCTTGAGGCTGATCGTCTCCTTGCTCAAGTCGCGGAAATTCGCGCGCTCAACGCCACCTTTGATGGAGTCTTCCGGATCTTTGCGGGGAGTGAGGTTGATATTTTAAAAGACGGGACGCTCGACTTTGCGGATGAGGTTCTTGCGGAGCTCGATTATGTGGTCGCCTCGGTGCACAGTTCCTTCACCCTTTCGAGTGAAGAGATGACGGCGCGGATTATTCGGGCGATGGAAAATCCTTATGTCACGATGCTGGGGCACTTAACTGGTCGGTTGTTATTGGCTCGGGATAGTTACGCGTTGGACATTCCTGCGGTAATTGAAGCGGCCGCCCGAACTGGCACGATGATTGAGTTAAATGCCAGTCCCTACCGGCTGGATATGGACTGGCGCTGGTGGCCATTGGCTAAAGAAAAAGGGGTGCGTTGCGTGATTAATCCTGATGCCCATCACGCCGAGCACCTGCGCTTTCTCCATTATGGGATTGGGATTGCTCGGAAAGGATGGTTGACGCGTGGCGATGTGGTTAATTGCTTGCCTCTCGGGCAGATTGAAAATGTCATTGGCGCTAAACGGGCCAGCCAAAAATGATGGGGCTACCTGAGTTGGCGATCTTTCTGGCCAGCTATTTGATCGGATCGATCCCGAGTGGATTATTGATCTCTAAAAGTCGAGGGATTGATATTCGCGAGCACGGAAGCCGGAATATCGGCGCGACCAATGTGTGGCGGATTCTCGGGAAAAAGTGGGGGATGCTCGCCTTTGGCCTGGATACTGGTAAGGGCTGGCTAGCGGTGACGCTGAGCGGATGGAGTGCGGCTCACTTTCTGATGCATCCGCTTTTGGGCGATCACTCTGTGGGAATCATTGGAGCTGTGGGGGTGATCCTCGGTCACAATTTTCCGATCTGGTTGCGCTTCAAGGGGGGGAAGGGGGTGGCGACATCTTTGGGTGTTTTGATCGGGCTGATGCCGATCGCCTCGCTGATCGTTTTGGGGATTTGGGGGATAGTTTTGAAGCTCTTTCGCTATGTTTCTTTGGCGTCGATTTGTGCGGCGGGGGCGCTTCCTTTGGTGGTGCTGGGGTTGATCCTTTTTGCGACTCCTTCTTGGGGCACCGACCTCGGTTGGCCCGACTTGGCTTTCTCGCTGGTGGCTGCTGGTTTGGTGATGAAGCGTCACCTTCCGAATATTCGGCGGCTTCGTGCGGGGACTGAGCTGCGTTTTGGCGCTCCAAAAGATGCAAATTCCGCCAAGGAAAATTCTCTTCAATGATCAACAAGCAACCTTCGACGGACTGCCGATCCGCGCGCCGAGACTTTTTACGATGAGCTTTCAAAATATCGGGATTATTGGAGCGGGAAGTTGGGGTACCGCTCTGGCCTTTCCTCTCCTTGCCAATGATCTTCCTGTCTTGATCTGGGGGCATAATGCCGAGCACATTGCTCAGGTCACGGAGACGCGGGAAAACACTGGCTATCTTCCTGGCGTCGCCCTGCCTAAGGCGCTCCGTTTTACGGCTGATCTCGACGACTTGCGGGAGTGCGACTTGATTCTCCTCACCCCGCCTTCGAAAGCCATCAGGGAAGTCAGCGCTCGACTTTCCACGATTGATCTGCGCCCAGAAACGGTCTTGCTGTGTTGCACCAAAGGGGTGGAGCGTGGGAGCAGTTTGCGGATGAGTCAGGTGGTATCGGAAAGTCTTCCAGACCAGCCGATTGGAGTGCTTTCTGGGCCGAGCCATGCGGAAGAGGTGGCGAGACAAAAGCCGACGGCGCTGGTGGTGGGGGCTCTTGAGATGGCTTTAGCGAAGCGGATTCAGGTGGCTTTTTCCAATCGATTTTTTCGAGTTTATATGAGTGACGACCTGCCTGGCATCGAGCTGGGTGGTGCTTTGAAAAATATCTTTGCCCTCGCCGCTGGGGTGAGTGATGGGCTTGGCCTTGGGGATAACGCCAAGGCGGCGCTTGTCACGCGGGCTCTTGGGGAGCTTTCTCGGATTGGGGAGGCGATGGGTGGGAAAGCCGCTACATTTCAGGGACTTAGTGGGCTGGGCGATTTGATGGTCACTTGCTTTTCTCGGCACAGTCGAAACCGCGCGGTCGGCGAGCGCCTTGGTCGGGGCGAGCGTCTGGCGGACATCGTTGGATCGATGACGATGGTCGCGGAAGGGGTCCCGACGACTTATAGTGCCCATGAATTTGCGGTTCGGGAGAAGATTCGCGCCCCGATTATTGGGCAAATTCGCGCGCTCCTTGATGGGGGGATTTCGGCGGCTGAGGCGATGAATAATTTAATGAGCCGAGAGCTTGGAGGGGAATAATCGGTGATTTCCGAGGTTTTTCTTGCGAAGAACTTCGGAATCATCGAAACGGCTAAGGATTCAATTTATGGGGGAACCTTCTGTGCCTGACTACATCGCGATTGGTTTTGAAAAGATTGATCGCGACCTCCGATATCTTCTGGAATGCCTTGGCGAAGTGTTGGTGGAACTGGGGCTTGGCGAGCTTGCCGAGCATCTCACTTGGTTTGGGGCGGAGAGTCGGCCAGATATTGGGGTGGCGCCTCCTGCCCAATTGGGGCTGGTTTATTCGATCGCCTTTCAGCTTCTCAATATGCTGGAGGAAAACACTGCGGCGGCGATGCGATCGTTGCGTGAAGTTAGTGAAGGGCTATCTGCCGAGCGGGGTCTTTGGGGTGATCAATTGCGTCGCCTTCAGGGTGAAGGATTTACGGGTGAAGAAATCGCGGCGGCCTTTCGCTTTGTTCGGGTGGAGCCAGTCCTTACCGCCCACCCTACGGAAGCGAAGCGTCTGGCGGTTTTGGAGCAGCACCGTGCGCTTTTCACGCTCATCAATACTCGGGAAAACGGCCCATCGACACCTTCTAGTCGGGAGCTTCTTCGCGACCAAACGAAGGCCGCTCTGGAACGACTCTGGCGGACTGGGGAAATTCTTCTGGAAAAGCCGAGCCTTGCTGATGAGCGGAGAAATGTGCTCCACTACCTCCGTGACGTTTTTCCGGCGGCGCTTCCTGAGCTCGACGCCCGGTTGCGATCGGCTTGGCGAGAGGCGGGGTTTGATCCCGCGATTCTCGTTGAAGCGGTCCTGCCTGAAGTTCGCTTTGGCACTTGGGTGGGTGGGGATCGCGATGGACATCCTGGGGTGACCACGGCGGTGACGGCGGAGACGCTCGAGCGGTTGCGGGCCAATGCTTTGGTTCTCCTTCACCGCCAGCTCAGCGCACTGGCCGCTAAGCTGAGTCTTTCTGCTTGGATGCAATCTCCGCCCCCCCGGCTGATGGAGATGCAAATAGCCATTGCCGGGCGTTTGGGGCCGACTGGCCAATCCATCCTTGATCAAAATGCTGGCGAACCTTGGCGGCAATTTGGGGAGCTCCTGATTGCCAGTTTGCCGATTGATATTGCCCCCCATCAAATCGCCCAAATTCGCCAAACAGCTGGTCGTTATCAATATGCTTCCGAGCTTCGCGCCGATTTGGAGACGCTCCGCGACTCCTTGATCGCGGTGGGGGCGAGTCGTCTTGCGGAATGCGATATCACCCCTATCCTGCGGAGCCTGAAGACTTTCGGTTTCCACCTAGCGCAACTGGATATTCGGCAAAACTCCGGCTTTCATGTGAAGGCGCTCACGCAACTGATCACGGCTGCGGGGATTGATGGTAGCCAGTGGGAAGATTGGAGCGAGGCGGAGCGCCAGCGATTTCTGGTTAAAGAACTCCAGTCGCCCCGACCATTTCTTCACCCTAGCGTTTCCGCTGGAGCGGAGGCCGACGCCGTGCTGGGTTGCTATCGAGTGCTCGCCGATCATCTGGCGCGTTGCGGTCCTGAGGGGGTGGGGGCGTTGATTGTCAGCATGACCCGGAGGCTCTCCGATCTCCTCGTGGTTTACCTTTTGGCTCGGGAGGCTGGTCTTACCCGAATGCTCCCCGAAGGTCTGGTTTGCTTGCTTCCCGTGGTCCCTCTTTTCGAAACCCTCGACGACTTGGAGGCTGGGCCTGATATTTTGCAGAACTTTTTTGAGCAGCCAATCACCCGCCGGAGCTTGGAATTTTTGGCGGCGAATTGGGGTGGTGAAAAGCTTCCGCGGAGCCAGCAAGTGATGCTGGGCTATAGCGACAGCAATAAGGACTCGGGGATTTTTGCGAGTCAGTGGGGCTTACAAAAAGCTCAGGCGCGGATCGCCCAGCTCGGTCGCGATGCGGGAGTGCGCATCCGTTTTTTTCACGGTCGGGGTGGCACGGTTAGCCGTGGGGCGGGACCGACGCATCGGTTTCTTGAGGCCCTGCCCTCGGGTTCCTTGGGTGGGGATATTCGTCTGACCGAGCAGGGCGAAACCATCGCCCAAAAGTTTGGCAATCTTCCCACCGCCACCTTCAATCTTGAGCTCCTTGTTGCTGGGGTTACTGGCACGGCACTGCGCCACGAGGGAGCCAATATCGGGTTCCACGAGCTCGCTCCCGTATTAGAAAAGCTCCTCCAATCCAGTCAGTTAGCTTATCGTCAGCTTCTGGATGCGGATGATTTTCTGACATTTTACCGTCAAGCCACGCCGATTGATGCGCTCGAACATAGTCGGATAGGATCTCGCCCTTCTCGTCGCACTGGCAAGCCGAGCCTCGCCGATCTGCGGGCAATTCCGTGGGTTTTTAGTTGGAGCCAGTCGCGGTTTTATATTCCCGGTTGGTTTGGGGCGGGCTCTGGGTTAAAGGCGCTGGCCGATTCTGAACTTGCCGCCCTTGGCGAACAAATCCGCTCCTGGCCGTTTCTCCACTATGTCCTGACGAATATCGAGTCGAGTATCGCCAGTGCCGACCGCGAATTGATGCACGCCTACGCAGGGTTGGTTGAGGATTCGTCGCTTCGCGATCGATTCATGACGATGATCCTAACGGAGTGGGAGCTGACGCTTGCGATGCTCGAAAAATTACGGGGCGTCCCGCTCGCCGACCGCCGACCGCGAATGCTCAAGACTCTGCATCTCCGCGCCTCCGCCCTTCGGGTCCTGCACCATCAAGAAATCGAGATGCTTCGGCATTGGCGAACCTTGCGCCGCCTTGGCGACGAGTCGGCCGCCGAAGCGCTCCTGCCTGATTTGTTACTTTCGATTAATGCGATCGCCAGCGGACTTCGGACTACGGGGTAGTGGATGATCTGAATTTATTCGCTGCCACCGAATGGCCTGAGTTTCAGGGTCCAGGTGGTGCAGAGAAGTGTCTGGTGAAAACGGCCTGGTCGATGAATGGGAGCCTTTGATCCAGATGGCGAAGGCCAGAGATAAAGATTGAAAGAAACCATGCCATTTTAGATAGGTGTTCGATGCTTGCTCCTTTTTTAAAGGTTTCGTTTGGAGGAGATCGGCGATCGCAACGAGGGGCGGCCTTGATTCTGGTTTTGGGGATGCTGGTGTTGCTTTCGGGATTAGTTTTATCTTTTCTCCTCACGGTTCGCACCGAATACGGGTCGGCAAAGTCTTACGAGGGTGGAACGAATGCTCGGTTGCTCGCCGACTCCGCTTTAAATTTGGTGATTGGGCAAATTCGCGAAGCCTCCACCCAACCTGATCAAGCGTGGATTTCTCAGCCGGGGCTCATTCGGACCTTTGATGTCAGCGGGAAGCCCGTCAAAAGCTACAAATTGTATTCTGCGGAAAGTCTCATTGAAGACGGCAGTTTTGATCCTGCTCAAGCCGCCGATTTGCCCTCGGCCAGCGGGGCTAGTTCTTGGAAAAGTCAGCCTGGCTTGTGGACCGATTTGAATGCCCCCGTGGCCGATCTGAATCGGAAAGATCCCTTCGATGCTTCCAAGAAGCTCATGAACTACCCGATCTTTGATGGAACCCATATCAATGCCAACGGACAGCTTTCGCTGATGAAAGACGCCAACGCGGACATCGAAGGTTTTGTGGTGAATGAATACGCGACGCGCGGGGTGACCATGCCTTTACGCTGGCTGTATCTGCTCAAGGACGGGACTTTGGCATCTGCGAAGGCCAGTGGCACGGCGGGCGATGTCTTAGTCCTCGTGCCGACGGGCAAAGAAAAGACCGCTCAGGGGGAACCGAATATCGTGGTCGGTCGGGTGGCTTTTTGGACGGATGACGAGACATCTAAGGTGAATGTGAATACGGCATCCGAAGGATTTTTTTGGGACACGCCCGTTTCTAATGGTCAACCTGGGGTCACGGGGGCGGGAACGGCGTATCGATCGGTGAACGACCCGATGTTTGAGTGGGATTTGGCGGCGCGGCAGGGTGCGCAGAAGGAGTATCAGCGTTATCCTGGGCATCCAGCGACCACCAGTCTTTCTCCGATATTTGGAAGGCAACTGCTTCTGCGAGATGATGTTGGGGGTGACGTGGCGAAGATGGCGGAGGAGATTTACAAGTTGATTCCGCGAGTGAGTGGGGCGGAGTATGATACGGCGGGCGACCCGACGTTTGGAACAGTGGTTAAGGATATTTCGTCAAAAGCGGGTACCCAGCGGGCGGGTGGTTCGGTGACCAGTTCGAGTGAGGATGGGCCAGCGATTACTCCCGATGGTGATCGGCTTTACGCCTCGATCGATGAATTTTTATACAACCCGAATTTTGGGACGACCGCTCGGCAAGCGTGGACGCTGGCGCCGAGGCTGAGCTCGAGCACTGGGCGCGACACCACCAAGGAGATGCTCGATATGGCGAAGTTTTTTCTTACTGCGAGCAGCAAAGCCCCTGAACAAAATTTGTACAATTTGCCCCGAATTTCCATTTGGCCCGAGCAACTATCCGAGGCAAAGCGAACGGCTTTTGACCGGCTGATCGCCTTTTGTTCGACAGTTGGGCCGAAGACGGGGACGTCATCCCTGCCCTTTTATTTCACGCGTCAATATGGGGATAGTCCGACGGTGGATCTTTCTCGGCGGAACCTTGAGTTGATGGCTTTTCTGAAGGGATTAACGGGACGGGCGGTGCCGGGTTGGGCAACGGGCAGCGGACCGACTAAGACCTTTGCGGCGAAATACAGTAGCGGGGAGATAAGCCAGATCCTCACGGAAATTTTCGACTACATTCGTTGCACTAATTTAGCGGACAATTCTGATGGGAATGTTGATTCGTCCTACACACAGATTAAGGGGAGTGGGGTGAGTTTTCCTCCAGATGCTACGCACTCCACGCGAGGTCAGGTGGTGCCTATTGAGATGCCCGACGGGACGCGAGGGATGGGGCGCATTGCGACGATTTCGGAGTTGGCGCTGATCGCCACGCGGAAACTGGACAGTGAATTGCCGGCAGCCGATCAAGCAAGCAAGGCGAAGATTCAACTGGTCTTGGTGCCGAAATATTTTTGTCCAATGGCTGGCTATTCTGCTCTGGCGCAAAGTCTTCGGATATCATTTGAGGATATAAAAATCACTGTGAAAGAGAAGGGCGGGACGACGAAGAATCCGTTTACCGATTTCAAAGACCCCGCTTATAGCAAGCAACCGAGTCTTTATTCTTTGGGAGTGATTCATGAGACGGATAGCTGGGCATCGGCTTTTGGGGGGACGATTGGCTGGGGGAGTTTTAATAATTGGTGGAGCCAGCCGCGGACTTCCAAGCCTGATTCGGCGCCTCCTTCGGGAGAGATGATCGTCAGCAATGATCCCCAGAATACTTTAGAAATCTCTGGTTCTGTGACGGTGAAGATCACCGGGCCGACCCAAGACACTCCGACGAACACGACCAACGAGCAGATCATTCAGACGATTAAATTTAACTTTCCCAGCTACACCGTGCCATTGCCGATTTACTACAACCCGTGGGCGCCGGGGTTAGGCAGTTACTACATTGTGGAGGGGGGCACGGGGTCGAACAAGGCTGGGCCTCGCTATGTGAATGGAACCGAGCACTATCTGGTTACGGAAAAAGATGCTGTCCGCTCGTTGGTGGCTACGGGAAATAATCTTCAGGGAGATGTTCGGCTGATCGCGGCGAGGAAAGAGGTCGATGCCACCTACTTTCAGCCGTTTAATTTGTCGGCCTACAATGACCCCAGTCTTTTGAACAAGGGGAACCATAGTATGCGGCAAGGGTTACCGCATCGGGGAAGTGAGCCTGGAGCGGCCTTTGGGCTACTGGTGAAGGATTTGAGTGGGTATAATATGGGGAGCGCGGCGAACCCTGGGATTATGAATCCTGATCTGCCTGCCCCGATTAATGGGGTGGTGAACAGTCTTGGTCAGGCTGGGGATTGGGATACGGGACCGCACGTCCTTCGCGATGGGCCTTACTGTAATAAAGCGGATGAGGGAACCAAGCCGCACAGTGTTGGTGGAACTGACATTACTCCTTATATTGGAAATGATTACCAGCATCAGGACTATCAATTGCAGGGAACGACATTTTTCTCTCCGAACCGGCAGATACCCTCGCCCGTGATGTTTGGATCTCTGCCCACTGGGGTTCTGCAAAACAAGCCTTGGCAGACGCTGTTATTTCGTCCAGCGAAAGCCTATTTTCCTGGGGGTGTGAACCACCCTGGAAGTGCTTACTGGGGACCAGCTGATCACCTGCTTCTGGATTTATTTTGGATGCCTGTCGTTGAGCCATGGGCGATTAGTGAGCCGTTTGCTACCGCGGGGAAAATCAACATCAACGAACAGATTGCGCCCTTCGTGAACATCAAGCGCGATACGGGTCTGCGGGCGGTGCTCAAGGGGGTAAAAATCACCGCGATGAACCCCACCCAAACAGTGAGCAACGGCAATCAGCCGTATATTTATAACTACAAATCGATGAGTACGGCAGGGAACAACAGCGGGAGCAATGGGGCGTGGGGGGTGATTTCGCGGCGGAGTATCGACATCGACAATACCCTGAAGCAGATTAGTGATCGGCAGGATAAAAATCGTCCATTTATCTCTGCATCAGAGATTTGCGATATTCCACTGATCCCGCAGGATGTTCCTCTCGCGGTGGGGCTTCCCTCGCCGATGAAGCCTCATTTGAGTGCGGGATTTAGCCAGACGACTTCGTTGGCGCAGTTTGACACCCTGTTAGCAACTTTTTGGGCGGCCCATAAGTTAACGGGGGACAATGCTTTAGAGAAGCCCTACGCCTATATCTATCCGCGTTTGACTACTCGTTCCAACAGTTATCTGGTTCATGTTCGGGTACAAACCCTCGCCCAAAATGCCCGAAACACATCTTACATCATCAAAGCCAATCAGGCCCAGCCCAGCGGGGAATTTCGGGGATCCTTTCTGATCGAACGCTACTTGGACGCGAACTCGGCCAGCTTGGTCGATGCTTTAGGCAATCCGGTCAATATGCCCGCAAGTGGAGAGACAAACGGCTTAGCTTTAGGGCCTTATCGGTTCCGGATTGTGAGTAGCAAGCAGTTCTCGTTGTAAGGATCTGCCTGTTTTGGTGAAGCTTTTTAAATTCTTTGCACCCCCCGTCTTCTGGTTGGCGTTTACTTAGTGTTGGGTGAGTGATTCTCCAGCGAAACTCGTTCTTTGCGATTTATGAAAATTTAGTTTGGACTTACGGAATCTTTGTTCTAAGTTCATCTCAGCAGGGTGTTTGAGCTTCCTCCTTAGTGAGAAGGTGATTCTTTCTGCAAAATTCTTTAAAAACTCTAAGGTTTTTCCTTGATCTAGTAAAAGAACCTGCTAATTTTCTCTTGTCTTTATCCGATTGTTCTGGGGGGAACAAGCGGGGTCGGTGACCATTCGGTTGCCGGCCCCGCACTTTTTTTGTTGTGAACTCTCGATCAGGGGAGTCCTTATCGGAGAGTCGGCGGCGTGGATTGTCTTTTGTGGCCTGTTCTCGCGCTCGACAAGGTCGAACCCCTTGTGGATAGTCTTCCTAAATTCATGTTTTCACTCCTCGCCGATAAGCTTCAAGACGTCTTCAAAGACCTCCGTGGACATGGGACGATCACCGAGACGAATATCGGTGACGCCATGCGTGCGGTGAGGATGGCGTTATTAGAAGCGGACGTGGAGTTTGGGGTGGCAAAGGGATTTATTGCTCGGGTGAAGGAGCGAGCGCTGGGCGAGGCCGTTTTGCGCGGGGTGGCGCCGGGGCAACAGATCGTGAAGATTTTTCACGATGAATTGACGGCTCTTCTTGGGGGTGACAACACGCCGTTGAATTTGGATGCTCCGGCGCGGATTCTTTTGGTGGGATTGAATGGTGCGGGAAAGACGACTTCGAGCGCGAAGTTGGCGGCGTGGTTAAAAAAGCAGGGGAAGTCTCCGTTATTGATTGCGTGTGATTTGTATCGACCGGCGGCGGTGGAGCAGTTGGTGCAATTGGGGAAGCAGATTGGGGTGCCGGTTTTTGCGCCGGCGACTGGGGCGACGGATGTGAAGAAGGTAGCGGCTGAGGCGTTGGAGTGGGCGAAGACGCAATCGGGAAACGTGCAAATTTTTGACACGGCGGGGCGTCAAGAAATCGATCAAGCGTTACTGGCGGAGATTCGTGGGTTGCGGGAATTTTTGAATCCTGGGGAAGTCTTGTTGGTGGCTGACGCGGCGACGGGGCAGCAGGCGGTGAGTGTGGCGACGCACTTTCATGAGGCGTTGGACATTAGCGGTTTGATTTTGACGAAGCTGGATGGGGACGCGCGGGGTGGGGCGGCACTTTCGATGCGGGAGGTGACGAAGCGGCCGATTAAATTTGCGGGTGTGGGGGAGAAGTTGGATCAGTTTGAGCCCTTTTATCCTGATCGGTTAGCGGGACGCATTTTGGGGATGGGGGACATTGTGGGATTGGTGGAGAAGGCGGCATCGATGATTGATGAGGCGGATGCGAAGCGGATGGAGGAGAAGATGCGGACGGCGTCTTTTGATTTAAACGACTTCCTTGAGCAGTTTAAAATGTTGAGAAAACTGGGATCGATGGAAAATCTGCTTGGCATGATTCCTGGAATGAGTAAGTTGAAGGACGTTTCGATTGATGAAAAACAGATGAAGCGGGTCGAAGCGATAGTGCTTTCGATGACAGTAGCTGAGCGAACCAACCCGGATATTTTGAATGCCCGTCGCCGGCAACGCATCGCCCGTGGTAGTGGAGTTACCGTCACCGAAGTGAATGATCTTCTTCAGCGTTTTGGGCAGATGCGTAAAATGATGAAGGGGATGGGGAAGATGAAAAAGATGATGGCGCGCGCGGGTGTGCCACGGATCGGCATCAACCGTTAAAATTTCAACCTAAAGTAGAGTAAACCAAGAACCAAAATACCTATGTCCGTTAGCATCCGTCTCCGCCGTGAAGGCAGCCTGAATAACCCTTACTACAAAGTCGTCGTTGCCGATCAGCGCAGTCCGCGCGATGGCAAGTTCATCGAGATCATTGGTAACTATGATCCGAAGAAGACTGGGGACAACGCCAATATCGATCTTTCGCGGGTTGATTATTGGGTTGGAAATGGTGCGCAACCATCCGACACCGTGCGGAGCATCATTAAAAAAGCTCGCAAGAAAGAAGCTGCGGCGGTCGCGTAATTTGGTGGGGAGCGGTGGAGTCGCTGAGTCGGCGATGGGCCGTTCGGCAATCAAGAAGATTGTTCCATTTTTGGAGTGATGGACGGTGGGTGATGGTAGGTGGTGGTGAGGGAGATTCTACTGGGAGACTGGTGGAAACTTTCTGTTTGTTTGGTCAAATCTGTGAAATTATTTAATTAAAATGCCCAACCTGTTTTCCCTAGAATGGCGATTTACTCGTCCCGCTCTCTGCTTATTTGGTGCGTTGGTCGTGGGGGTAGGTGGCGATCTGAAGTCGCTGGCGGAGGATGCACCGGCTTCGGCGGTGGTGGAGAGTGGTTTTGTGGATCTTTTTGATGGGAAGACCCTTGATGGTTGGGTGAATGTGAATTGTCGGAAGGACACTTGGAGTGTGCGGGAGGGGATGATTTATTGCACTGGTCAGCCGACGGGCGCGTTGCGGACGCCCCGACAGTATGAGAATTTTGTTCTGGAGTTAGAGTGGCGCCATTTAAAGGTGGCGGGTAATGCGGGAGTTTTTATTTGGGCGAGTCCGCTGGCGGCACCAGGGGTGCCTTTTTTGCGAGCGATTGAAGTTCAGGTGCTTGACCATGGTTATGGAAATACTGCCGACTACACTACTCATGGGGATGTTTTTGCGATTCACGGGGCTTCGATGACCCCGTTTCCGCCTAGCAAGGGAATGCGGAGTTTTCCCACGGAGCGGCGGAGCAATCCGTCTCCAGAGTGGAACCACTATCGGATTACCTGCGAGAGCGGAACGATTCGTCTGGCGGTGAATGGGAAAGAGGTCAGCGGAGGGAGTGCTTGTGCTTGGAGGAAGGGATATATTGGGTTGGAGAGCGAGGGGAGTCCGGTGGAGTGGCGGAATCTGCGGATTAAAGAATTGCCGTCGACGGGAGCGACGCCTGAACAATCTGCGCCAGTTTCTGACGATCTCTACGATGGGCGAACGCTTTTGGGCTGGAAGGAAGTGGCGGGCTGGATGGCGGGTGATTGGAGACTTGAGGCGCAAGGGGATGCGGAACCGCTTTGGGGTACGCGAGGGATAGCCGATGGCGAATGGGAATGTGAATGGATGTGGACTGAGCTTCCGAAGGAGGAGAAGTCGCCGATCTTACTTCGTGGGAGCGATGGGCGGGAGATCCCGCTTCCAGATGTTCCAGGGGTGAAGTTAAAGGGATGGAATCGACTCGATTTCGTGAGGGAGGGACTGGTGGTGAAGGTGCGTTTGAATCGGCAGGTGGTTGGTGAGGTTGCGGTGCCTGCTGGGCCGGTGACGATCGGGATGAGTCCGCGTGGGGTAGCGACCTCTTTTGCGCGGATTCGCCTGACGAAAACTGGGAAGTAGCCGAGGCGGTTCGCGGTGGGGACTTTGGGGAAACCGCCGCTTTTGTTGGTTGGAGGAGAGCGAGGAGTGGGTGCTGGGGGCGATCCAAGTTCGGTCGCCCGATGGGGTGGAGAATTGTCGATCGGTGATCAACTGATGCGCTGGCACTGGTTGTCGGTCTGGGGGATCGCGGGAACCAAGTTGGCGAGTTTTTTTGTGCAAAGTGCTCGGTGTGTCCGCTCACGCTTGGCTACCTGACCTTTCTTGACCCATCGCTGCAGGGTGAGCCACGTCACGAGAGCGCCATTTGACTCCTCCCTTTGTCGCCATCCCTATTCGTGCACATTCGTGGTTCAAAAATCCTCATGCCCTGCCCTTAAAACCTCCGCCTTTACATTGAACCACGAATGACACGAATTTTCACAAAAGGGGGGGAAACCTACCCTCAAACTGGCGTCAGTGACCCCGGCCGAATTCCCCACGGCTTGCTACGGAATATCCAGGCTCCGCCGCCGTCCATCATCAGCGCCTCATTTCCACCGATGGTCTGCCTTAACCAACGGCCATCCCGCCCTTTCTCTTTCTGGAATATTGTCTTTTCACCGCGCCGTGACAGCCAACCCGGAGGGATGCCAGCGATTAGCCGGGGGTTGAGAGAAGCGACACCCCCGGTATCCAACAGAAGACCCGCGACCCCGCCAGAGGGCGCAGGCGAGGTCTCGGGAAACTTACTTATACCGCTGTCTTCAAGGTGGTTACGGCGGCCGTGCGTCACCTTTTATTTCCCGATGCGGGTGAAGGTTGTTCGGCTTGATGTCCATCAATGGTCACCGGTCAGAAGTCTCTAGCGGGGAACACTTTGCAGATTATTGAACGAATGAGGTGCCGGCAGCCGGTTGCTTATCTTTTCTCGGCGGGTCCGATGGTCCCACCCGGGATGAACTCAGCTGGGAAGGTGATCTGGCGGATATCTGTTTGGTGTTCGCTGAGAGCGTTGGCCCATTGCTCGATGCGGCGGATCACTGGGGTGTTGCGCCAGACGATGTGCGCGAGGGTCGGCTCGCACCATTGGAAACAGGCGTCGGCATCCTCGGCGATGATCGAGACCTCGTCTGGCACCCGTAATCTGCGCCGGGCGAGAAACTGCTGGGCGGCGAGGACGATGGGGGTTTCGTCGAGGAACAGCGCGGTGGGTGGGGTGGTGTGGAAGAGGGTGGCGAAAAGCGTGTGCAGGCCTGCTGGGGTTTCCTCCCAGTCTGGGAGGACGAATCGTTCCCCTGCCGCGCAGCCTTGGGCGGACAACTCTGTGAGCAGGGCGCGCGCGAGGGGCGAAGGCTCTGGCAGTCGGTGAATGCGGCGGCAGACATAGACGATGCGCCGGTGGCCGAGGGCAATGAGTCGGCGGGTGGCGTCGAGGAGGGCGGGTAATTTGTCTGGCCCCACGCCCGCCATGGGCAAGCCGGTGCGGCGGCCGAACAAGGCGAGCGCGGGCAGTGGTTGCGAGGCAAACCACTCCAGCACGGGGCGCGACCCGGCCCCGACCACCCAGGCGTCGGCTCGCGCTCCCTGCACATAGCGAGCGATGCGCTTCACACTGTGCTTCAGGCCGCACTGCGATTCCTTGGAGAAAAAAACCGTGAACCCCGCGGCTTCCAGAGCGTGATGGAGGCCGAGAAAGAGTTCGAGGCTTTGGCCGGCTTCCTTGGCGAGGGAGTCGAAAAGCAAGATGCCGATCCGGAGCGGGCGTTTCCGGCTGGAGACGCGCGCGGGCACGTGGCGACTGCGGCCATTGGCGCCGAGCATCACGAGGCCTTCCGCTTCCACGGTGCGGAGCGCGGGGCGCAGGGTGTTGATGGAGACCCCTAGATCGGCCGCCAGCCGGACCACGCCGGGGAGTTGCCCGCGCCATCGGCCCGCGCGCAGTCCCTCCCGGAGGTGGGTGGCGGTTTGCTCGATGAGGGAAAGACGGCGGAAGTGGCTCATAGAGAAAGCCCATTAATAGGTCACGAAATGATCTACACGGGAAGCAAAGAAGTTTCGCTCTCTGCATAGTTGGCGACTAAAAGATCTGAGATCAAACTCGAATCGGCCTGCGAAAATTCCACATTGCCCATGCGCCGCCCCTGCTTTCCCGCAACGCCCCATCGCCGTTCCTCGTCTGCCGGCGTGGCGCTGGTGCTTGTCCTGGCGTTTCTCGTTCTGATCTCCGTGCTCGTGGTTGCCTTTCTTTCCACCGTCACCACGGAATTAACGGCCTCGAAAAGTTCTGCCGCGGGTGTCAATGCCCGTCAGCTCGCGGACTCCGCGGTGCAGGTGGTGATGGGACAAATCCGCGATGCCACGACCAAAGGGAGCAAGCTGGCCTGGGCCTCCCAGCCGGGGATGATTCGGACCTACGACGACGCTGGCGAGCCCGTCGGCTTTTACAAGCTCTACTCTTCGGAAACCATGGTTGTCACCCGGTCCCCGCTCCAAAGTTACACGCCCGCATCCGACGTCGATCCCGCTTGGAATACTAAGCCGGGGCTTTTCGCCGATTTGAACACCCCAGTGCTCGTTTCCGACGCTGGCAATCCCAATGGGAATTATCCCGTTTTCCCGATTATTGATCCGAGAGCCGCGGGGACGGGGAGTCATTCGCCGGTCGAAGGTTTCAGTTATACGAAGCAAGTCCCTGGGGGCGATGTGGTTGGGGTGATCTTGGTCAGCACCAGCACCGACAACCTCGCCCGCCTGCCCATGCCAGTGCGCTGGCTCTATGTCCTTCAGGACGGCACCCTGACGGCACCGACCGATTACGACACCACCAAGCAAACGGCCATCTGGGTGGGGACCCCGATAGACAAGACCCCGTCGGTGAGTAATCCCATCGTGGGGCGGATGGCATTTTGGACTGACGATGAGACGTGCAAGATCAACATCAACACCGCGTCTGAGCCCACGCCGTGGGATACGCCCCGGGCGATCACCGTGAAGGATTTGGCCTACGGGAAATTTCAGCCGGCGCAGAATGAGTTCCAGCGTTTTCCTGGGCACCCCTACTCGACCGCGCTCAGCCCGGTCTTTTTCCCGAATACCGTGCTGACGACCTCGCAGAAGCAGGCCATCTACGAGGCTGTGCCGCGCATTGCCTGGGGTGGGAGCAATGCCGCCACCCAGGGCGTCGGGGGGATGGCCAAAGTCGCGCTGGATTCCGACCGGCTGTTTGCGTCGGTTGATGAATTCCTTTTCAAGCCCGACCGCTCGCTCAACGCCTTGGTCGATGCTGATGCCTTGAAGCGTAGTCGCTTTTTCCTGACCGCGAGCAGTCGTGCGCCCGAGATCAATCTCTTCGGCCTACCCCGGGTCTCTATCTGGCCGGTTCATTTTAACCCGCAGGTGCCGCAGTTTCGCAGTCCCTATGATAACCTCTCGGCTTTCTGTGGTACCATTCCGGGGGCGAATCCCGCGGCGCCGCAAACCTTTTACTTCCAGCGCGTTGACTCGACGAGCGACACCGCCGACTGGACCCTCAAAGATGCGAGCGGCCAGCCCCGGAACCAGATACTGTACGCCTATCTGCAGGCCTTGACTGACCGGGACATCCCGGGCTTTGGGGGGAAGTTTTCCAGCGCCATCAAATGGGGTGTCGATCGCGATCAGGTGCTTACGGAAATCTTTGACTACGTGCGCTGTGCCAACCTGCAGGACCCGCAGGTTTCCGTCCCCTTTTGCACCAACGGTCAAGTCACCCCGATCAAGATCACCAGCAAGGGCGTGAGCACCATGGGGTTTGGGCGGGTTTATCTGATTTCCCAAATCGGATTCCATTTCATCTGTGGGCAAGACAACAGCTCGGGCACGCCGCAGGGGGACAACGGCGGAGCCAAAAAGATCACCCTTCAGAATGGGGAGAAGGCCATCGAGGCGGCCTTCCTTTTCGAGCCTTTCAAAGTGAGTCCGGGATACCATCCGCTGGTGGAGAATCTCTCCTACGAAGTGACCTTCAGCGGCAAGGTTACGCTCGATGGCAAGGATCTGGAATTTCCCACGGCGCCCGTGACCGTTTCCTCCAGCGGATCGTTTCGAGGCTTGTGGAACTACCGCTGGTGGGAGGCATCCACGGGCCTGCGCGGGCCGATCGTCAGCTTTGGCGGTGGAGGCTACCCATTGGTCGGCAAAAAGCGGGTTGCGGTGAGCGTCGCGAATGGGAAGAAGACCATGGGCTTTTCCGCGGGGGCGATTCGGATCAAGGCTTTTTCCCAGCCCGGCAATGTGCTCGTGCAAACCTATGACTTTGACTTTCCCAGCGGCACCTTTCCGATTCCCGATCTGGTGACCACCGGAACCCAGAGCTATCGCGGGGCCGCCGCCTCCACCACAGGGCTCTGGTGGAATCTTGCCACTCGCTACGCCGAGGCGGGGCAGGCACCGCACATGCCGGGAGCGGAATATCCCGACCCCAAGCGGAGATTTGGCAACGACGTTGGGAATAGTCCGCCGGGGTTCAAAATTGGCGGGCTCTTTCGGCAGGAGGACGTCGTCCGCTCCATCGTTCCCGAGCACGGCGATCTCCGGTTGGTCGCGGCCAAGCCCGAGCCGCTCAAGGAAGTGAAATTTGTTCCTGTGGGCGGATGGAAAGACGAGCAACGGCACTTTTATCACCTCTTTTCCGAGCCCATCGGCACCCGTGCGCTCTACGGCTTTGCCAACGAGCCGCCGGTCGCTGGGCTGTCCTACAGCACCTCCGCCGTGGGTGATCAACTGACTTCCGCGGACTATCACTTCTGCCGGATGCCCGAGATCAATGCCGGGGCGGGCAAGATTTACAATCAATGGAACGACTTCGACACTGGCGTCGCTCAGGTGGGCGACGGAGCGTTCATCAACAAGCCGGACGAAGGCAATATCTCCGACACCAAGGGTGGCTACCCGTATTTTTCCTGGCACTTCGACGCGCCCTCGCCCGTTTATTTTTCGCCCAACCGCGTGATGAAATCCCCGGCAATGTTTGGCTCGTTGCCGACTGGGGTGAAGCGGAACCAGCCATGGCAGACGCTGCTTTTTCGTCCGCAGACCAATCACCCCGGCAATGGCACGCCCGTTGCCGGTCCACCCTACACGGCGCCGCCTGACCATCTCCTTATGGACCTGTTCTGGATGCCTGTTGTCGAGCCTTATGCGATCAGCGAGCCGTTTTCCACCGCGGGCAAGGTCAACTTGAACTATGAGATTGCGCCTTTTAGTTACATCCGTCGCGCCACCGCCTTGCATGCGGTGTTCAAGGGGGAGGAGCCGCTCGCCATTCCCAATGCCTTGTCGCGGGTCTACAAGCTCTGGGATCACGAAACCTCCGACTGGCCTTGGATGCCGAACGACCCAGATCCTCGGGCGTGCCAGGATGCCACCGTGGCGAGCCTGTGGGATGAAGCCTTTAAGGGCACGGGCAGTCGTGGCGCCCAGGAGATGCGCAAAGGCATCGACGCTATGGAAACCCTCAAGCAGTGCGACGAATACTTTAAGAAAAAGGGGATCTTTCGCTCGGCGACCCAGATTTGCGAGCTCCACCTCGTTCGCACTGGTGAGTCGCTCACCGACTACCAGAGCGGGAGCTTTTGGGCGAAAAACGTTGTCACCGGCGAAAACAGCCGTGAGGCGCCCTATGCCGACATCTACCCGCGGTTGACCACGAAATCGAACAGTTACACCGTCCACATGCGGGTGCAGGTCTTGAAACAGAAAGTCTCGGCGAATCCTCAGGACGCGGCGGTCTGGCGGGAAGGCACGGGGCAGGTCGTCAGCGAATTCCGGGGTGCCACGTTGCTGGAGCGTTACCTCGACACCGGCGGGCCGTTCCCCGATCTCACCGCGAATCCTGGGACGGCCTCCGTGGAGGATTTTTACAAATTCCGCGTGATCAGCACGAAGCGTTTCGTCCCGTGACGCGGGCGGAAATATTCTTCAAGCGGGGATGTCGCCGCCCGGTGCGAAAGGGGAAACCCGGCATGGTCATCGGTCCCTTCTCGCCCGCGCGAAGATCGGAAAAATGGATCACGGAATGATCTACCGTTGGAAAAAATACCATTTGTAGTTGTGGCGAAGCGGTAGGAAAAGCGAGATAGATCAACCCTCATTTCTTCCCAAACCCAAACTCACGCACCCCAAAACCCAGCCCATGAAAAACGCTAACCAGAACATGAAAAGTCTAAAGCATTCCCTTGCTGGCACTTCTGCATCCATTCTTGCGGGATCAATCGTCGCGGTGCTTGGTCTCATTGCCCAACCGACGGCTCACGCCAACGGCATGCCGTATTATTTCGACGTCGATGACAGCACCGCGGGATTTGGAGCGCCGTCGGGGAGTTACGATATGAACGCGAGTGCTTTATGGAGCACCGATTCTACAGGTTCGGCGGCGACGGCCGCCCTCGCTCCAACTATGGATCCGGGGGCGCAGTGGACCTTCGGTGCCATCGGTTCGGATTTCGCTGGCGCCACCTTTACGATCAATGCGAATGGTGCCGCTGATTGGTTCCGTAATGGGGGGATCGTGATCAACAGCACGAGCGCTCATATTACGTTGAGCGGCGCCAACACGCTCAACAGCAATGGCCTCGGAGCGACAACGTGGAGTGTCGCTACCGGCTCAAGTCTGACCGTGGACGGTAATTACGGCGGCATCGGCGGGCTGAACTGGGGCGGCGAGGGGGTCATCTTTACTGGCGGTGGGACGTTCATTTTTGAGACCTGCCTTGGGCTCAACGCGGGCAACAGTACGCTGACGCAAACCGGGGCGGTGGTGACCTTGAAATCGGCGGTGCCCGCTGGCACTCAGTCATGGGACACGATGGCGAAATACACCCTGACGGGAGGCACGATGAATCTCGCCACGGCGCAAGCCTCGGGGGCCTTCAATTTGTATGGCAATGATAACGGAGCGCTGACGATCAACGGTGGGATCATCGACAACACCAGCGGTTCGGCGATGACCTTGGATCTCAAAGGAGACTATGCGGGCCAGGGAGTCATTAATATCGGCGGCAACTTCACCTTCACCGGTTCCAGTTCCTTGAGCTTCGGGACGACTCCCGTGGCGCTGACCGCCTCTTCCCAGATCACCGTCGCCGCCAACACCTTGACGGTTGGGAGAGGCATCAGCGGCGGTGGTGCGGGTTTAGCCAAAGCGGGGACTGGCACGTTGGTGCTCGCGGGAGCGAATAGCTACACTGGCGCGACGACGGTCAGCAGCGGGACGCTTTACCTGAATAATACCAACGCCACGAGAGCGATTTCCGTGGCTGGGGGTGCCACGCTCGGTGGTCGCGGTTCGGCGAGCGCGGCCACCGCCACGGTGGACGCCACGGGCATTGTCGAGGCCGGCTTTGGCGGCACGGGTGAACTGACTTTGGCGGGCCTGACCTTCAGCGACACCGCGACGGTCAAATTCGGAAACATCGGTAACTACAGCAGTAGCGCCGCGATCCATGTCACTACCACGGACGGACTGATCGCCAGCGGGGCGGCGGGCAGCGTTACGCTCGCGCTGAGCGGGGCCGCGCCGTCGATCAGCGGCACGGCGCATCTGCTCCATTATGACGGGACGTTCGGTGGCACAGGGTTCGGTGCCTTTATCCTGAACACCGCGGCCGTGACTTTCGGGCTCCGGCCCGTCTCTTTCACGCTGACCAATCCCGAGGGCTATGTGGATGTGGACTACGTCGCGGACCAGCCCGTTTGGAGCGGTGCCGGCGACGGCGAGTGGGTCACCTCCGCGAACCTGACCATCACGCCTACGACCGATTGGGTATTGTCGTCGAACGCTTTGACCCAGACTAATTTCATCGTCGGAGACACGCCGATCTTCAATGACGCGGCCACCCCGCTGGTCACGGTCGAGGTGGGTATCAATGCAGGAAATGTTTCACCCTCCGCTGTCCTCTTCAGCAACAACACCAAGAACTACCTGCTTTCTGGTGGCGATGGGATCGCTGGCGGCGCGACCTTGACCAAGAGCGGCACAGGAAACGTAACCATCGGCACACCAAACAGTTATACGGGTGGAACTACGGTCACCGCCGGTTCGCTGATCCTCTCCGGCAGTGGCACGCTCGGCGCGACCACTGGCACGCTCACCGTAGACGGGGCCGCGGCCATCGTTGATTTGGGTGCCACCAGCCAGACGGTTGGCATGGTCATTTTGAGGAATGGGGCGGCAATTACTAATGGCACCCTTACCGGCACTTCCTTCGCTGTGGAAGCTGGTATGATTGGCGCAGACCTCGCTGGAAGTGGAGTGGCGCTGACCAAGACGACGGGAGATACCGTGGTCCTTTCCGGCTTCAACACTTACACGGGAGCGACGGTGATCAACGCTGGAACGCTCAGCCTTACGGGGACGCTCGGCGCAAGCGGTGGCACGGCGGTCAGCGTCAATGGCACGGCGATCCTCGATCAAAGCTCGACGGGTTCGATTGCGGGCAGTTCGTCACTGACGGTCAACAGCGGGACGGCGACGCTCGCGGGAGTGAACAGTTATTCGGGGCAGACTACGATCAACGGTGGCACCTTGACCTTGGCGCACAACTTAGCGGTGACAACCAGCACGCTGAAGGTTGGGACCGGTGGCACGGTCGCTTTTGCCACGGGCATCACCAGTCCGAGCATTGGTGGTCTGACGGGCGCGGGCAACATTGCCCTGACGACGGAGAGCGCGGAGGATGTCGCCTTGACCGTCGGTGGCAACGGCCAGAGCACCATCTACTCTGGCACTTTGAGCGGTGGAAACGGCCTGACCAAAGCAGGGGGCGGCACCCTGACCATGACTGGGGCGCAGGCCTACGGTGGCCCGACGGTTGTCAATGCCGGCACGCTGAAGTTGATGGGCCAGAACGCTGTACAGCTAATCACCAACGGCAGCTTTGAGACGGGGACTCCTCCGGCTAACGGCTCTCACGAGGCGGTCAGCAACAGCAATGTCAGCGGTTGGACGACGGGCGGGAGTAATGGCGTTGTGTGGTATATGACGTCGTCGAACTGGGGTGGTGGAGGCCCTGCGGGCGGGGGAAACTTTCTCGTCAACCTGAATGGAAACACGACTATCTTCCAGAGTTTCGCGGTCACCGCCGGGACCAATTACTTGGTGAGCTATGATGAAGAGCGGCGGGGTGGCGGGGGCTGTATGGATACGAGGCTCAGTCTCGGGGCCGGGACGTTTATCAGTTACGGCGGGGGAACGCCCTCGAATGTATCCTCCCCCTCGGCCACCACCCTCCTGCAGACAACCGCGGTCAACGCTGACTGGACGCGGTACAGCTTTAGCTTCCGGCCGGACACGACAACGCTGGCGACGTTGGTCTTTGCAAATGCCTATATTGCAGGAGTTAGTGGCGATAATGACGGAGTTTTCTTGGACAAGGTCAGTGTCACGAGCACGGTGCAAACCCCGAACCTCTTGCCGATGAGCACGCCGGTGAGCATCGGGGACAACGCCACTCTGGACCTGAACGCGACCAACCAGAAGATCGCTTCGCTGGCTGATGTGGCGGGTCTCACTCCGACCGGACATCGGGTGCTTATCGGTGGGGGAAAACTGATCATCGGCGACCCGACGAACGCCGCCAGCCCAGCCGACTCGACATTCACCGGCGAGATTTCCGGTGCTGGTGCCTCGGAGGTCGAAAAAGTGGGAACCACCACCGTCCAGACCCTCAATGGCGCGCAGCGGTATAATACCCTGACGGTGTCCGGCGGGACGCTCAACGTGAATGGTGAACTCGGCACCACTCCGGTGAACGGCACGGCGAGCGTTGTCGTAGCTGACAGCGCCAACCTGAAGTTTGGCGATGTCAGTCAGACGCTGAGTTCCCTGACCATCGGGGCCGGTGCGACCGTGACCTTTACCAGCGGGGTGGCTTCCGGTGCCTTCAGCGGTGGTGGCGGGAAAGACTTGAGCTTGGGCAACGCCGCCGTCCCTGAGCCCGGCACCCTCGGATTGCTCCTCACCGGTGCGCTTGGCGTGCTCAACCGTCGGCGGCGTCAGGGATGAACGAAGAAATTAGCTTCGCTTTTGGTCCAAATGCACCGGACTCTTTGAGGATGAAGGTCGCGATGCCTTGCCATATTTGGGCTTCCATCATCGGAGGAAAATGGGAGGCGCTCCGCTCCGTTTTTCTCGCTGACCGCATGCGTAAGCCATTCACCTGCAGCTAAATGCCTGACAATCGCCGAACCATAAGCTATCCGTAAATGATCTTTTTTCGCCTCCTTCGCCTTGCCTCCGCGACCCTCGCCTTAGTCCTGTCGCTCGCCTTGCCTCCCGTGGCTGAAGCAGTCACGGCGCTGAAGATCGATCTCACCGTTGGCAACAATCTCTCCAAGGTTGACCGCACCTATACCTACAATTTGGGGCCCACGGGAATGCGCGGATGGATTGATAACGGCTGGCCAGAGACCGCTTCGCAAGACGGCTACACGGCGTTTGCTCCCTATCAGATTTTGGTGACCACCGTGGCCGAACAGACGCCAGCCGCGGGGATCCTCGCGGTCGACGACCTCATTCTCGGCGCGAGCACGGGTGCCGGTGCCGTCCCGCTCTTCACCAGCGATGCTCGGAAGAGCCTTGGCTGGGCGATTGGTGATGCCGAAGCTACCAACGGCATTCTCAAGCTGAAGCGTTGGCGCGCGGGCGTCGCCACCGATGTATCGATCTCCCTACCTGTCCTCGGCGCTTACTCAGCCACAGCGCCTTACGATTGTCCAAAATCTGCGAAGATCATGGCCGATGCCGCGAGGAGTCTCCAAAAGAGGATCCTCAAAAATGGCTGGGGTGGTGCCGACGGATCGGGGGCGATCAGCGCTCTGGCCTTGCTGGCTACGGGGAACGCGGAATACCTGCCAATGTTACAAGCCTACGCCCGCTCGCTCGCGCCCAAGGATCTGGATCTGGAGCGGAGTGGGGTTTCGGCGTGGAATTGTTACAACAGCATCTTTTTGGCCGAGTATTACCTGCTTACCACTGACGCTGAGGTATTTCACGGATTGAGCGAGTACGTCATTTACGCGGCCAAGCACACGAGTATGTTTGGAACGTCGGGCCATGGCTTTTCGACCGTCGCGCCACCCGGCGGCTGGCAGACTGGGGGAACTCATGGATCGATCAGTTGGTATGGACCGGTGAACCAGGCGGGTCTGGCGGCGCAACTCACCATCGTGCTCGGCAAGAAGGCTGGGGTAAAAAACCCCGAAATCGACCCCGCGATCGCCCGGGCGGCCAACTTCTTCGGCTACTATGTGAACCGAGGTTCTATCCCCTACGGGGAGCATCAGCCGTATTACGGCGAGCACCAACTGCAGGGGCAGAAGCGGACCTATTATGATCATTGTAGCAATGGTAAGGACGGCTTGGCGGCGGTGATGTTTGCCTGTATGGGCGACAAGCCAATCCCGACGGAATACTTTTCGCGGATGGCTTTGGCGGGCTTCAAGGGCGAAGCCTATGGGCATACTGGCCAAGGGTTTAGCTACCTTTGGACGGCGCTGGGCGCGGCCATGGGGGGCCCGCAAGCGGCTACGGAATACCTCAAACAATTGCGCTGGGACCGGGACATGAAGCGCCGCTGTGACGGTTCCTTCGTTTATGAGGGGGGAGAGCAGTGGTCCCCCGGTCGGGCAAAGGACTACTGGGATGATGGTTACACTTATTGGGGATATCCGACCGCCTATTATCTCCTCCATGCAGCGTTGCCGTTGAAAAAGCTCTGCATCACGGGGAAGTTGGTGACCCGTGCGAACGCACTGGATGCCAAGGCGGTGAGCAATTCCATCTGGGCGGCAGAATTCACCGCGCGTTGTGGAAGTTATACCAAAGATCAACTGGTGGCCGCTCTGGGTGAGTGGGATCCGATTGTTAGGTTCAATGCCGCTACCGAGTTGAGTGTGCGAGCCGATGGACCGTCGCTGATCCCCACGCTGATCACGATGGCGGAAAATCCCTCCAGTGCCAGCCAACGCGAGGCGGCTTGCACCGCCCTCGGTTGCATGAAGGCCATCGATGCCGTGCCTGCGTTGACCCGTCGACTGTCGGATTCCGACATCTGGGTGCGCGCCAAAGCGGCGAAGGCGTTGGGGCAGATCAACGAGGCGGCCGCTTCCGCCGTGCCCGCCATGCTGGGGGCCTTTGTCAAAAATGTCGCGCCCACCTATCCGTTCGAGACCGGTTTCAATTGGAGCGATCCCCTGCAAATCGCCAACGGCTACCTCGCCGAGACACTCTTTCAACAGCTGGGAGGCCAGACCATCAAAGCCGAGAGGAGCCTGCTCTACCCCGCGGTCCGCGCTGGGATCAAACAACCGGCGGGGATGTGGCGCAATATCGTCAGCGGATTCGTCCAGGATCGGTTGACCCTTGCGGATGTCGTGGCTTTGGCTCCAGATTTGTTTGCGGATGCGCAAACCGAGGGACCGTGTGACCGGATGTTCACCGCTGGGCCGGTGGGGGCGGCGATGATGGCCCTTTCGAAAAATAAGATCGATGAGGGGATCGAGATCAGCCTCGGCAATGTGACTTATTGGGGGCAGTTGGGTAAGAGCGCCCTCGGGAGCCTTCCCGGTTATGGCGAGGCGGCTCGGCGGGCGTTGCCGACTTTGCGCACCTACCTCGCCGCTTGGCCACCCGGGGACAACAATGCCCCAGTGATCATCAAGACCATCGACGCCATTGAGGCCGCCACCTCGGCGCCCGTTCTCGTGAATGCCCTGCCCGTTGCCCGCCCAGAAATTCTCGTCATCCCTCCCAACACGGCGAAAGGTATCACCTTAAAAGGCACCTCTTGTCGGTCGGATCAGCTGATCTGGAAGATCGCGACCCCACCCGCCCAAGGGACCGTCACGGGCTCGCCACCGAACCTCACTTACACCCCAGCAAAAGGGTATCAGGGCATGGACAGCTTCACCTTCACGGTTACCGATAGCCTTGCGACTTCGCCCCCTGCGACCATCCATCTTCTCGTGGGTCCAGGGGGCACCGGGCTGAAAGGGGATTATTTCGCAGGCAACGATTTTACTGCGGCGAAAGCGTCGCAGTTGGACTCGGGGATCCAGTTTGATTGGGGGGCGTCGCCACCCGTCCCGGCGGTGGGCGCGGGTCCCTTTGGGGTTCGCTGGACCGGTCAGGTTTTGGCGCCAGAGCATGGCACCTACCGGTTTTCCACTCGCGCCAGTGGCGGAGTTCGCTTGTGGGTGAACGGCGTTCTGGTCATCGACGACTGGAACGATCGCCTCACCAAACTGTGGAGCGACAGCCCCGAGATCACCTTGAGCGCTGGCCAGCGATACAGTCTGAAAATGGAATTTTCTTCCAACGCCAGTCCCGCCACCGCCCGACTCTTTTGGTATCTGCCCTCTCGGAAAGCCTGCACGATTGTCCCTCAGGAACTGCTCTATCCGCTCTCGGGCGTGACCTTGACCGCTCCCGCCAACGGCACCCGATTCGGCCCGCCGGCGTCGATCACCCTGACCGCTGAGATTGCGGAGGTGCCCGGTAAAGTGACGAAAGTGACCTTTTACAACGGGGAAACCCTGATTGGGACGGCCACCGCACCCCCTTTTTCCATGGAATGGAAGAACGTCCCGAGGGGGGACTATCGTCTGACCGCAAGGGCGACGGGTGGGACGGGGCAGGGGAGTTCGTCCACTGCGGTGATGATCGCGGTCGATGGCAACACCGTGCCCGTGACGGCTGGTTTGGTCTGTTGGTTGGATCCATCCTTGGGGATTTATAAGGATCCCGATCAGCAGGTGCTGATCTGGAATGACCGCTCCGGCAACGCCCACCATGCGGTCCATAAAGAGCACAACCTCCCGACCCTCATGCAAAACGGGATCGCCTCCAAACCGGTGGTCCGTTTCACGGGTGACTGCCGCACCTTGGTCAGCGGCAAGTTCTTCATCAAGGAGCAATACCTCGTCGTCCGTTCCCCCTCGCCGACTTGGAGCAATCCGGGTTCTTTCATCGGGCGCGAATCGGGAAGAGCCTCCAGCTATTTGTTGGATGGCACGGGAACCACCGGCTTTCATGAAAACCAATTCCCGGCGGCGGTTTCCAAAAATGGAACACCCGTTGCCCTGGAAAAGTCGGTGAATTGCGGATTCCGCCTCGGAACCATCACCGATTTCATGATCCTCAAGATCACCGTCAATGATCAGGATCCCAAGCCGACCGGCTACTTGCTCAGTGGGACTGACGGCGACCATTGGCTGTGCCAATTCGACCTCGCGGAGATCCTCTGCTATTCTAGAGCCCTCACCACTGCGGAGGAGGATTCTGTGGGAGGTTACCTATCCGCAAAATACGGCATTTCAACCACTTACCCCAAGTCGATGGGGGCTCCTTCGACGAATCGGCTGCCGATGCCGGGTAAAGAGTGAAGGCCAAGATCGCACTGATGCGATAGCCATCCGACCAGCAATGCGGATCGGTGGTCACGAACCCGCTGTGCAAATTATTTTAAGAAACCCCACCCTTCCATCTCCTCTATTTGTGCCATGACTTTACTTCATTCTCGTCTCTTTCGCATCGGTCCCGTCCTGCTCGCCGCGACCTTAGCTTTTTCCATTAGTCCTTGGCTCCCGAGCCGGGCGGAGGGGGATTCGACGCCCAAGAAGTCCGACACTTTCGCCGCTTGGAAGCACTCAGGCGCGATGAGCATTCTCACCACGCGGGACGGCGCGGATTTGCCAGCGTCGGCGGTGGAGGAAGGGTTTCCTTTGCTGGTGCGGCTGGACAAGGATTGGTTCGATTTTAGCCAAGCGAAAGCCAAGGGCGAGGACGTGCGCTTTTCTGCGGATGGCAAGGCGCTGGCTTATCAGATCGAAGAGTGGGATGCGACCAAGGGCGTTGCGGTGATCTGGGTGCGCATTCCCATGATCAAGGGCAACGCCCATCAGGAGTTGCAGATGTCTTGGGGCAAGGCAGATGCGACCAGTGAGTCGGATGGGAAATCGGTCTTTAATGAGTCCAACGGTTATGCCGCAGTCTTTCATCTGGAAGATGCCACCAAGGATGAAACGGGGGCACTTTCGGCGAAGGATCTAGGAACCGAGGCGGTGTCTGGAGTGATCGGACAGGGGCGACACTTTACGACGGGGAAAGGGATCGCTTGCGGGGACAGCATCGCCACTTTTCCCAATGGCTCCGCGCCCCACTCCACGGAGTTCTGGTTTCGGGCGGAGAAGTCGGGCGAGCGAATGGTCTGCTGGGGCAATGGCGGGCCGAAGATGATGGTGCAGATGATCCTGAGCAAGCCGCCCAAAATGGTCATGGACTGCTACGGCTCGGGCTCGAGCCTGACCTCGCCAAAGCCGACTCCGCTGAACGAATGGGTCCATGTGATCCATACCTGTAAGCTGGGGGAATCGCGGATGTATGTGAACGGGGAACTGGTTGTGGTTTCGACGGTTGCGGGCAATCCTTTGGACTTCAAAAGCCCGGTGAAGATGTCCATGGGGGGGTGGGGCAACTATGGTTTTAACGGCGATCTCGACGAGGTCCGGGTGTCGAAAGTCGTGCGCTCCGCCGATTGGGTGCGGTTGCAGTATGAAAATCAAAAGCCCCGACAAACGGT
>JBAWZW010000020.1:0-31972 GCA_037142835.1 Verrucomicrobiota bacterium
CGGGGGTATTCCATCCGCACGGAAGACGCCTATTGGATGTGGACGCGCCAGTTTATCCTGCACCACGGGAAGCGCCACCCCGAGACGATGGGGGCGGAGGAGATCCGGGCGTTTCTCACTGCCCTGGTGATGGAGCGCGATGTGGCCCCAGGCACGCAGATGCAGGCGCTCAATGCGCTGGTCTTTGTCTTCAAAAATGTGCTGGAGCGGGAGCCGGGCGACCTGGCGGGGATCGTGCGGTCGAAGCGGGCGCGCAAGGTGCCGGTGGTTCTGGGGGTGGCGGAGTCGCGGGCGCTGCTGGCGGGGCTGGATGGCACGGCGCTGCTGATGGCGCAGCTCCTCTATGGAGCGGGGCTGCGGATGATGGAATGCGTGCGGTTGCGGGTGAAGGATGTGGATTTTGCGCGGGGGGTCATCACTTTGCAGGGGACGAAGGGTAGGCACGGGCGGGTGACGATGCTCCCGGTCACGGCGCGGCCCGCGCTCCAAGCGCACCTCGCCTGGGTGCGCACGCTCTACGACGCGGACCGGGCGGCCGGGGCGCCGGGCGTGCAGCTCCCGTATGCGCTGGCGGTGAAGCAGCCGGGGGCGGCGGTCTCGTGGCCGTGGTATTGGGTGTTCCCGGCGCGGGGGGAATCGCGGGATCCGCGCACGGGGGAAAAGCGGCGGCATCATGCGCACGAGGACGGATTACAGCGAGCGGTGAAGGCGGCGGCGGTGGCGGCGGGGATCGCCAAGCCGGTGACGCCGGATGTGCTCCGGCATTCCTTTGCCACGCATCTGCTGGAGAGGGGGTCGGACATCCGGACGGTGCAGGAGCTGCTCGGGCACAAGAAAGTGGCGACGACGATGATCTATACCCATGTGCTCAATAAACCGGCTTTAGGGGTGAAGAGTCCGCTGGATTAAGGGATGGGGTGAAGTGAAAGCGAAGAGTTCTCGGCGGAGGAATTCGCGGACCATTTGCTAAAACTCTCGGCGTAAAAATCGTGGAGGATCGGTAAATATAGAGTTGCACGGGGGAGGGGGATTCGTGGAAAGTCTTGCTCCCAAAATTTCACGTCATCACCAACCTTTCGCCTTCACCCTTTTATGAAAACACCCATTCGCGTCGCTATCACCGGAGCCGCTGGACAAATCGGTTACTCGCTGCTTTTTCGGATCGCTTCGGGAGCGATGTTTGGCCCTGACCAGCCAGTGATTCTTCATCTGATCGAAATCGAGCCCGCCCTTCCTACGCTCGGTGGAGTGGTCATGGAAGTGCAAGACTGCGCCTTTCCTCTGCTCAAAGGGATCGTCGCCACCTCCTCTTTGGATGAGGGATTCGCAGGGGTGAACTGGAGCTTGCTCGTCGGATCGGTGCCTAGAAAAGCGGGGATGGAACGCGGTCAACTCCTCGGGATCAACGGGAAGATTTTTGTCGGTCAAGGAAAGGCCATTGAGAAAAACGCCGCCTCCGATGTGCGGATTCTCGTGGTAGGCAATCCCTGCAACACCAACTGCCTCATCGCTATGAATAGCGCCAAGGGAATTCCCGCGGATCGGTGGTTTGCGATGACGCGCCTCGATGAGAATCGGGCGAAGTCGCAGCTAGCAATCAAGGCGGGGGTGGATGTGACCAGCGTCTCGAACCTCGCGGTTTGGGGCAACCATTCGGCCACCCAATACCCTGACTTTTACAATGCGCGGATCAACGGCACGCCCGTTCCTGAAGTGATCACCGACTTGCCTTGGTTGCAGGGCGAGTTTCTTTCCACCGTTCAACAACGGGGTGCGGCGATCATCAAAGCGCGGGGACTTTCCAGCGCGGCGAGTGCCGCCAATGGGGTGGTCGACACCGTCCGCTCGCTCGTGACCCCGACCCGCTACCGCGACTGGTATAGCGTCGCCGTGTGTTCGCGGGGCGATTACGGGGTGGAGGCTGGATTGATTTCCTCATTCCCGATTCGGACCAACGACGATGGATCATGGGAGTTGATCCAGCGGGTGCCGATCAGCGAATTTAGCCAAGGGAAAATCACCGCCACCGTCACGGAATTGCAGGAAGAAAAAGCCCTCGTTTCCGAGCTTCTTGGTTAAGTGACCAGTCGGAGCCTAGCGGGTTGCTCGGCTGATTCCGTGGCTAAGCAGCGGCGACGCTGACCAAGCGGCGGATGAGGTCTTCCCAAGTGACGACCCCGAGTTGTTTTCCTTGGGAATCGCTGACCACGGCGAGCGCGATGCCAGCGGCACGGAGTTTCCGGAGAACGCTGTAAGCGGGCTCATTCTCGGCGACTTTGACGATCCGGCGTTGATAGGATCCGACGAGGCCAGACTTCCGCCCAGCGAGCGCCACCTCGAAGACCAAAATCAAGCCCGTAATCTCCCCACTCGGGCCGAGGACGGGGAATCGATCTAGCCCAGTGGACCGGCTAACCGCGAAGAGTTCGCGGAGATCGGTGGCGGCGTCGATCGTCTGAACTTCGGCGAGTGGGCGGAGCACTTCCTTGGCCGTCACCGCCCGAAAATCGACGACATTATGGATCATCTGACGCTCTACTTTTCCGAGTGAACCGGTGCGTTCGCTCTCGATGGTGAGGTATTTAAAATCCTCGCGAGCCCCGAAAAGTTTCCGAGCAGGAGCGGGTCGTTTTTTAAATAAAGAGCGAGAGCAAGCGGAGCCGATCGCATGAACAGGGGAGAGGAGGAAGTCAGCGAGACGCAACGGACCGGTGAAAGCGGCGAGGGCTCGATAAGGAAACCGCCGGAAAAGCGACTTTGGAAGCAACTCCAAACCAAGCAGATACACTGGAAGAGCGATGAAAAATGCCACGAGATATCCAACTCGCCCGTAAGCGACCACACAGGCTTCGGTGGCGAGAGTGATGGCGAAGATATTGCTGAGGTTGGTCACGATTAAGACCGTGACGAGGAGCCGCTCCGGTTCGGCGAGCAAGCGATCAAGGCGGACAGCGGCAGGATCACGGAGTTTGACGCGGTGTTTTAAGCGGACGCGATTGACGGAAAAAATTCCCGCCTCGATTCCCGAGAAAATGAAAGAAACGCCGAGGCAGGTGATGACCACGAACCAGATCATCCTTGGCTTTCCTCCACGGGCTGAGGGTCGGTGGGGCGAGCGATGAAGAGTTCCTCCACACGCTTTCGCGAGTTTCGGCGCACGGTGATGAGGAGTCCACCAATGAGGACTTCCGTGCCCAACTTTGGCAGGCCACCGAAGTGATTAAAAACCAGTCCGCCGATCGTATCCATGCCCTCTTCTTCCAGCGAATGGCCGAGCAAATCGCCAAGGTCATCGAGGCGAGCGTTGCCATTGACGATCAAACCGCCGGCCACGGTTTCGATATACAGACCCTGATCAGCCTGAGGAACGGCGGTGCTCAAGATCTCTTCGATGAGGTCAGCGAGGGTGACGATGCCTTCCGTACCCCCGTGTTCATCGAGGACGATCGCCAATCCTTGTGGGTGTTGGAGAAAGCTCCGGAGCAAATCAATGGCCTTCATCGTCTCAGAAACGAAAGACGGCGGGCTAAGTTGCTCGGTATAATGGACATCGGAGTTGAGCAAAAAAGAGCGAACATCCAGCACCCCCGCGATCTCGTCGGGCGTGTCTCCATACACAGGAACGCGTCGATAGCGCTTGCCCCGAAGCAGTGGAATCAATTCCGCGTGCGTCAAATCGTCAGGAACAGCGAAAGCGTCGACCCGCGGAGTCATGCAATCTTTGGCCGTCTTCGCTCCCAACTTAATGATCTCTTGAATCATCGTGCTTTCGGTGGCGTGGAGCGCCCCATCTTCGGCACTGAGTTCGACGAGCGTCTCCAACTCATCTTCATTGAGAAAATTCCCCGCTTTTAAACCCGCGGGGGTGATCCTATCAGCCACGCCATCGCTGACCCGCTGAAGAATCCGCGCCACGGGATCGAAAACCACCGTGAGGACGCTGAGGATGCGAACCCCCAAACGGGCGAAGCGGTCGGGATTGGCAAGCGCACCCAACTTTGGAAAGAGATCGCAGGCGAAAACCACGATGACAAAAATCAGGAACGCCACCATCGAAGTGGGAATCGTCGGCCCAAATTCCCTCCGAAAAAGAGCCAGAGAAAGAATCATCAGGGGCAAATTCGCCAAGGAATCGCAGAGGAGAATCACACTCAACAAGCGCCGGGGATTTTCCATCAGTCGCGCGAGGTCATCGGCGAAGTCTGCCCGCCGAGATTTTAGGCGCTCGAGATGGAAAGGTTGCAGCGAAAAAAGGGCGGTCTCAATGGCCGAACACAGCGCCGAGCACCCAGCGAGGGTGAAGATTCCGAGAACCACCAAGGTGAGCAGTTCAAAAGACATCGCGGGGAATGCGGTCCCAAGCTGGTAAATCCAATCGCTTCTTGTCAGGCACAAAGGTCTGAAGAATAGTTTTTTCCCTTCCGCCGTGCGATGAAAAAAAGCGAACGCATCACAGTTCTAGTCGACCAGTTAACCTCCGCCAACCATCAGTCCGGTGGGATCGACCCGCATTATGCGGGGTTCTTTACCGCTTTTAACCAGCAACAGTATTACGAAGCCCACGATGTTCTCGAGCAACTGTGGTTGCCATGCCGCGACCGCCACGCCCTCTTTTATCAAGCGCTCATCCAATGCGCGGGGGCCTTCGTTCATTTACAAAAACAGTTCGCCCATCCCCTCCACCCCAAGCACGGTCGACGCCTCCGTCCCGCCTCTCGTCTCTTTCTGCTCAGTGCGAAAAATCTCTCGGCCTTCGCCCCTCGCCACCTCCACCTCGATGTCTCTAGCCTCACGGAAAGCTGCTTAGATTTCGCCGAGAGGATCATCCGAAGCGGCTACACGCTGAACCCTTGGGATCCCGCGGCCCCACCGCAGATCCATTTAGAGAGCCCTACGTCTCCGCCTCATTCCTAAAAATTTTCGCGCCTCCATCGTTTGGAAGTAGGCAGGACCACCCTTCCAGAGAGATGGTAGCAGACCAACAACCTCCGCCACTTTTCATCTAATCCGCCTTCTCCTTCATGCCCGCTTCCATCGCCTCTCCACACCAACCTTCCACCAATAATTACGACGTGCTCATCGTCGGGGCGGGTGCCGCGGGACTACTCTGCGCCATCGAAGCCGGCAAGCGGGGGCGGCGCGTGGTCGTCTTGGAACATAATCAGCGGGTCGGGCTGAAAATTGCCATCTCCGGTGGAGGCCGTTGCAACTTCACCAACCTCGGCACCACCCCTGATCATTACCTCTCCGATAACCCCGATTTTTGTAAGTCCGCCCTGGCCAGATACACCCCATGGGACTTCATCGCCCTCGTGGAAAAACATCGCATTCCTTACCACGAAAAAAAGCTCGGCCAACAGTTCTGCGACGGAAGTTCTCGAGCGATTATCGAGATGCTCCTCACGGAGTGCTCGAGTGCTGGGGTGGAGATTCGCACAGGTTGTGGAGTCGAAGAAGTCCGCCACAGCGACCGCTTTCAACTCACCACCACCACGGGGGAAATCACCGGCACTTCTCTGGTGATCGCCACCGGAGGGCTCTCCTTTCCGAAACTCGGGAGCACCGACTTCGGCTACCGCATCGCGAAGCAATTTGGATTGAAAGTCACCCCCACCCGACCCGGCCTTGTCCCCTTGACCTTCGTCTCTCAAGATCAAGCCTGGCAAAGCCTTAGCGGCCTTTCTCTCCCCGTGATCGCCCACCACGCGGGTCAAGCTTTTCGAGAAAATCTCCTCATCACTCACCGAGGACTGAGCGGTCCCGCGATCCTCCAGATTTCCTCGTTTTGGCGCCCCACCGAAACGATCCACTTTGATCTCCTCCCCGACTTTTCCGCTGGGAATATCCTGGAACGCGGTCGGACGGAAAACACCGACTTCGCATCGGCCATCGGCACCGCCTGGCCTCGGCGATTTGCGGAAGTCTGGAGTGAGCGCGAGACTTTAGCCAAGCCGCTCCGCCACTACAAAGCTCGCGAACTGACCGACCTCACCGAACGCCTCCACCGGTGGCCGATGAGTTTTTCAGGGACGGAAGGCTACCCAAAAGCCGAGGTCACGATCGGCGGGGTGGACACCCGGGAACTCTCCTCAAAAACCATGGAAGCCCGCCGGACTCCCGGCTTATTTTTCATCGGAGAAGTCACCGATGTCACGGGTTGGCTCGGGGGCTACAACTTCCAGTGGGCTTGGGCGTCTGGTCACGCCGCTGGTCAGGTCGCCTGAAAATGAAGCGCCCAAAGCAACCTGATTTAACCAAGGGCGCCCTCGCCAAGGTGCAGGCCATTTATACGGAGCTCGCCGAACGCCCGATCACCCGCGCCTGCACCTCCCGCACAGAATGTTGCCACTTTAAGATCACGGGAAAAACTCCTTATCTCACGAAGGGGGAAGCTCTTGTGGCGGCCAAGGCTTGGCAGGCCACGGGCCGCACTCGTCTCCCAGAAAGCCCCGATGGCGCTTGCCCGCTTCTCGACCGCTCTTCTGGCCGTTGCCAAATTTATGCAGGTCGGCCCTTCGGCTGCCGAACCCACTTTTGCGCAGCTGCCGGTGGTCCCTACGCCCGACGCGAGGTCGTCGATCTCATTCACCGATTAGAAGACCTCGATGGCGAACTCGGTGGCGACGGTGCCATCCCACTCCCCGCCGCCCTCGAGCACGCCCTCAAAGCTCGCCGCGCTTGAGCACCTGCCCATCGCCATCAGCACCACAACCGTTGGTCAATCCTCCCCTCGACACCACCGAAACACGATGGTTTAGTTTGCCCCTATGACTGGACGGAATCTCGCTAAACCTTTTGCCATCGGTGGCTTTATCCTCTCCGAAATCTATATGCTTTTTACGGTACTCGGCCCCTATGGCTCGGAATCTCGACCGCTTCCCGTCCCCATTCCTGAGCCTTCCCTCGTCGAACCGGGGACCCCGGCTCCGCTGGCGGCCAAGGCTCAACGGGTTTTGATTTCCGCCCTCTTTTTCGGTCCGTTTGGGGCGATCGTTGGCACGGGGCTAGGGTTGATCGCCAGTGGTTTACGTGGTGATTTTCGGCGAGACGACCCAACCCAAGACTAAAAGTAACCCTCAGACGAACGAGTCCACCCATCCGCCTCCCTTTCAAAACAATCCACGAATTCTATGCCCGCCAAAATCGAACCAGACTCCGCCCCAACCGACCCAGCGGTCCTTTATGTCTGGCGAAAACTCAGCGGAGCCCAATGGGAAGACTCCTGGTGGGATCGGTTGTCTGGGGTCCGCAATCACCTAGCCATCACCGAAATCGCCGGTGCAAAAACCATTCGCATCGAAGCCTTTGGCCTCACCGAAAATCAGGCGGAGGTCTTGCGCAAATCCTTTGGCGGATCAGTCAATAAACAAGCGGCACCGCGCGCCATCTCCTCCTCCCCGCGACCTCCCATTCGGGTCCGCGAGAAACTCCTTGTCGTGGTCAGCGACGCCGAAAAAGATGCCCTCGCAAAAACCGCTGGCCAGCGACAAATCCTCGTCATCCCAGCGGGAATGGCGTTCGGCACTGGCGACCACGCCACCACTTCCACTTGCCTCCGCTTTCTCGCCGACATCAGCGATGAAATCGGCACCCATCCTTGGGAGGTCCTCGACCTCGGCTGCGGGAGCGGCATCCTCGCCATCGCCGCGCGGATGCTCGGAGCAAAGAAAGCGGAAGCGGGAGACTTCGACCCCCACGCCGTCCGCACAACGAAAGAAAATCTCCAGATCAATCAAGTGACTGGCATCACCGTCAAGCGGACCGATGTGACCACTTGGCAACCCAATCGGACGTGGCCGGTCGTAGTGGCGAATCTCTTCAGCGGTCTCCTCATTGAAGTCGCCCCGAAGATTGCCGCCGCCATCGCCCCCGGTGGACACTTGATTTTTTCTGGCGTCTTGCGGATTCAAGAAGCTGAAGTCCTCGCGGCTTTTCGTCTCGCGGGATTGGAAATCGGCCGGGTGATCCGCAAAGGCAAGTGGGTCAGCGGTCGAGCTCGCCGGAGCGCCTAACCCGCTTCCGCCCGCCTGCCGTCCGAATGAAGTCGGCGTCACCGCAAAAGGAATCAGCGCCGCCCGAATGGCTCGTGCCACACCCGAGAAATGAAGAAACTTTGCAATTTCCTTTGCCTACCTTCCGTCCCTTGTTGAGGGTGCCGCGTGTTTTTTTCTCGTAAGCTCGACGCCCTCGCTTTACTCGCCATTTGTTTCGTTGCCTTTTGGTGGCAGCTCGGCTCCCTCGGCCTCATTGACCCCGACGAACCCTTCTACGCCCAGACCGCCCGCGAGATGGTGCAAACGGGTGATTGGGTGACCCCCCAAATCTACGGAGCGCCCCAGTTTGAAAAGCCGATTTTCTATTACTGGCTAGTCGCCGGTTCATTTAAAGCCTTTGGCGAAAGCGAGTTTTCTGGACGTCTGCCAGCTTCCATCTTCGCCACCCTCCTCGTCTTGCTGGTCTGGGCTTTCAGTTCCCGGGTCTGGAATGCCCGCGCGGGTTTTCTCTCCGCTCTCGTTCTGGCCACTGGCCTGGAATATTCGGTGATGTCCCGATTGATGCTCACCGATATCCCGCTCGCGACCTTTATCACGGGGGCGATCTTTTGTTACTGGTTAGCGATCCGCGAGCCCCAGAAAAAAGATCAATGGATCTTCTGGCACTTCGTCTGCGCTGGCTTTGCCGTCCTCACCAAGGGCCCGCTCGGTTCACTGGTCACCATCATGGCGACCGTCGTCTTTTCTTGGTCCACTGGTCGACAAATGCTCTTCCGCGGCCGGGGCCTCTGGACGGGCTTGCTCGCCTATGCGGTGATCGTTGTTCCTTGGTACGCCACGATGTTTGCTTGGCACGCCAAACCGTTTTGGGACGAATTCTTTATTCGCGATAACTGGTATCGCGTGCTTCGGGCGGAGCATCCTTCAAATAATCACTGGTGGTATTACGTCGGCCTTCTATTTCTCGGTTCACTGCCCTGGATGCCCGCCATCGCCCTGACCGTTCGCCGGGCCTGCTTCCGGATTCGCCCAGACGACGCTACTTTTTTCCAATGGTGCTGGCTTCTGACCAGCTTGATCTTTCTGACGATTTGCCAATCAAAAATTCCCTCATACGCATTCTACCTCTTCGTGCCACTCGCCATTATCGTCGGCAGGAATCTCGACGACTTTTTATCCAACGGTTTTGCCAGCAACGGGGAGCGACGCCTTGTCCTCGGGACGGCGGTCTTTCAATGCGCGGTCGTGGGGATTTTTGCCGCCCTGACTCTTACCGAGCCTGCGATCGATCCAACCTCCTCTTGGCTAGCGAATAAAGCGGTTTCCCTAAACAAAACCCTCCGTCCTTTCGACGCCCCGATCCTCCTCGTTTTTGGGGGACTCGCAGCCAGCATGGTCTGCTTCTTCCTGAAAAAATATTCCGCATGGATGATGGTCAGCGGAGCCGCCGGCCTCGCGCTACTCGTCGGGGCTCTAACGGTCGCCCGGCCGGCGGTGGAGGCCGAAAGCTCCGCCCGCCCCGTGGCTCTGGCGCTCCTGAAAATGCGACAGAATAACGAGCCCATTCTCACGGGAAAATTTCTTGCAAGAGGCATCATTTATTACACCCACGCGGATGTCACCGCCCCCGAGCCCGCCGTCCAAATCCTTGCCAAAAACCCCCAACCTTTCTGGGCAAAACATCCCATCCCCGTCGTTCTCTGGAAAACAAAAAAGGCCACAAATCCGGCAATCGATTTAGGAAAGTTTCTCGAAAAGCATCCCGTCGTACTTTGCACCCTCCGAAAATCAGAGTGGCAAACTCTCTCCAAAGAGCCCGCCTTTAAGGACCAAGACGGCTATGCCGAAATCGGAGAAAACATCGTCGTTCGCGCAATTCGGCCTGCCACCCTCGAGGTGGCCAAGTAAGTCCAGTGGCTGCTTGGCAAGCGATTCGCTCCGTGCCGCGTCTCTGATAAATCACCCTCCGACCGACTGATAACTTTTCAAGCCTCGCACCCAAAGGAACCTCGCGCAGAGCAACCCGACGACGAGCCACCCCGCTTGAATGGCCAGCCCTTCATACAAGGCGACTCCCTGGATGCGCTCCATGGCGACCTGTGCAGGAAAGAAGAGTTCGTAAGTAAATGGCGACCACCGAATGAGTGGATGAATCCAATCTGGCATCACATCGAGTGGGAAAACATGGCCACTAAAGAAGTACTCAAAAGAGTAAATCACAAAGACCACCGAGGATATTTCTAAAACCCAAAAGGCGAGCATCGCGGTGGAGTAAGCAATACAAAATTGAATCCCTCCAGCCATCGCCGTGGAGAGCGCAAAAAGGGGCCAAGTGGCGGCGTGTTCGGGAAGCCGTAAACTCCCGCGAAAGAACCAGCCAAGCAGCAAGAGCGGAATGATGGTCACCGCTATGTAAAGCAACCGATAGCTTAGATAGGCGCAACAACGGTAGCCGAAGTAGCTCAGTGGCTTAAGCAAATACGAACTGATTTTCCCATCGCGAATTTCCCCAGCAATTTGCCATTCGTCATCGGTCGGAGTGATGAAATTGTCGATGAGTAGAGTCACGACAAAGTAGAAGATCATCTCCGAATAATTGTAACCACTGATCGTGCCCTCTTTTTCAGAAAAGATCGCCTCCCAGATAAACACCATCCCCAGAAGCGGGATGACCCCGAAGCCCATCCGGAGGAGAAAATTCCATCGGTAGACGAAGGTGGTTTGCAACCCGATCTCAAAGATTTTCCAATACTTCTGAGCGAGTGCGGACGGCGAGTGAAAGGGCGAAGACATGAAAATGAGGGAGTGGACCTCCCGCTAAGGGATAGCTGGCACTTTCGGGACGATCGACGCAACTCGCAAGGTGAACTCTTGGGCCTCTGGCAACTGCATCGGAGTCAGACTGGTGGGCGGGGTGGATCCACGCGAAAAAACTCATTGATCCACTCCTGCAAACGATCCATCGCCAGCACCAGTGGAGCCAGCGGCGCCCGTTGGCCACGAATGGCCACGGGGTCCACCGAGGCGACCGCCAACCCATAGCGCTCAGCCAAAGGCAGGCCCGTCGCCTTGTTCCCCGCTTCCTCGAGAAGCTCCTCCACCTCCTCCACCCGGCGCTTCGCCTCGACGATGGTCCGCAACGCCTCCTCCTCCGTGCGCGTTTCGGTAGCGACTTCCTCAATTTGCGCACATCGAAAATCTCGGCAACGAAGTGGCCGAGCATCATAAATCAGGCAACGACAAGACGCCAAAAAACTGCACGGTTGCTTGAAATAAGGGCCCCGCTTCTTTCGTCCAATCTCCATCCCCAGCGACGCGAGTTCTTCCACGGAATCGCTGGGCTGGAGGCGAACAATCTCAAAGAGTACCCCATTGCAACAAAGCCCGCAGGCCGTGCAAAGGCGGGAAGCGGAGGCGACTAGATCAGGCGGAGACATCAAGAATCGGAGATAAACCGCAACCCCGCCTGCCGAGCAACCCGAAACCGCCCCGATCGTCACCAAATCCTCACTTTACACCGCTAATTTACATCGCGATGATCCTCGGCTTTTCTTCCTATGCAAACCCTCGGTATCGGACTCGCTGGACTGGGCAATGTCGGCGCAGGTGTCTTCAAGCACCTGACCCAAAATCGTGCCCTCCTCCGAGAGCGACTCGGCACAGATCTCGAAGTCCGAAAGATCGCCATTCGCGATCCGATGAAGCGCCGTGACCCCTCAGTTCCTGAGGCCCTCCTGACCACTCGAGCGGAAGATTTACTCGATGACCCGAGCATTCAAATCATCGTCGAACTGATGGGGCAAAAAGAGCTGAGCCTCGCCCTAATTCTTGGCGCCCTGGAGCGGGGAAAGGTCGTCGTGACGGGCAATAAAGCTCTCCTCGCCGAGCATGGTCAGGAGATTTTTGCCACGGCGACTCGGTGTAAAGTTCCGATCTTTTTTGAAGCCGCGGTGGCTGGAGGAATTCCGATCATTAAGGCGATCCGCGAAAGCTTTATTGGCAACCATATTCGTTCGATCCACGGGATCATTAACGGCACGAGTAACTACATCCTCACCCGCATGACGGAGGCGGGCTTGGGGTTCAATGAAGCCCTCTCGGAAGCCCAAGAGGCGGGCTACGCGGAAGCCGATCCTAGTCTGGATATCAACGGTGGCGATGCCGCACACAAGGCCGTGATTCTGGCCTCTTTGGCCTACGGATTTTGGATTCCCACCAGCAACGTTTTCGTTGAAGGCATCGAACAAATCACCGCCGGCGATATTAGTTTTGCCCGTAAACTCGGCTACGCGATTAAGCTCCTCGGGATCATCAAGGCCGACGACCAAGGCAAAATCGAAGTCCGCGTTCACCCCACCCTCATCCCCAAAGATCATGTCCTCGCCAGCGTCAACGGCGTCTTCAACGCCCTCGCCGTTCATGGAGATATCGTCGGGGAATCCCTCTTTTATGGGCGGGGTGCTGGCCAAGATCCCACCACCAGTTCGATCATCGCCGACCTCGCCGACGCCACCGTCGCTCTCCTTTCGCCCCGAAGCAATTACGGATTCATTCCCCACCAACTCTACGGAACTTGTCTGCCCATCGACCAGATCGTTTCTGAATATTACCTCCGCCTCAGCGTCTCCGATCGGCCTGGAGTGATCGCCCAAATTGCCGGCATCCTGGGCGACGGCGCCATCGGCATTTCCTCGATCTTCCAGCCCGAAGGCGAAGATGGCGAGGTCGTTGAGCTCGTCCTCCTGATTCACAAGGCAACCAACGCCCAGATGACCGTGGCCTTAGAAAAGATTGCCGCTCTTTCGTGCGTCAAAAAAATCCCTCGCTTGATTCGCGTCGAAAACTTCTCATGAAATTTAGTTCTCACCTTGATCGCGGCGTGATGGCTCGCTGGCGCGAATTTCTCCCCATCACCGACGCCACTCCGATCATTTCGCTCAATGAAGGAAGCACGCCACTAATCCACTCGCCAAAGCTAAGCGCACGAGTGGGAAGGGGTTGCGAGGTTTACATCAAGTATGAAGGACTCAATCCGACTGGATCCTTCAAGGATCGCGGAATGACGATGGCGCTCTCCAAGGCCGTGGAAGCTGGCGCCAAGGCGGTCATCTGTGCCAGCACTGGCAACACCAGTGCCGCTGCCGCCGCCTACGCCGCCCGAGCCAGCGTGGCTTGCATCGTTCTCCTCCCCGCTGGAAAAATCGCCTTCGGTAAACTCGCCCAAGCCTTTATGTATGGCGCTAAAGTCGTCGCCATTGACGGCAACTTTGACGACGCCCTCCGCCTCGTCCGGGAGATCGGAGAGACGGAGCCGATCGCCATTGTCAACTCCATCAATCCCTTCCGTCTTGAAGGCCAAAAAACCGCTAGCTTCGAAATCATCGAGGCTCTCGGCGATGCCCCCGATATCCATGTCCTGCCCGTCGGCAACGCGGGAAACATCAGCGCCTACTGGATGGGCTATCGGGAATTCCACGCCCTCGGGCGCGCCAGTAAACTCCCCAAAATGACCGGCTTCCAAGCCGCAGGATCCGCCCCGATCTTTCACCGCAAAGTGATCGAAAAGCCCGAGACGATCGCCACGGCCATCCGCATTGGTAATCCCGCCAGTTGGTCCCTCGCTACCGCCGCCATCGAGGAAAGTGGCGGGTCGATTGATATCGTCACCGACGCCGAAATTCTCTTTGCCCAGCAATGGTTAGCCGCCAACGAAGGAATCTTCGTCGAGCCCGCGAGCGCCGCCAGCATCGCGGGCCTCTTCAAATGCCTCGGCTCCACCCCTTGCGCCTCCTGCCCATTTCCAACCATCGCCGAAGGAAGCAAAATCGTCTGCACCGTCACGGGACACGGGCTAAAAGATCCCGACATCGCCCGCGAACAATGTGGCTCGGTAATTCCTGCCAGAGCCTCCAAGGACGAAATCCTTCGCCTCATCGCCAGCTAATTTTCACTGACCAAACTCTTATGTCCGATACTTCAACTGATCCATTTCGCTGGATCGAATCCACTTCTTGGGAACTCGACTTCTTTGGCCTCCCTCATCTGATTCCTTGGCCCGAAGCGGTTGACCCCGCGATTGCCAATCAAGATCCTTTCGAAATCGAGCATCTCCTGACCGCGATCGAATCGATGGGCTCCGCACTTCAGGAACCTTGGGCTTCTTTTGCCAAGGCCGCTCCATCCCTTGATCCACTCGCCGAGGCTATCGAGGATTCCGAGCCCACCGAAGCGACTCAAGCGCTTGATCAATTTGAAGCCATCCATCCTGGCACCGCCTTCGCCCTCTTCCACCGCGGGACGGTCGCCCGCCTCGAAGGTCGTGAAGAAGACGCCATCCGCCTCTTTATCGAAGCCACCGCGAAGACCCCGAAAATCGGGGCCATTTGGAACAACCTCGGGGTGATGTATACGATGCGCGGACAAGGACAGGAGGCGCTCGACGCCTTTCAAAAAACCCTCGAATGCAACCCCAACGACCGGACCGCTCTGGAAGGGCTCGCCCAGTTGCGGGCGGTCGTCAAACTTCTCCGCGACCCCAACGATCCGGAATCGGTCGCTTTTGTGGACCGCCCGACCTTTGCAAAAATGGTCATCCAACAACTGCAGCAAGTCGGCGACGATCCAGACTCTCTTCTCTCACAAGGCGAACACCTTCTCCAACAAGGCTTTGCCCCTGAACTCGGGCTTCAAGCTCTCCAGCGTGCCCACGCTCTGAGACCAACCGACCGCCGAACCATTTTCGCATTGACCGCCGCCCACCGCATGGCAGGCCAACTCGACCAAGCACTGGCCGTGATCAGCGCCTACACCGAGCAAGTGCCGACCGACGCGGAAAGTTTTTTCCAACTCGCTCAGCTGTGCAACGCCACGGGCGATTCCGCCGGGGAAAGTGCCGCCCTCAATACCCTCCTCGACCTCGATCCCAACGCCCAGGCTCCACTAGCGATCCGCTTTGGCATTGCCCAAGACGAGCACGACCCGATCAAGGAACAGGCCCTCGTCAAATTCGGTGAGGAGCGCGGTTCTTGGATGGCGCTGATTCTCGCGAGCAATATCGCCCGGAAACGCGGCGATGCTTCCTTCGCGGTGAAATGGGCCGCCCAAGCTCATGCGATCGCTCCCGAGAGCGAAGACGTTCTTCTCCACTACACCGCCGCCCTCGGGGAAGCGAAAGGCTTCGAGAAGCTCGTCAGCGTGATCAAACCCCAGGTCGAAAGTGGAAAATTTAGTAAGCGTGTCGATTGGAACTATGCCCAAGTCCTCCAGCAGATGGGGCTCGCCACCGATGCCGTTGGCGTCCTCCGCAAAGCGATGGCGGGCGAGGCTCCCGACGACTTCAAAGCTTCCTGTAGCTTGATGATCGACGCCTGGAGCGGGTTCCTCGCGGGATCAGGAATTCCCCTTGAAGTCCACAAATCTGGTTTTCTCCAGCGGCCCGTGGTTCTGGTCCTCGATGACGGTGATGGTGGCTATGTGCTGAAAGCGGGTGTTCGCCTGCCCACGGAATGTAACTTCCCTTGGCGCGTGACGGGCGCGGATGTCCCCGTCCGTCTTCAGCAAGGACAAAGTGGAGGGGGAGCGGAGCCCCGGCACCTCGGCACCTTCGTCGTGCGAGGCGTGCAACCGGTGACAAAAACCATCGACTGCCACCTCGTCGGCTTGCCTGATGGAGCGCTCCACTTTCGCGCCAGCCAAGGAGGACGCCGCCTCCAAGTCGCTTGGACGCCCGCCGGCCTCCAAGCCTAAACCACCGATGACGCCCAATCCGCTGCTCCAAAGCGTGGGGAGCTTTTCGCTTTTCCAACAAAGATAATTTATCCAAGTTCACTCGAAATGTTCCGAATTCCCTTCTTCCTCCTCGTGGCTATCTTCATCTCTCTGGCACCTCTTCGGGCTGCCGAGACCGTGGCAACCCCTCCCCGCGAGGAATACATCATCCTCACAGGTGGGGTTTCCCTCTGGGTTTGGGAAAAGTGGAAGGCTCAGCCACACGATAATTGGTGGATGAATTTCATCCGGGCTTCGCGGATTCGTATCGAACAAATCCAAGAGGAAAATCCTGGCGCCGAAATTACTTGGATCGTCTACCGGCCAGCGTATCTCACCCGAGCGAAGCAGGAGAATAATGATCTGATTAGCCACATCAATAGCGTGCGCGATGCCTTCAAAGTGAAACTAATCTGGTTCAATAAAACCGATGAAGTGATCGACTATCTCAACAATGGCCAAGACCGATCCCGCGTAAAAATCGCCGACTTCGAATTCTTTGGCCATAGCAACAAGGCCTGCTGGCTGTTTGATTATTCCAATATTATCGATAGCTCCTCAAAGGTGTGGCTTCACGAAAATGATCTCGGGAAAATCCGTCGAGGCATCTTTGCTCGTGGCGCTTTGGTAAAAAGCTGGAGCTGTCACTCGGGCGAAAGTATGAGCCAACGCTGGCGCGCGGCCACGGGTGTCAGCATGGTCGGCGCGATCGGCAAAACCCAATATATGACTGATGAACTCCCTGTCCTTTCCAGTCCGACTGGTCGCTGGACACGCTAACCTTTTTTTCTTCCAATGACTTTTTCCGAACTGCAATCCATTTACAACCGCCCTTTTTTCGACCTGATTCAAGCGGGCAGAAACGCCTACCTTGAGCACTGGAAAAACAATGAGGTTCAGCTGTGCACCTTGCTCTCGATCAAGACGGGTGGCTGTTCCGAAGACTGCGGCTACTGCGCACAGAGCGCCCGCTACACCACCGATGTGCAAGCCGAAGCCCTCCTCGAAACCGCTGCTGTGCTGGAAGTCGCTCAGCGGGCCCGCGCCAATGGATCAACCCGCTTCTGTATGGGAGCGGCATGGAAGGGCGTCCGCGAGGGTGACCGAAAATTCCAACAGGTTCTCGGAACGATTCGCGAAGTCAGTAAGCTAGGAATGGAGGTGTGCGTCACCCTAGGGAAGCTCAGCTTGAACGAGGCGCGACTCCTTAAAGAAGCGGGCGTGACGGCTTACAATCACAACATCGATACCTCACCCGAGTATTACCCGAAGATTGTCAGCACGCACACCTTCCAAGACCGACTCGAGACGATCCAAGCGGTCCAAAGCTCTGGGATGGATGTCTGTTGTGGCGGGATTATCGGCATGGGCGAGTCGGTTGATGATCGATTGCGGATGCTTGAGGTCTTAACGGGATTTGATCCCGCACCCGAAAGCGTGCCGATTAACTGCCTGATGGCCATGCCAGGAACTCCTTTGGAAGGTCAACCCCCCGTGGAGGTCTTCGAACTTGTCCGACTCGTCGCCACCACGAGAATCGTCCTTCCCCACGCCAAGGTTCGACTCAGCGCTGGACGGACGCGATTAAGTCGCGAAGGCCAAGCCCTCTGCTTTTTCGCGGGAGCAAACTCCATCTTTTACGGCGATAAGCTTCTCACCGCCGCCAATCCTGGAACGGATGAAGACCGCGAACTTCTCCGAGAACTCGACCTCATCCCCCAGCCGCCACGCCCTGAGTGCGCGGCACACCCTCACTGAGAGAGTGCTCACCATTGAAGGCAAAGGGCTTTAGCGCTTAGGCGTCTTTCCTGACTTCAATTGCACGAGGAGAATCCGGTTGAGCTCGTTGATCGACTGCTCCAACTCATAAGAACTATGCGGACCTGGCACGATCAATTCCGACTGAGCGCCATCCAGGTGAGAACTCCAATAGGGGACCACTCCGTCGGTGCTGTTGGGCGTATCGCCTTTGCCCCGATCTCCAATAATCGAGTGATAAGGCGCCCGGATGGGAAGTTTATCGAGAGCGATCAGGGTGGGGCTCTTTGGCGAAAGGCTGGTGATGCCATTGGGCAGAACCCGCTTACCACTTGCCAAAACTAGCGCGGCGCCCACCGAGTCTTCGACCGCGCCTAGGATCGAGGCGGGCAATGTCACTAGCTTCATGGCAAGTTCGCCGATCTTTCCCGTAGCCAGTTCACTCCCGCGATGGGGAACACAAATAAACACCAGTCGCTTGACCTGCGGATTCGCCTGCACCACGAGCGCACGCCTAATCAAGTGGTCGGCAGGAAGTTTTTTGTCGAGGGCGGCGGCGTTCGATCCAAAGTTAGCGTCCCATAAAGCCCGACCGGTATCGACCGCCTGCAAGCGGGAGACCAGTCCACCCATGCTATGGCCGACCATAATAAATCCGTTAGGCATCGGATAGACAGTTTGAGCTTTGGCGAGTTCCTCCCGGCACCGCATCGCCGAAAAAGCCACTGGGTTACCAGTGGCATAACGAAACACCCAGAACTGAAACCGACCACGCAACTGGGGATTTCCCTCCACCTCATTAATCACGTTTGCCCAAATCTGCGGACTGGAAACAAGACCATGCACGAGCACCACGGGAATCCGCTGAGGATCATAGGGGTGGAGCATGTAAAGCGCCGTGGTATCGACATACTTATCCGCGTGAATAAATCCCATCAGGCCATCCATCAACCCGTGACTGGTTGGGTGAAAAGCAATGGGAGCGGTAAAATCGGCGGCCAAAGGTTCTACTTTTCCGCGCAAACGAACACTCCTTTGAACCGCGGGGTCGATCAGGCCAAGAGTCGCCTTGTCGCCTTGGAAATCTAACGTCGCGGTGACGGGCGATACGAGTCCATTCCTAGGTTGGAATGGGGCTTTGTCGCCGGAGGGCAAAGGCGGAAGTTTTTTGATGCCGACCAACGATCCGCCGATCCCGGGAACCGTAATTGATCGGCGAATATGCTTTCGGGGAACGTTTTGCGAAAGAATGAAAGAGTTAAACTCCATCGGCGACCAGAATCCGTCGCGCGACGACGCGTGGAAACTGAACTGGTAATCTTTGCCATGGGCACTCACTTGCAAGGGGTGATTCCAAAGAGTAGCAGACGGCGAAGAACGAAGGAGCACCGTGAGTTCACCCGTGGCACTATTGTAGAGTTTTTCCGCTGAAGACTTCTGCAGAGGGGAATCGAAAAGTTTCGAAGTGGTGTCAGCGGCCGCGACATAGAGCCCCGCTCGCGTTTCTAGAGGCAGGGAAGTTCGTCGGGCTTGGAGCAAATCGGCGGAAGCAAGAGCAAGCGGAGAACCCTTCACCCTGGTTTGCGGAGCGGTCGTTGTGCAACTGGTCAACGAAGTTGCCAACAAAGTTAAAATAGAAATCCGAACAGTCGTAGTCGTCATGGCGGTTTCCACGTTGCTAGGTTTTTCACAGCGAGCAAGTTTGAAATAGAAGAAAAATTCTCGGGCTCTATGAGAATTATCCGTTTGGCAAGGCGAGTACTTTCGCTATGCTCACCCTGTCAAAAGTATGGTGGCCGTAGCTCAATGGTAGAGTCCCAGATTGTGATTCTGGTTGTTGCGGGTTCGAGTCCCGTCGGTCACCCCACTTTTTGACTTTGCCCACCGATGATCAAGCGAAGCGATCGGTTTCCCAGACCACGACAGGTTCATGGGGAGCAATTACGATTAACCGAAGATTTTGGTCATCAGCAAATAATCATGACCGTGGCGTCTCCGCCAGCTCGCCAAGTTGCTTTCTCCCAACTTCTTCAATCCTTGGAATTTTTTCTAAAGGCTGTTCGTTAAAGTAAACGGTCAAGAGGCCTGGGAAGTTTTCCGATAGCGCTTTTTCTTTCTCCGGATACTCCCCTCCAAAGTGTAAAATTTTCGCAAGGATTTGGCGGACCCGGAAGAACTTGTGAACATCGGTGCCTCATTAGACAACCAAAGCGTCGTCGTTCCAACGGTTCCGGCACTGAAAAATTACCGAGAAGAAGCAGAAAGATTTTGTATAAAAATTTGAAAGTCTGCGATTCCTATCCAACTTCTGTCGGTCGACCCATGGCGTTAACTAAGTATCAAAGAAAGTCCCTACTTCAACTTTCCGCTCAATGAGATAAAAACGATCTTCCTTTCAAAAAATGAATCCACTTGAGCAACGCCTCAACTATAAATTTCGCAACCCACTGCTCCTCGCTGAGGCTCTGACTCACCCAAGCCTTGGCTATGAAACGAAACAACGCCACTTTGATAACCAGCGGCTCGAGTTTCTCGGTGATGCCGTGCTTCAATTGATTTTTACGGGCTACCTTTTTAAGCGTTTTCCTCACGCCGACGAAGGAGTACTCACTAAATTGCGGGCCCGAATTGTTTCTCGAGAAGGACTCCGTTGCCTTTCGGAAAGTCTTGGCCTCGGTCAGCACCTGATGATGGGCAGAGGGGAAGAAACCAACGGCGGACGCACGAGGGCCAGCACTCTATCGGATGTTTTGGAAGCAATTGTGGGCGCTATTTACCTCGACAGCGACTTCACCACTATTCAGACGATTATTTTAAGAGAGTCACAAAAGTTTTTAGAAGCGGTCGAAGCAGACGCCTCGGACAAAAATCCCAAAGGAAAACTTCAAGAGATCCTCCAGTCCATCTCTGGAGCCGGCCCCATATACTCAATCGTTCAGCAGAGTGGCCCAGACCATGACCGAAACTTTATCGCGAAGGTCCACTGGAATGGGATAGAACTGGGCAGTGGAGCTGGACACAGCAAAAAAGAAGCGGAAGCCGCGACCGCCCAAAGTGCTCTGGAACTTCAACGCTGGCTCCTTCCCCAACCAGCGAAGAAAAACAAAACAAAGGGCACGAATAAGTCTCTGAATAAGTCCCAAACAACTCAGAACAACCCCCAATAAACTGCCCAACAAGTCACTTTCTCAGGTTTGTTGTGGGAACTTTTTCCACTTATTCACCACCACACAACGGTGTAGAACCTTGAGCTAGTAAAGAAAGAACACGATTGAAGTGGTTTATTCACACCCTTAAGAAGAAGAAGAAAGATTGGGTTCTATTCATTCAATCATCAGAAGCTGTGAATAATTCACAAAGAGGACCCAACCAACGTGGCAATTTCTTTGAGTTTCGCTTCTAACTTCGCCAAAAGTTTTTCTGAGTGTTCGCGGGCACGGCGCTCAGACATCAGCGTCTCTTCTAGTTCTCTGATTCGCTGTTGGAGACTGGAGCGAAGACTTGTCTTGATTGGTTGTTCGACCTCTGCACCGTCTTCGATCAAGGGAACCAATTCCATGTCCCCGACCACTTTGATTGATCCGTCCTGGGAGTTGATCACGAGCGTCTCCTTGGTGACCTCTCCGACTTCAAGAAACTCTTTGATTGTTCCAGCGGTCGTTGGCCCATAAAATTGATCAGGGGCGGTTTCCAAGAGAAAATCCATTTTCAGAAAGGAGATCAGTGGGGCTTTTAACCAGTTCTTCTCGTCACTAGAAATTTTGTCCTGTGGTGAAATTTGTGCAGAATTTGCCCACTCCTCAAGTTGAGAGGTTGAAATGGGTCCAAAGACGCTTCCATCCTCACTTTTCATCAAAAACCAGTGGTTTGATTGCTCCATAGTTTAGTTTTCGGGTTTAATTGTTGGGGAGTCGGTGGGCTTGATCGCGGGAACTTTGAGAATTTGTCCGATCTGAAGTTTCCGATCATTGATGCCTTTGTTAAGAACTTGCAAGTCGTTGAGGGGGATATTGTAGTGTTTGGCTATCGAAGTCAAAGTGTCCCCCTTCTCCACTAGATGCTGTCCTAGTGGATTAACCGCCTCCGCACGGGGAATGGCAATTTCTGAACCTTTGGCTTCAGGTGAAGATTTTTGTTGCGTGGGAATTGTCACCACAGGACTGCTGCCAGTCGCTGGGGTTGGAGAGGTATTTGTAGCCGGGCGACTGACTGGTTCAGGATTGGTTTTTTCTTGGAGAGCGTGAGCTAGGGCACTGATTTGCTCAGTGAGGCTAGTAATTTTCGCCGTTTGAATTTGGATGTCCCTTCGTAACTCATGGACTTCTTGAGAGAGAGTAGGCTCGGCACTTTCAGCAAGGGTGATCATGCTAAGAAGAATCGGTAAAATTCCCGCTGTTCTGATAAGGTTAGTCATTCAAAAAATGTTTCACGATTTTTCAAACCAAGCAAGTCGTGTGCAAGGCGGGCAATTAAATTAATTTCTAAGCATCCGGTAACTTTACCGCCGCAGAGAATCATGTCGTTTCTTAGTTGGTGATTATTTGAATGATAAACCGCTAAAAGTAGTCTCAACACATCGCAACTTCTTTATGACTTTACCGACGTTCATTCTCCTTTTTTCGGCATTACTGAGTTTACAAATTTTCGCGGACACCCCTACCGAACGCGTCCAAAATATTCTGAAAGCGCAGGGTTTTTTTTACGGAGACGCTGACGGGACTTCTTCACCTGAAATGGTCGCCGCGCTCCGGCGCTATCAAATTCGCAACGGTCTAGAGGTTACGGGAACCGTCAACGATGAGACGCGACTGGCGTTAGGATTAGCTGAAGATAAACAACCAACAAAACCAAAGTCACTTTCTGAATCCCCGGCGCCGATTACTTTAGATCCTTCGCAGACACCGAAGCCAGCCACTCCTCCTCAGCCTTTGCCCGTGTCGCCGCCTGTGGCCGTGGCGGCTACTGAACTCTCACAAATTTTTGTTGATACCCCTTACGCCACTGCACCCGAAGAGGTCCAAACGAGGACACTCGCTAACGCCCAAACGGCGCTCGCGGGCCTCGGTTATTATCGCGGAACGATCGACGGAATTTTTGGGCCAGCAACCGAAGAGGCGATCCTGATTTATCAAGGCAACTTTCGGCTCAAACTTTCTGGGCGCTTAGATCTTTCCACCCTGGCGGCCTTGCGACTTTTACCAGTCCGTTCTGGAGTGCGGACGACCGTTCCACCGCCAACGACACCACGAACTTATCGAGGAATCTGGGTTGAGTAGCTCGTGGCTCCTTAGAAAAGTGCCCCCAAAAATTGGAGGCCCGATGAGAAGGGGCGGCCTCGCATGCGGATCCCAGAGCGGGCAAGTGACATCCGAGTCTTTTTTTGGAGAGTGGTTGCAAACCAGCGGAACGACGGGATGAAAGTTTAGCGTAAAGTCTTTGTCAGAGTGGTTTCTTGGCGTAGTCTGCGTCCCTTTTTTCCACTATGACTTCTCCTATAATCGGCCAACGTTGGGTCAGCGATAGCGAGCCAGAGCTCGGATTGGGAATTATTTTAAAGATTGAACTTGGGCGGGTGGAAGTGCTCTTTGCCGCGGCGAATGAGCACCGTCAGTATGCTCTTCGTTCCGCTCCCCTCCGTCGGGTCACTTTTCAAGTGGGTGATCGAATTAAACTCCATCGCGGAGACGAATTGACTGTTGAGACTGTCGAAGAAGTTGCTGGCCTGCTTAATTATTATGGGGCTGGCCGTTGTGTCGGGGAGTCGGAGCTCTCGGATTCAATCAGTTTTTCTCAACCTGAGGAGCGCTTGCTTGTTGGCCAAGTAGATGACCTGCACGCTTTTGATCTTCGTGCTGAATCCATCCGTCGGCGGAGCGAAAATCGGCAATCGCCGGTCCGCGGATTTGTTGGCGGGCGCGTGGAAATGATTCCCCATCAGATGTTTATCGCTGGAGAAGTTACCTCACGCCTTGCTCCGCGTGTTTTACTCGCGGATGAAGTGGGGTTAGGAAAGACCATCGAAGCGGGGTTGATTCTTCATCGGCTTTATTTAACTGGCAGGGCAAACCGGATCTTAATTCTCGTTCCTGAGCCGTTGATTCACCAATGGTTCGTCGAGTTACTTCGACGGTTTAATCTGCTCTTCAGTATTTTTGATGAAGAGCGATGTGCTTCCATCGAGATTGGCGATGCGGATTCGAATCCTTTTCTCGATAGCCAATTGGTCATCTGTAGCGTGGGGTTTCTTGGATCAAATGCCCCGCGGGGAAGGCAAGTGTGCGCGGTTGATTGGGATCTTCTCATCGTTGATGAAGCGCATCATCTCGAATGGTCTCCCAATTTGGCGAGCCCACAATATCAACTGGTTGAGCTGCTTGCGGCAAAGACTCCTGGATTGCTTTTGTTGACGGCAACGCCCCAGCAACTTGGCGTGGAGGCGCATTTCGCTCGGCTCCGGCTTTTGGATCCCCAGCGTTATGCGGAGATCGGTCCATTTTTAGAAGAGGCGAAACACTTTGTGGAGGTGGCAAAGACGGTCGACCGGGTTCTCGCGGGGGAAGCTCTCAAACCAAAAGAACGGACCTTACTTGCTGCGAAAACTCCCCGTCTCGCCAAGCAAATTAAGGAGGTCAAGGGTGGTGATGAACCGACTCGGATGGCACTCGTTAGCAAATTAATTGATGCGTTTGGAACTGGTCGGGTGATGTTTCGAAATACTCGAGCCGCGCTAAAAGGTTTCCCTGAGCGTAAGGCCCACCTTGTGCCACTGGACGCACCCCAAGGAACTGCTGATGAGGCAAAAGTCCGTTGGTTGGTTGATTTACTGAAGAGCTTGGGCACTGCCAAAGTTTTGGTGATCTGCCAAACGCGCCAACTTGCTGAGCAAATCGTTGAGCGTCTCCAGCGCTTGATTGCGATGAAGTGTGCGATTTTCCACGAAGGTTTGACACTCCTCCAGCGTGACCGACATGCGGCCTACTTTTCTGAGGAGGATGGAGCGAGGATGCTCATCTGTTCGGAGATCGGTAGTGAAGGACGGAACTTTCAATTCGCCCAGCATTTGGTTCTTTACGATCTGCCACTCAACCCAGAATTGGTTGAACAGCGGATTGGGCGTCTTGACCGCATTGGGCAGACTGGGGTGATTCAAATTTATCTGCCGTATTTAGTTGGTACGGAGTCTGAGGTCATGGCTCGCTGGTATGATGAGGGTCTTGGGGCTATTGAAAAAAATCTTCACGGCGCCGGAGAAGTTGCCGCCGAACTCGGTCCCGATTTGGCGACTTTACTCAAACAATTTAATGCCCGCAAGTTGACAGCCTTTCTTGAAAAGTCGCGGCGTTGTCGTGCTGGGGTTGTCGAAAAACTCCAGCTCGGACAGGACCGGCTCCTGGAATTAAGTTCGTCGCGACCCGCGAGTGCCCAGCTGCTGATTGAGCAAATTCGGGGTCTCGATGATGATTTGAGTTTTGAAGAGTTCGTCGTTCGCCTTCTTGAGCATTGTGGTCTGCAGATTGAAGACCTTGGGCCACGCACTTATTTATTTCGACCCGATCAACTTCGGGGAGAGGCGCTTATCGGGCTCCCTCCCGAAGGATTAAGTGTGACCTTTGACCGGCGCCGGGCTCTCAGCCGCGAGGATCTTGGTTTCATGACTTGGGATCATCCCTTGGTTCGTGGAGCCCTTGATCTCCTTTTAGGAGGTGAAAGAGGAAATGCCGCTTTTGGGATCTGGCGCCACCCAGAGGGTGAAGGTCTGCTTCTCGAAGTAAACTACCTGGCCGAGGCGGTTGCTCCTGCCACCCTGCACCTTGATCGATTTCTGCCCGTCACCCCGATTCGGGTGGTCGTGGATCATTTTCAAAAGGATTGGACGGCCAACCAAGAGTTTCTCGCTGCGGTTTTAGAAAAGGGCGACATCTTTCGCCTCCTTGATCGTGGGGCGGTCAAAAAGAAGCTCTTTCCCGCGATGCTAGCTGGCGCCTTAAAGATTGCTACGGAACAGCTTGTTGGTCTGGTCGCTGCTGCGCAGAGCAAGATGACCAGCCAATTGGAGGCGGAGATTGTTCGGCTTGAGGATCTTGCTCAAATCAATGATCATATTCGACCCTCGGAGATTGAGGCTCTTCGTGGGGAGCAGGTTGAACTGACAACGGCTATCGCGGGTACACGCCTTCGGGTCGATGCCGTCCGATTGATCTGGCGAATGGCTTAATGGAGGTGATCCGCGGATAAGTTAAGCCGTGGATGACGTTGGTTTTTTAACTTTGGCCACTCCAATCGAGGATGACTTTCCCACAGTTGCCCTCAGTCATCGCCGCAAAACCTTGCTCGAATTCGGTGAAGGGAAAGCGATGGGTGATCATGGGGGTAATATCCAAGCCACTTTGAATCATCACAGTCATTTTATACCAAGTCTCATACATTTCTCTGCCGTAGATCCCCTTAATGGTCAGCATGTTAAAGACCACTTTATTCCAATCAATCGAGATATCTTCTGTAGGGAGTCCGAGCATGGCAATCTTTCCGCCGTGACACATGGAGTCGATCATTAAGCGGAACGCTGACGGATTGCCTGACATCTCTAGGCCGACATCGAACCCTTCGCTCATCCCGAGTTTTTTTTGGACGCCCGCTAAGGATTCAGTCGTGGTATTTAAGGCGACATCGACGCCCATCTGCAGTGCTAAATCCAGACGGTATTGGTTCACATCGGTGATGACAACAAATCGGGCTCCCGCGTGGCGAGCAACGGCTGCCGCCATGAGACCGATGGGGCCGGCACCAGTAATGAGGACATCTTCACCGAGGACAGGGAAGGAAAGCGCCGTGTGGACGGCGTTGCCAAGCGGATCAAAGATGCTCGCGACGTCGAGATCAATGCCCGGTCGATGGTGCCAGACATTGCTCATCGGCAGGGCGAGGTATTCGGCGAAAGCTCCTGGTCGGTTCACCCCGATTCCGCTGGTGTAGGCGCAGAGATGGCGGCGACCTGCTAGGCAATTGCGACATCGGCCACAGACCACGTGACCTTCTCCACTGACTAGTTCGCCCGCAAAGAAGTCGTTCACATTTTCGCCGGTGGCGATGACTGTTCCGACAAATTCGTGTCCGACGATCATGGGGACAGGGATGGTTTTTTTTGCCCAAGCGTCCCACTTGTAAATGTGAAAGTCAGTTCCACAAATTCCTGTGCGTTCGACGCGGATAAGCACGTCATTGAGACCGCACTTTGGCTCGGGCACGTCGTGCAGCCAGAGGCCTGATTCCGCTTTCGATTTTACAAGTGCTCTCATAGGCGCACAGATGGTTAATCGCGTCTGGATGGTCTCTGCAATGATAATTGGTCTGCGGTTTGTCTTCGTGGATGGCGTTCGCTCGACGTCATTTCCCAGGACGGTGCCAGCCGTGTTGGCGAACCATGGGGATATCCAGATTGGCCACCGGGCCCCAGATCGTTTTGGTGGGCTTGTGCGTCGCCTTGTTGCCTCTAATGGGAAGGTTTATCGCGGCACCATCGGATACTTGATCGGGGAGATTTCATGAGTCGCTCGCGCTGGTTGGGATGGCGAGCAGATGAGATTTTTGAATGGTGACTCCCGTCTTCGCGAGGAGTGACTTCTGCACTCGGTGCATGTGAGTAGCGCAGAAATTCGGGTGATCAAAACTTTGATGAAAGGTCCAGAAGAGCGCTTTCCAGAGGGTGACCAGTTGAATCGTCGCAACCGAAAAAGCGGGATGCTCCTTCGGGCAAAGTGGTGGAAAAATCAAAGGTGTTAGCAATTGCACACTAGAGAATTCGCGAATCTCGACAAAGCTTGTGCATGTTTCTGACTTGTCTCCAATGGGTTAGCAGTTGAGCGATTGTCCGCTTTTCAATAGTCGTGGTTGGCTGTTTTCAGGTCAACAACTGGCACCGTAGGGGCTTTGCCTTGTTTAGAGCGTGACCCTCTCGGTTGGCTTGCTGGTGGTCCGCCGCTGCGGTGTTGAATCGTGTTTGGACTCGGCGAAAATGGATGCTCTTCATCTCTTTGATCACGGTTTGCCTTCGTTTAGCCTCGGCGAAGTGGTGATCGGTAAAAGCGAAATTTTTCCGCTTGAACATCGTTGGGCTCTCCCTCATCATTTAATTTCTTAGTCCAGTCGCTTTCATTTGGACATTTCCGAAGCGCGACTGGTGAAAGGATTTCAAGCGCGGTTAGCTCAGTGGTAGAGCACCTCCCTGACACGGAGGGGGTCACAGGTTCGAACCCTGTATCGCGCACCATTTCTTTCCTTTCAGGAGAGGGTTCTCCTCTTTCGAGGACCTAATTTGTCCTTTCCCGCGCGGAAAAGCGGTTCGTTCTTTTTCTCACCAAAGTCCTGTTGAGTTTTCTGCTGTTGGGGTGACCGGATCACCTGCAATTTCGGTGGGGAGGATCGGTTGTTCGAGGTGGGCGGACAACGGGAAGGGCAAATCTCGATCAGGAGGACCTTTGAGACCTTGAAAGAGGATGCTGGGAATTGGATTGTGTGGGATCCTCGGTAAACGAGCCCCGTTGGTGGCGACTACGTTTGACTGTTGGGAAGAGGCCCTAGGGATTCCGACAAGTTCCTAATAAGTCGTTTGGTGGCGTGAAAAGGTACTCTCGCAAATTTCGCAGTCGAATGCGTAATCGTTGAGCAAAGCAGTTTTTCCACGGAGGCTTGAGTCGTTGAAAATACTGAAGATCATTTTTGGCATGGGCGTTTGCTTGAGCATTTTCAAGAGTTCTTCGCGGTCGTTTTCAGAGACAGAAAAGGAATCAAAACTTTTTTTAATTGATGGGATAAGGTCGAGGGCTCTATTGAGAAACGTCTCATTATTACTGAGATAAAGTGCCGTTAACAACAGAGCATCGGAGAGGATATCTTTTGGGTCACAAGCCCATTGAGCAATTTCATTTGCGGACAATGATCCATTAAGGTCGACCGCGTGGAGGGACCAAGCGCAAATACTCCCCTCGTGCAAGTAAAGAGCGTGGGTAGGATGGATGCCATTATTGCTTCGGTGAGCTTTGCCGACAAGAATTTGAGCGGTGATAGTAGGCATGAATGTAATTAAATAGTAATTTCTGATTGTTGGATTGAGGCGTATCTTGATATTCAAAGAAAACCTTCCAATGTTCAATGATTATTTCTATGTGTTTGGGGTCTTTGTTCTATGGATCTCAGTTCACCCGTAGAACGCGAATGATTTCCATCTCCGCCGCAGAGAGATTCTTCGGCTGCCTGGTATCGGCATGATAATGGAATGCCAATCATCCTTTAGGGTGGCGGACACCGCTAGTGAAGTCAGTCTTGAATGGCGCTAACTTGACGAATACCAGAGTAAATCCGGCTCCCGCGGAGTGCTTGGTCTCCCGTCTATGTCGATTTTCAAGGGCTTCCACAGCCATTCCGAGATCGGATCCTGGAAGAGGTTGGCTCGGAACCCCTGTAATCCTCGGAAACCGCCCTTATTTTAGCGCCTCTCGCGTCAGTCTTTGCTTGAGGTCATGCGGTACGCCGGCTGCACCAAGGTTTAGCCAGTGGAATTACCGCTTGGGGGGCTGTGCCGCTTGGGTAAATTCGCTTTTTAATTTCGCGAGCATTTCGGCCAAGAGGGGCTGGCGTTTTTCGTCTGAGTCTTTGCGAATTTGCTCTTCAATTTGGTGGCGTTCTTCCGTGTAACGCTTCACAAAAAGCGCCCGTTGCTCGGGGGCGAGTTCTAAGTTGGTGCTTTTGATGGCCTGTTCAATGTCTTCCGCCATTTTGCGATGCCGAAAGGATTCACGGTCGGATAAGGCTTTTTTGTCTTCGGGCGAAAAGTTGCTCCAGCGTTGAAAGTTTTCTTGGAAACGTTTCCGCTGTTCTGGGGTCAGTGCCTCGAGGGCGCGCCGAACATTTTGGAATTTTTCCTGATCTTCGCTTCCGTTATTGGGCCGATGTCTTTCGCCGCCCCCGCCGCCTCCGGGGCTAAAGCCCGGTCGACGTGGGGGAGCGGAGTCATTGATCGTTTCTTTAGGGGTTTCGCTAGGGCGAGTTGATTCTGCGGGTGTTTGGGCGTTGGCCAGCCACGGTCCACAACCGATGAAGGCCACAAGCCCAACCCACACTGTTAGTTTTCGAGCCATGCAAGGTTTTCTTCAGAAGCTAACAATTCGTCGAGGTGATTGATCACTTGGTAGTCAGGGCTTTCGCTTACTTTCTCCGCTAGGGCAATGGTGGTTTGCTCGGGCGTTTCCACTTGCGGGATGAGTGCCAGGGAAGCGAGGAGCAAGCCGAGTCCGCCAAGGCAAGCATATTGCCAGCGATGCCGCAACCAAGTATCCCAAGATGTGATCGGGGCCGACATCCGAGTTTGCCGGAGAACATTTCGGGCGAAGAATGGCGACGCGGTGGGTTTCTCGGCTTTTCCGAGCAAATTCCAAAGGGCGTCATCGTCTTCTGTTTTCATAGTAAAAACATTAACGCGGAGTAACTAGGAAAGTTGCACAGTTCGTCGAAGACCGCCCTCAAGGCGTGTCATGACCCTTCGTTTAATGCTCCTGTGGCTCGAGAAAGCCTTCGAGTTGGCGAATCCGGGTCGGATGACGCATCTTCCTCAAAGCCTTAGCTTCAATCTGGCGAATTCGCTCTCTGGTCACGCGGAATTGTTTGCCCACTTCTTCGAGGGTGCGCGGGAAGCCATCAACTAAGCCAAAGCGCTGCTCAAGAACTTGGCGCTCTCTTTCGGTCAAGCTGACGAGGACGTCTTTGATCTTTTCCTTCAGCAAAACGATTGCCGTCATGTCGCTGGGATTTTCGGCAGATTTATCTTCGATAAAATCACCGAAACTCGTGTCGTCACTCTCGCCAACGGGCGATTGAAGGGAGATCGGCTGTTGGGCCATCTTTAAAACTGCCCGAACGCGCTCGACGGGAAGTTGAATCTCGTCGGCCACTTCTTCGGGGGTGGGTTCGCGACCGTAATCTTGGACGAGCTGCTTCTGCACCCGCATCAGCTTGTTGATCGTCTCGATCATGTGGACAGGAATCCGAATAGTCCGAGCCTGATCGGCAATGCTTCGGGTGATGGCCTGGCGAATCCACCAGGTTGCATAAGTGGAGAATTTGTATCCGCGCCGATACTCAAATTTCTCCACGGCCTTCATCAATCCCATGTTTCCTTCTTGAATAAGATCAAGAAAAGAGAGGCCTCGATTAGTATACTTCTTCGCAATGGAGATGACGAGGCGAAGGTTCGCTTCGACCATTTCTGTTTTTGCCTTGAGGGCTTTCTTCAGCCAAACCTTTAGGTCTTGGTAGTGGGTGACAAACTCCTCTTGGCTCATCCACATCCGAAGTTGCCGATCGCGAAGCTTTCCTGCGTAGTCAATGGCTGGTGGAGCATTTTTTTGTTCTTTCGCCCCTTTCTTGGGCGCTTGGAGCTCCTCCGTCCATTGCGCTCCTAGGCGGAAGGCCTCGTCGGCTAAGTTGACAAACTCTTCGGTGACTTTCTGTTTAAAGAAAAATTTTGGGTAGACTTTCTGAACCGCCTCGTGGGCCTTTTTAAATTCGCCATATGATTTAGTGTCGTGATTTTTTCCGCCATGGGAGATGTACGCACGATAGCTAGTTGAACAAGTTTCTACGGCGTGCTCCAGTTGGTTGCAGAGTCTGGGCAAGAACTTCATGTAGCGCTCGCGGCTCTCAATTTTCTTATCGAGAATTACTCGGTCAAAGCGTTCCCGCCCTTCTTGGAGTTTTCCGGCGAGATCTAGGTAGGCCCGAGCGCTGAATCCAAACTGGTTAATCCGATTTTGGACATTCATTTCCGCGTCTTCAATCCGCTTGGAAATTTCCACTTCTTGTTCTCGGGTGAGCAAGGGAACTTGGCCCATTTGCTTCAGATACATCCGAACTGGGTCATCGAGAATGTCGAGTTTCGCTTCGGGCTTTTCGTCCTCTTCCTCGGCGTCTTCTGGTTTCTTTTCGTCTTTCACGCGGTCCACATCGGACGGGTCGATGATATCAATATCAATCGCGCGCAGGCGGACAAGAATCATATCCATGTCTTCCGGATCGGTCACATTGTCAGGGAGGGCTTCGTTTAAATCATCGAAGGTCAGATGTCCCTGCTCTTTCGCCAACTTGATCAGTTCCCGGAGCTTTTCTTGGACATCTGGCAGGTCAACTGCACTGATGGGGCGGACATTGAGAGCTGGTTTTTCTTTTTTGGATTTCCCTGCTGGCTTTGCTTTTTTATGGACTTCTTGGGCGGGAGTTTCGTTGGTGTCAATGGGGGCGAGTCTCACCGATTTGGGCGAAGCTTTGGGAACTTTAGGGGCTTTCGCGGGCTTGGTTGAAGCTTTGGGAACTTTCGGGGCTTTCGCGGGCTTGGTTGAAGCTTTGGGAGCTTTCGGGGCTTTCGCGGGCTTGGTTGAAGCTTTGGGAGCTTTCGGGGCTTTCGC